>JALHOE010000255.1 GCA_022843175.1 Deltaproteobacteria bacterium
CGGCGACGTCGACCGCGCGCGCGGAGACCGAGCTCGTCGCACAGCGTGCGGGCCTCGTCGTTGTCGATCTCGACGCCGAGCGCCGCCGACACGAGCGGCTTCGGCCGACGGCCGCTCACGAGGAACGCCGCGCCCATCGCCGCGCCTGCGTCGCCCGCGCCGGGGGGAACGAACAGGCGCAGGCACCCGGACTCCCGCAGCACGCGCGCGTTGGCCACCGCGTTCAGCGCGACGCCGCCCGCGAGGCACAGATCCTCGCAGCCGGTGACCGCGAGCGCCCTCCGCGCGAGCGAGACCATCGCCTCCTCGAGCGCCTCCTGCAGCGACGCAGCGACGTCGGCGTACCGGCGATCGCGCTCGCCGGTCAGGTCCCACGGCAGATGCGGCGCGCGGCGCGGGCCGAGCAGCTGCTCGAGCTTCTTGGAGAAGCCGACGTCGGTGTCGGTGGCGAAGGCGAAATAGTCGAGGTCGAGCTCGAACGAGCCGTCGCGCGAGAGGCGGAGCAACCGCCCGATCTCGGCGCGAAAGCGCGGCGCGCCGAACGCAGCGAGGCCCATCACCTTGTACTCGCCGTCGTTGACCTCGAACCCGAGCCACGCCGTGAGCGCCGCGTAGAACAGCCCGAGCGAGTGCGGGTACGGGATCGTCCCCATCGACTCGAGCGTGGCGCCGTCGCCGCGGAAGATGCCGGTGGTGACCTCCTCGCCCACCCCGTCGACCGTGAGCACCGCCGCCCGCTCGAACGGCGAGGCGAAGAAGGCGCTCGCCGCGTGGCTCCGGTGATGGTCGCCGAACGTGACGCGCTTGCGCTCCACGCCGAGCCGTTGGGCGAGCGTGTCGAGGATCCACAGCTTCGATCCGAGCTGCGCCCCGAGGGCGCGCGGGACCTGCCGGAGCGAGCCCGGCATCGCGCGGACCAGCGAGGTCATCACCCGCTCGAGCTTCGCGTACGGGTTCTCGTAGAACACGACCTCGGCGAGCTCCCCGGCGGTCACGCCCGCGCGCCGCAGGCACGCGGCGATCGCTCGCAGGGGTACCGCCGGATCGCCCTTGCACCGCGAGCGACGCTCTTCGGACAGCGCGCACGCGATCTCGCCGTCGACGAGCAGCGCCGCTGCTGCGTCGTGGTAGCCCGCCGAAACGCCGAGGATCACCGCCATGATCCGCGAACCGGCCGGCGAAGGACCCACGCGAGTGGCAGTAATGTCAGGAATGTCAGGATTGACAAGATCGCCCACAGCGGCTCGACCAGGGCGCGGCCCGCTCGGCGAAACGTGCGCCACGCCTCCCACGCGGCGGCGCGGCGGAGCGCGCGGCGCGCGAGCTTCGGCGAGCCGGCGAGCTCGAGGAGCAGCGCGCCGGTGTACGCCTCGTGGCGTCGCTCGTCCTCGAGCACGGCGTCGAACACCGCGACGATCCGCGGGTCGCTCGCGAAGCAGTCGCGGAACGCCTGCAGCCGCACGCACCCGCGGCGCTCGCCGCGGTGGACGAACGCCACGAACCCGAGCTCACCGAGGCGGTCCCACAGCCCGTCGGCCTCGGCGCGCGGCGGACCGACGGGAGGCCGCCCGCCGCGAGCGAGCAGGTCGTCGCCAGCTCGGGCGAAGAGCCCTGCGTGGCGCGCCTCGTCGAGCGCGTGCCGCAGGTAGAGCGCGCGGCGCGCCGGAGAGGGCGACGCGGCAGCCGCGTAGCGGAGATCGAGCATGCTGCCCGCCTCGGCGCGCGCGAAGCCGTGCAGCTTGCGCGCCGCGTTGCCGGGGACGCGCAGCACGATCGGGCTCGTGAGCCGCACGAGCGCCGCGCTCACAGACACAGGCGGCCCTCCTTCGCTTTGCTGCACGTGCCGACCGCGCACGAATGGCCGTCGGCGCACGCTTGGTAGCAGCGATGGTGCGGGCCATGGTTCGCCCAGCCGGGCAGGCACTTCGGCTCGAGCTTCCCGGCGACGCACGCGAGCAGCTTGGCGCAGTCGGCGCCGAACGTGCGAATGCAGTCGAGGTCGGGCGTCGCCGCGACGCCGTCGCAGGTCGCGTGACCGGCCTTCTTGTGACACGCGCACACCTTGGTGAAGCCGAGCGCCGGACCGGTCGTCGCTGCGGCCGCGATCGGCGGCGGCTGCGCGATGCCTCCCGCGATCGCCTCGGCGACCGCGGCGTGTCCCTTGGGCGACAGGTGGAGGTCCGCGCGGAGGAACGCGCCCGGCGAGGCCTTCGCGAGCGCCGCGGTGGTGTCGATCACCGTGACGCCGAGCGCCTCGCCCGCGTGCACGATGTCGTCGCTGAGGATCTTCGTCGGCGCGAGGTCGGCGCGCTCCTCTCCGTACTTGCTGTCGTACTTGTTCCACTCGGCGTCGGAGACCTGCACGTCCATCGGCAGGATGACCACGACGAGGCGCGCGTGGTGCGCGTCGCACAGCTGCTTCGCCTTCTCGAGCGCGGGGAACAGCGGCGAGTGCGTGCGCAGGAGCTGGGCCGGGAGCTTGCGGAGCAGAGCGATCTTCTTCTGCAGCTTCTCGCGCTCCTCGAAGGTGGCGAGGATCGCCTTCGACTCGGCCTTCTCGATCTCGTCCTCGGCGCGCTTCTTCAGCAGGGCCTCGACGTCGTGCCGGATCTTCGCGCCCTCGAGCGCGATCTTCACCCTCCGATGGGGCCCGAACGTCGCCTCGGAGAGGTAGACCTTCTCGGACACGATGTCGCCGGGGTGACCGTTCTTCGCGAGGTACTCCTTGCCGCCGGGGCCCTCGAACACATCGGGGAACGCCTTCTGCCCCGTGGCCTGGAGCTTCTTCTGCGCGGCGATCGCCTCGTCGACCGCCTTGTGCACGCTCGACTCCCAGTCGCTCAGCTGGGTGTCCTCGGCCTTGGACTTCGCGGCGTTCGCGGCGTTGGCGGCGACGACCAGATCCTGCCACGTGCCCTCGGAGGGGAGCGGCGCGTCGGCGTCGACGCCGTCGTTGCGGTGGAGGAACCGGCGGAGCGAGAACACCAGGTGCGATTCGCGGAAGAGCCACGCGCGCCCGGGGAACTGCGTGGTGGTCGCCGGCGCGGTCTCGTGCCGCACCGCCCACCCGTCCCACACCACGTGCCGCTGCGCGTTCGGTCGGTTGGCCTCGAACAGGTCGTTCGCCATGTTCACGACGTAGACGACCGTGCGGGGCTTGCGCGCGGGCAGCTGCTCCTCGAGCAACGCCTGAAACTCGAGCGGCCCGTAGGTGGGGACGCCGGCGTTGATCGTCGGCTTGCCGAGGCGCGTCGCGAGCTGCGCGGCGAACGTCTCCGACTCCTCGACCCCGAGGCCGAAGACCTGCGAGTCGCCGACCACGAGCGCCTCGGCGACGGCGGGGAGCTCGCCGCCGCGGAAGCCGGCGCCGTTGATCCGGACCTCGGTGACCGGGTTGCCGCCGAACTCGACGCGCTGGTGGGCGTACGGACGGAGGCGCACGCCGAGCCGCGGGTCGGGCGCGTAGACGTTGAGGTGGGGGAACGCCCCGTGGTGCCGGGCGCGGAACACGCCCTCGGCCGCGCACAGGCCGACCGCCACCCCGAGCACGACCTGCGCGCCGCGCGCGGCGATCCGACGAAGGCGGCTCATTCGCGTGTCCAAGTACGCTCGGACACGGCAGAGCATTCCGGCTTGGTCAGGTTCGGACCTCGGCCGCGACGACCGTGGTCGGGTCGACCAGCACCCTGCCCTCGCACGTCCTGACGGCGAAATGCGGGAGAGCGCGCGTGGCCGGACCGCGGAGGACCTCGCCGTTCGGGCCGAAGCTCGACTGATGGGAGGGGCACACGCTGGTCCCGTGGTCGTCGGCCAGGTAGACAGCGCCGCCCATGTGCGTGCAGACCGCGGAGTAGGCGTAGAGGCCCTTGTCGTCGCGGGCGACGATGAGCCGCCCGACGTCGGCCTCGATCAACCTGAACGTGCCGACCGGGTAGCTCTTGAGCGCGCCGACGTCGATCCCCTTCTCGGTGCACTTCGCGAACGCGCGACCGGTGGAGAGGAGGAGGACGGCGATCGCAGCCCGCCGCGTGCAGCCGCTGCAGCTCACGACAGGCCCAGCTCCGCGTCGGTGGCGCTCACGCCGTACTTGTCGCGGGGCGGCCACGGTCGCTTCGACCAGTGCGGCTCGAACACGAACGACGAGCGCGCGCGCCCCTCGACGAGCGCGCCGTTGCCTGCGTTCTTGGCGTAGTCGTAGTACAGCTTCACGATCTCCTCGCGCGTCACCTGCTGCGCGGCGGGGTGCGCGACGCAGGCGTCCCGATAGCGGCGCACCCGGGCGAGCGCGTTCGGGATGTCGTAGTCCTCGTAGTAGTCGAGGAACCAGAAGCGCTGGAACATCGAGGTGTACACCGCCTCCGCCCAACCGAAGTCCTCGAAGAGGAAGGTGCGGTCGGGCGCGTAGCGCACGAGGAACGCGTCGAGCGCGGCGTATTGCGCGTCGAGCTTCGCGTGCAGCGCCTCGCGCCTTCCGCGGTCCTGGTTCATCACCAGCCGGTAGCCGGCGGAGACGAAGCCGCCCTCCATCGACGCGAACATGTTCTCGATCGCGCGGCGCACCGGCTCGCGCTCTGCGATCGCCGGCTCGGGGAAGCTGTCCTCGAGGAACTGGAGGAGAACCATGCTCTCGCGGAGCACCACGCCGTCGTCGGTCTCGAGGACCGGCAGCGCGGTCGAGCCGCCGGTCTTCGCGAGGTGCTCGGGCTCCCGCGGCCGGGTGATGTCCACGACGCGGAACTCGACCGCGTCGCGCTTGCCCTTGAGCGCGAGGAGGATCTCGAGCCGCTGCGAGAACGGGCACACCGGGATGTGATGAACGATCACCGGACCACTGTACCGCGACAATTTGGCCGGTGTGCGGCAGGGTGCCGGGCCCCGTGCGCGCGACTCACGAGAATCGCTGCGCGCACGCCCATTGCTAGCGGTCGCGAGCATGCGGGTCCTGTCCCTGCTCCTCCTCTTCACCACGAGCTGCTTCGGGCTGCTCCGCGCCAACACGCCCGACCCGCTCACCGACGACGCGGAGGTCGACCCGCGCGCCATCCGCACCGCCGGCGAGCTGCAGGTGGCCTTCGCGCTGCGGTTCGTGGGCTCGGCAGACGGAGCGCCGATGCTCACCGTCTGGCTCCGCAACGACGGCAACGAGAAGATCCCCGTCGACCTCGCAAACCTGCGGATCGAGGGCCTGAGCGCCGGCGGCACGCGCGCGCTCGATCTGGTCGATCCGCGGGGCGAGCTCGAGCCCCTGCACGTCGAGCCGGGCGTCGTCGGCCGCGAGCGCATCCGCCTGGCCGACGGCAAGCGCGCCCTCGGCGAGCTCCGTCGCGTCTGCGTCGACGCCGGCTCGATGCTGCCCTCGGCCCCGTCGGCCGGGCGCGTGTGCTTCGTGCCGGGCGCCGGCGCGAGCTGGGCGGTCGAGTCGTGAGGTGGTCGATCGTGGCCGCCGCGCTCCTCGTCACGGGAAGCGCGAGCGCGCGAGCGACCAAGCACTGCGTCGAGACGGGCACGGTCGTCGGCGAGACGCAGTGCCGCAGCTTCGGCACCTCGTGGGCCACCGAGCGCTCCATCCCGTTCTTCGGCGGCATCGGCGTGTGGAGCAGCTCGATTTCGTCCTCGTTCGCCGCGAAGTTCTCGGGCACCACCATCGCCGCGGACAGCGCGCAGCTCTCGCCCGGGCCGCTCCGGGCGCACGGCGGCGAGCTCCGCGTCGGCATCCAGCTCTCCCCCTACGCGTATCTCGGGTTCGGCTACGGCCTCGCGCTCGGCGCCAACAGCAGCCGTACCATCGAGAGCGACGGCTACCGCGTCGCGCTCCGCGACGGCATCAACTTCATCCACGGTCGCTTCGCGCCGTTCGTCGGGGTGCGCGCGCCGCTCGGCCGGGTGTCGCTCCGGGCCGAGCTCGCGCCGGCGGTGCAGGTGCAGCTCGTCCTCTTCAAGGCCACGGCCGCGGGCGGGCCCGAGAAGCCGGGCTCCGCGGGCTCGATCGGCGTGATCCTCGAGCCGCGGCTGGCCGTGGACTACTGGCTCACGCCGGACACCACCCTCTCGCTGTGGAGTGGCGCCAACGCGATGCGCCCGGGAGACCTCACCTTCGGCCTCTCGCTCATGGGCCACCTCCGCGCCTTCGACGGCGCGTACTGAGGTCAGAACGCGATCGTCGGCCTGCTCGTTCGATCGAGCTGACGCACGACGATGCGCGAGACGAGGATGTAGCCGCACATCGTGACGATCGCGAGCACCCCCGCGACGAGCAACGTACGAACGTTGTCCTCCCGGCCGACACCGACAAAGCGCGCCACAAAGAGACCGAACACCGCGCCGAGGGCGCCGACCAGCGCGGAGACCATCCACGACACCCAGTTCGGGTGGGGCGAAGCGACCTTCATCAGCGCGCCGACAAAGGCGCCGACCCAAACCGCGGCGATGACGTCGAAGAGCACAAGCATCCGACGCCGCGCGAGCGGTGTGCGTTGCTCGCCGCAGCCGGGGGCACTAACGGCATCGCATGCACAAGACCGAACCGAAGCACCTCCGCGCCTATGGCGATCGCGAGGGTGACGGCATGGTGCAGATGAGCTTCACGCTCGCCGTCCCCAAGGGCCCCAAGGCCAAAGAGGCCGCGCGCCGCTTCGCCGAGCTGCACGGCCTGCGCGATCCGCTGATCACCACGGTGGAGGAGTGCGCTGAGGGGTTCAGCTACTTCGTGGTCTACGGGCACTCCCATCACAGCATCGACATCAACGCGATCGAGGTCCCCGACGTCGAGATCCCCCGCCTCGACATGAAGGAGATCGACCACCGCATCCACAACCGTCTCGGCCGTAAGATCGTGGTGGTGGGCGCGTGCACCGGCAGCGACGCGCACACCGTCGGCATCGACGCGATCCTCAACATGAAGGGCTACGCCGGGGAGAAGGGCCTCGAGGCGTACAAGAGCTTCGAGGCGTACAACCTCGGCGCCCAGGTCGAGAACGAGCAGCTCGTCGAGCGCGCGCAGAGCCTCCAGGCGGACGCCATCCTGGTCAGCCAGGTCATCACCCAGCGCAACTGCCACAAGGACAACGGCCGCGCGCTGATCGACCTCCTCACGCGGCTCGGGCTGCGCGAGAAGTTCATCTGCCTGTTCGGCGGACCGCGGGTCGATCACAAGCTGGCACTCGAGCTCGGGTTCGACGCCGGCTTCGGACCGGGCACGCTCCCCGGGGACGTCGCGAGCTACCTCGTCCACCGGCTGTGCGGCGACGGCGAGCCCGCCAGCTGATCAGGGCCGCGCGACCGGCCCCACCCGCTCGATCGAAGCCGCGGTCGACTTGGTGAGCAGGTTGAACCACTCCATGCCGGGCAACCGCGCGATGGTCTCATCGACCTCGCGGGTTCGGGCGCGTCCCTGCCCCTCGCCGAACAGGTAGACGGCCACGAAGTCGAGGTGCTCGGGGTTCATCGGGCCGCCGACCGGCTCCCACGTCTTCTCGAGCGCGAACCGCACCATCCGCCGCGCGAGCGGCGTATGCAGGCGACGGCGCGCCTGTTGGTAGTAGAACGCGAAGTGCCGACGCTCGTCCTTGATGATGCGCCGAACGATCTGGGCGAGCACCGGGTTCTGCGTTTGCTCGGCGAGGCTCGCGTAGGCGTGACAGGCGGTGAGCTCGTTGAGCGCGCCCCAGGTCGTGTGCACCGCGACGAAGTCGTCGCTGAGGAAGGAGAGGAAGCGGGAGCCGAGGTCCTGCAGGATCTCCCACGGCTTGCGCGGCTTGGCGAAATGCGCGACCGACCGCTCCGACGGGGCGTGACCGGCCAGCTCGAGGAACTTCGCGAGTGCGCGACCGTGGTAGCACTCCTCGTAGCCCCAGTTGACGAGGAACGCGCGGGCCTCGGTGTCGGCGAGCGCGCACGTCGCCATGAGCGCCTTCATGTAGTGCACCGTGTAGAGCTCGGTGTCCTGCATGTAGCGGAGTACGCGCACCTCGCTCTCGTGGAGCGGGTACTTGCCCGCGTCCTCGAGCGGGATCCCGGTGAGGTCGAGCTGCTTGCTGATGGCGAGGAACTTCTCGAGGTCGAAGGCCGGCTCCTCGTCGCTTCGAGGCGCATCGTTCCCACGGAGAATCGTCTGCATGAGCGGCACGCACGGTACTACGAGCGTGGTTGGCTCGGGGATCGACCCGCGCGCGCGGACGCGGTAACGCACGGTGTCATGCCCCCCGATTCCGACGTCCCCAAGCGCATGGGCCTCGCGCTGCGCGAGTTCGTCGCGAGCAGACCGGTTCGTGCGGTGCGCGCGCTGGTGCGCCGCGCGATCGACGCGCGTCCCCGCCCCGAGACGCCGGTCGAGCGCGTGCGTGGGCTCGACGGCGCGGTGACCATCGCGCGCGATCGGTACGGCGTGCCGGGTGTCTTCGCCAACAACCTCCACGATTTGGCGTTCGGCATGGGCTGGTCGTGCGCCGAGGACCGGCTGTTCCAAATCGAGCTGATGCGCCGCGCCTTCCGCGGGGAGCTCGCCGGAACCTTTGGCGATCGCCCGGTGGACGAGCGCGCCACGAGCAAGCTCATGGCCGGTCGCACGTTCGTCGATCTCGACGCCTTCACGCGGGCGATGGACTTCCGCGGCGCGGCCGAGGCGAGCTACGCCATCGCGTCCGCCGAGGCGCGCATGTGGCTCGACGCGTACGCCGCGGGCATCAACGCGTACCTCGCGAGCGGCCGTCGCTCGCTCGAGATGTTGCTCCTCGACATCGAGCCCACCGCGTGGTCCGCCGCCGACGCGATCGTCATCGGCAAGGGGATCGCGTTTCAGCTCTCGTTCAACTATCGCTTCGCGCTCGCGCACGCGCTGTGCGAGCAGGCCGTCGAGCCGGCTCGCCTCCGCGCGCTGCTCCCGGTCGTTGCCACCACCGAGCTGCTCCGCACCGTCGTCGGAACAGACGGCCTCCACCTCGGCTCCAACTGCTTCGCAGTCTCGAGCCGGCGCTCCGCCGACGGGCGCGCGATGCTGGCGAGCGATCCGCACATGCCGCTCTCGGCGCCGGCGATCTTCTGGGAGGTCCGGCTCTCGGGCGGGGGGATCAACGCGCGCGGCGCCGGCATTCCCGGCTTTCCCGCGCTGCCGATCGGGCAGAACGCGCACGCGGCGTGGGGCTGCACCGCGGGCTGGGGTGACGACACGCAGCTCTATCGCGAGCGCGGCGAGGGCCGCGCGCGCCGCGAGACGATCGCCGTCAAGGGAGGCTTCGACCGCACGGTGGACGTGATCGAGACGCCGCGCGGCCCGATCGTGTCGCACGTGATCGGCCACGAGCTCGACACGTCGCTCTCGCTCCGTTGGACGGGGCGCGAGGCAACGCTCGACACCGACGCGGCGCTCGGTCTGCTTCGCGCGCAAACGCTCGAGGAGTTCCGCGCCGCGGCTCGTCACCACGGCGGCCCCACGCTCAACTTCGTGTTCGCCGACCGCGACGGCCGCGTCGGTTTCCAGTACGCCGGCCGCATCCCGCGCCGCGAGGGCAACGGCGCGGTCAACGGCATTCACATCGCCGAGCCAGACGATCCGCGCGCCGAATGGCGCGGCGTGATCCCGCCCGAGGAGCTCCCGTTCGAGCTCGACCCCGGGGACGGCGTCATCGTCTCCGCCAACACGCGCCCGCCGAGCGAGCACTTCCTCGGCGCGCTGTTCGAGCCGCCGTTCCGCCGCGCGCGCATCCGCACGTTGCTCGCGGCGCACAGCCGCCTGAGCGCGGCCGATCTCCGCGCGATCCAGCGGGACGTGCGCTCCACCTGGGCGACGCTCGCCCGCGACGCCCTCCTCGCCGGGCTCGACGACGACGTCCTCGCGCTCCCCCCCCGCCGCGGCCGGGCGCTGCTGCGCGAGGTCCGCGCGTGGGACGGCGAGGCGCGCGAGCAGAGCGTCGGCGCCGCCGCGACCTACATGTTCCTCGAGGCGGCGTTGCGCCACATCTTCCTCGACGACCTCGGCGAGCTCGCGTTCGAGCGCTACTTCGAGCTCATGAACGCGCCCTCGCTGCCGCTGCTCGAGGTGCTGGCCAACGAGCACGGGTTCCTCGAGGGCCGAGACCGGGCGACCCTCGCGCGCGACGCCGCCGCGATGGCCGAGGGCCGCCTCCGGCGCCTGCTCGGCGACGACCCGGCCCAATGGCGGTGGGGTGCGTTGCACACCATCACCTTCCGCCACGCCTTCCACGACGTGCCCGGCTTGCGCGCGGTGTCATCGCCCGGCCCCTATCCGGCGCGAGGAGACGGAACGACCGTCTGCATGGGAGAATACGACCTCCGCGGGGGGAGCTTCGCCGTGCGCACCGCACCCGCCTTCCGTCTCATCGCCTTCGCCGGCGCGCCGCACGACGGCCGAGCCGTGTTGCCGCCGGGCAACTCCGGCGATCCCACATCGCGTCATTATCGCGATCAGACGGCGCTCTACATGGGCGGTGAGCTGCGCGAGATGGCTTGGGACGAGGATGAGTTCGTTGGGCGGCGCCTGCGCTTGAGCCCGTAGTACACTCGGGAGGATGGCCGCGGAGGAGCGCGATTCGATCCTCGCGTCGGGACAGCGCCTCGACCGCTACGAGCTGCTGACACCGATCGCGTCCGGAGGAATGGCGACGGTGTGGCTCGCGCGCCTGCTAGGCAAGCGTGGGTTCGAGAAGCTCGTCGCGATCAAGACCATCCGCACCGAGTACAGCGACGACCCGCGCTTCGAAGAGATGTTCCTCGACGAGGCGCGCATCGCGTCCGGCATCCAGCACCCCAACGTCGCGCAGATCACCGACCTCGGCGAGGAGCGCGGCGTCCTCTACATCGTGATGGAGTGGGTCGACGGCGAGTCGCTCGCCAAGCTGCGCAAGGCCGCCGCCAAGCGCGGCGTGCCGATCCCGCTCGGCGTCGCGCTGCGCATCCTCGCCGACGCGTGCGCCGGCCTCCACGCCGCGCACGAGCTCCGCGACCAAAAAGGAGAGCCGCTCGGCATCGTCCATCGCGACATCTCGCCGCACAACATCCTCGTCAGCGGCACCGGCGTCGTGAAGGTGATCGACTTCGGCATCGCCAAAGCGAAGAACCGCATGGCGAAGGAGACCGGCACCGGCGTCGTGAAGGGCAAGGTCGCGTACATGGCGCGCGAGCAAGCCATGGGCGTCGACGTCGACCGCCGCGTCGACATCTGGGCGATCGGCGTCTGCCTCTACGAGCTGCTCGCCGGCGAGCTGCCGTTCGACGGCGACAATCAGCTCGAGATCTTCCAGAACGTCGTCTCGCTGCAGAAGCGTCCGTACATCGAGGGCGCGACGCCCGCGGTGATCGACGACATCCTCGACAAGGCGCTCGCGCGCATCCCCGAGGACCGCTACCGCACGGCCGCCGCCATGGAGCGCGCGCTCGAGGAGGCGATCCAGGCGCTCGGGGTCGACGGGTCGGCCGAGGCCGTCGCCGACTTCGTGCAGCAGAACCTCGCCGACCGCTTCGCCAAGCGGCAGGAGCTGGTCAACCGCGCGCTCGAGTCGGCCGCGCGACGCGTGCTGCCCAACAGCGTCTCCGAGATCGACCTCCACACCGCCGACTTCCGCGTGCTCACCGGCGGGCCGCCCTCGTTCGAAGAGGCGCCGACGGTCGCCGCGGGCAAGCTCCCCGGCAGGGAGCTCCCGAGCAAGGAACTCCCCGGCAAGGAGACGACCGAGGTCCCGGTCGCCGAGCGCACCGCGGCGCCGATGCCGCTCTCCAAAGCGGCCGAGATCGCGCCCGCCAAGGAGCCCGCCAAGGAGCCCGAGAAGAGGTCGAAGCTCGAGCTGCTGCTGATCGCTGCGGCGCTCGGCGTCGCATACCTCCTCTGGCGCAATTCGCAGCCCACTCCGACCGCAGCGCCCGCGCCCGCCGCCACGTCGGCGATCGCACCGGCAGAGTCGGTCGCGCCGATCGCGTCGGAGTCCGCCGCGCCCGCGGCGAGCACGCTCTCCTCCGTCGTTGCGCCGTCGGTCTCGGTGTCCGCGTCCGCTTCGGTGTCGGCCGCGCCCTCGGCGTCGGTCTCCGCAAAGCCCTCGGCGCAGCCGCAGCATCCCGCGGCGTGG
>JALHOE010000256.1 GCA_022843175.1 Deltaproteobacteria bacterium
CCGCGACCGTGAGGGAGCGGGTTGTTCACGACAACCCGCTCCCTCACGGTCGCGGCTCCCAGCCCGCGGCCTGTTCTTACTTACGCAGGTTGAGCGCCGAGACGATCTTGCGGTAGCGGTCGAGGTTCTTGCGCTTGAGGTAGTCGAGCAGACCGCGGCGCTGGCTGACCATCTTGAGCAGACCGCGACGCGAGTGGTGGTCCTTCGCGTGGGTGCGGAAGTGCTCGGTCAGGTAGGTGATCCGCTCGGTGAGGAGCGCGACCTGCACCTCGGGCGAACCGGTGTCGCCCTCGTGGGTGCGGAACTGCTGGATGAGATTCTGCTTACGATCCTGATGAAGCGGCATAGGGGTCCTCCGCAGGCCGAGTGCTGAACCGGGCCAGGGAAATGATGTGGGGCGCGGAAGGCTAGTCGGCGGCGCCCGGTTGTCAAACACGGTAGGATAACTCGATGCGTTGGCTTGTCCCGTTGGCCGTCCTCACGGCCGCGGCCTCGCTCTCGTGCGAGGTCGGTCAGGGCGTGGGCAACGTCCGCGGGAACCTCAAGGTCGAGGGCTGCCAGGACAAGGACCTCGCCTCCTACGACATGGGGCCGGACTTCTTCGGCGCGATCGCCGCCCGAACGCAGCTGATGATCCGCATCCAGCGCGGCGGCGACCTCCAGGAATACAACGACAGCCTCGCGATCATCATCGACGACACCAACCGCGTTCAGGACGGCGTCCCGATCCCCCTCAAGCTCCACCGTCCGCCGGGCGCGGCCCCGAGCACCACGCCCGAGCCCGTGCGCATCACGCTCAGCCTCCGCGGCACCTGCGGCAGCGGCATCCTCAACCCGAGCGACCCGTCGGCTGTCGTGCTCCACGCGATCGGCGGCACGATCACGTTCAAGAGCATCCTCCGGGGCGATCCGTCGTCGCCCGACACCAACGCCAAGCGCATCGAGGGCAGCTTCGACGTGCAGCTCGAGGACCCGCGCCACGTGGCCGGCGAAGCCCCGAAGAGCACCGGCACCCTCACCGGAGACTTCAAATTCTTCTACCAGCGCGGCGGTCCGGCGCAGCCCTTCCCGTGAAGCAAACGCGCATCGAAGGGGTCGTCGAGAAGCTCGTGGCGGGCGGCGCGGGGATCGTGCGCGCCGACGGCGAGGTCGTGTTCGTGCCGCGCGTCGCGCCGGGCGAGCGCGTCGCGATCGAGGTCGATCGCTCGAAGAAGCCCGCGCGCGGGCGCTTGCTCAAGGTCCTCGAGCCGGCGCCCACGCGGGTCGAGCCGCCGTGCAAGCTGTTCGATCGCTGCGGCGGCTGCGATCTCATGCACCTCTCGCGCGACGCGCAGCGCGACGTGCGGCTCGCGATCCTCCGCGAAGCCCTCGGCGAGGTCCCGATCGCGTGGCACGACGCGTCGCCCGCGCACGGCCGCACCCGCGCGCGCGTGCACGTCAAGCCGATGACCGGCCGCGTGCTGGTCGGCTTCCACGGCACGGGGACGAACACCATCGTCGATCTCGAAGCGTGCGGCGCGCTCGATCCCGCGCTGCTCCCGGCGCTCGAGGACGTGCGCGCCATCTGCGCCACGGCGCGCGGCGACGGCGACGCATCGCTCGCCCTCGGCGCCGATCGCAAGCCCGTGATCGCCATCGACTGGCGCGGCGAGCTCCCGCCGTCCGCGTACGGCGAGGCCGAGCGCCGGGTGCAGAGCGGCCGCCTCGCCGGCGTGCAGCTCGCCATGCGCGACGTGCCGATGCCCGCCCGGATCGGC
The DNA here is from genome assembly GCA_022843175.1 of Deltaproteobacteria bacterium. Taxonomy (GTDB): domain Bacteria; phylum Myxococcota_A; class Polyangia; order Polyangiales; family JADJMO01; genus JALHOE01. The sequence continues at coordinate 1,758 of JALHOE010000256.1, forward strand.
GATCCGCGTCCGGTGTCGATGGGCCTCTATGCGCCCCCCGGCGGCTTCGCCCAGGCGAGCGAGGTCGGCGATCGCGTGCTCGTCGAGCTGGTGCTCGAGCGCGCACGCGTGCAGGGCGTGCGCGTGCTCGAGCTGTTCGCCGGCAGCGGCAACTTCACCGCGGCGCTGGCGCGCGAGGCGGCGCACGTCACCGCGGTCGAGCTCGACGCGCCCTCGTCCAATGCCGCGCGCGAGAACCTCCGCGGCGTCCCCAACGTCAAGCTCGTCACGGCCGACGCCGACGCGTACACGATCCCTCGCGACGTCGACGTCGTGGTCCTCGACCCGCCCCGCGCGGGCGCCCGGGGCGCCGTCGAGAAGCTCAACGAGCGCAAGCTGAAGCGCGTGGTCTATGTCTCGTGCGAGCCCTCCACGCTCGCCCGCGATCTGCGCGCCATGACGCGCTATCAGCTCGTCTCGCTCGACGCGGTCGACCTCTTCCCCGACACGAGCCACGTCGAATCGATCGCCACGCTGGAACGGAAATGATCGAGGCGATCCTGTTCGACCTCGATGGCGTCCTGGTCGACAGCGAATTTCACTCCTGCAGCGCGACCGCCGAGCTGCTCACCGCGCGCGGCATCCCGACGACCGAGGCCGAGGTGCGACGGCTGTTCCTCGGACGCCCGATCTCCGCCGTCTACGAGCATTACCGGGCGCTCGGCCACGAGCTCCCCGAGTCGTTCGCGCGCGAGAAGGAGGATCTCTACTTCGCGAAGGCGGAGCAGGGGCTCCGCGCGTTCCCCGGCGCCCAAGAGGTCCTCGCGCGCCTGCGCGCGCCGATGGCGATCGCGACCTCGGGCAGCCCCCGAAAGGTCGCCTTCTCGCTCGAGCGCACCGGCATCGGCGCCGACGTGGTGTGCACGACCGCCGAGGTCACCCGCGGCAAGCCGGCGCCCGACCTGTTCCTCCACGCGGCGGCGAAGCTCGGGGTCCACCCGCGCAAGTGCGCCGTCGTCGAGGACTCGCTCGCGGGCATCGAGGCCGCGCGCGCGGCAGGCTGCCTCGCGATCGGCGTGCGCACGACGCTGCAGGACCTCGGCGCCGACGCCACAATCGACTCGATCGCCGAGCTGCCCCGGGTCCCCGCCATCGCCCACCTCTTCGCATGAAGACGCGCGTCACGCTGCAGCTGATCGTGGAGGCCGAGCGCTTCGTTCTCCGCTACGCGTGCGACGATTGCGCGATGTTCACCGGCGAGCACTGCGCCCACGGCTGGCCCGGCGGCGAGCGCCGCCGCCCGCTCCAAGAGGGCGAAGAGATCGAGTTCTGCAAAGAGTTCGAGAGCTAGACCGCCGCGCCGCCAACAGGCGCGCGCGTCAGCGAGCGCCCAGACGACGCGCACCCCCACTACTTCGGCGACTCCCGCTCCTCGGCCTCGAGCGTCTTCTCTTTGTACTCCACCGCGTTGGCGAAGAGCCGCACGTACTCCGCGGCGCTGGTGAAGCTCAGGATCAGCGAGGCGTAGATGAGCACGCGCCCCACGAGCACCATGTCGACGACGCCGAGGTTGATGCCGAGCATCCGGAGGTCGTACGGGTAGCCGATGATGAGGAACAGGATGCCGAGCACCTGCAGCGCGGTCTTCTGTTTGCCGCCCTCGTTGGCGGAGATGATGAAGCCCTCGCTCGACGCGATGGCGCGGAGCGCGGTGATCGAGATCTCGCGCGACAGCAAGAGGATGACCGCCCACGCCGGCACGCGCCCGAGCGTGACCATCCACACCAGCGTGGCGGCGACCATCAGCTTGTCGGCGAGCGGGTCGAGGAACTTCCCGATCACCGAGACGATGTTCAGCTTCCGCGCCAGGAAGCCGTCGAGCACGTCGGTGATGCCGGCGAGCGCGTAGACGAGGGCGGCGTAGATCGCGTCGCGCCGGGTGCCGCGATCCAACAAATACAAAACCAGCGGGATCATCCCCACCCGCGCGTAGGTGAGCAGGTTGGGGATGTTCCACGCGTCCTGCGTGAGCTTGCGGCGGCGTTCGCGCCGAAGCGCGCGCGACGAAGGCGCTGAGAGGTCCCTCCCGTCGGCGGCCATGGGGGCTTCTACTCCCGCCTCGGCGCGACGCCCAGCCGGGGCGCCATCCGTGTGAGGACGGCGCGGAGCGCCGGACGGCTGAGCCGAGAGAGCGTGGCGATGGCGCGCGCCGCGAGCGTGAGATCGACCTCCGCGTCTCCGCGGTCGACGGCGCGGAGCGTCGCGCGGGCGACGGCCTCGGCGGACATCTCGGGCACGCCCTTCACCGGCGACCGCGTCGCGCCCTCGGCGACGCGCGCGTTCTCGGTGAACGGCGTCGCGGTGACGCCGGGCCGGATCACGCACACGTTCACGTTGCGCGCGGACGCCGTGAGCTCGGCGCGCAGGGCGAGGGAGAGCGCCTCGAGCGCGAACTTGGTCGCCGCGTAGCCGCCGCTCCGCGGCATCGCCACGAGCCCGGCGATCGACGACATCATCACGACGGTGCCCCGGGACGCCTCGAGCGCGGGGAGCGCGAGCTGGGTGAGCACCATCGGGGCGATCACGTTGAGCTCGAAGACCTCGCGCAGCATCGCCGGCGAAATCGCGTCGACCGCCCCATAGAGCCCGACGCCCGCGTTGTTCACGAGCACGTCGATGCCGCCGAACTGCGCGGTGGCGCCCGAGATCAGCGCCTCTTGCACCGCCGGCTGGGTGACGTCGCCGGGGACGACGATCGCGTCGGCCCCCTGCAGGCGACAGGTCGCCGCGATCTCCTCGAGCGCGTGGACCGAGCGCGCGTTGAGGACGAGCCGCGCGGCCCGCTCCGTCCACGCGAGCGCGAGCGCGCGGCCGATTCCCGTCGACGCTCCCGTGATGACAACGACCGGCGACCGCCTCGGCACTGCGCGGAGATTAGCCTATCGGGTCTCGACGTAGTTCGACTTGAACAGCTTCTGCAGGATCGTCGCCGTCTGCAGGTCGGTGGCCTGCGACTTCTGCAGCACCTGGCTGATCGTGCCGTAGTTGTGCACCATCTGCAGGACGTCGAGCTCGTCGGGGGAGAGATCGCGCAGCGGCGGGATGAGCGGCTGCGAGACGCCGATCTTCGACGTGAGCGGCGGCAGGCCCTCTTTCAGACGATTGAACTCGTCGAGCTGCCGCATGCCCTCCATGAGGATCTCGGCGACGGTGAGGTCGACCTCCTCGTTGAAGGTGCGCTCCTCGGGCGGGTCGAGATCGAAGGTGCCCTGCTCCCAGGTGAGCATGCGGTAGCAGGCCTTGATCGGCGGGACGTCGTCGCCGTCGTTGATCGTGGCGTAGTAGACGTTGCCCTTGCGGAGGTAGATCCGGCCGACGTCGTCCTCGGTGCGGAGGACGAGCACACCATTCTTCTTGGAGGTGCCGAAGAGCTGGAGCAGGTCGGGGAGCGGCACCTCTTCGAGCGAGCCGCTCATGGTGCGGACCTGCGAGGTGCGACGCGCGGCGGCGACGTTCTCGAGGTTCTGCTTGGCGTCGCCCGTCTGCGCCTGCGACTGGTCGGCCGCCACCACCTTGAGGATGGAGGTGCCGATGAGGACGCGGTCGCCCTCTTTCAGCCGAGCCTTCTTGACCTTCTCGCCGTTGACGAACGTGCCGTTCGTCGAGCCGAGGTCCTCGATGGTGATCTGGTCGCCGGCGTAGGCGATCTTCGCGTGGCGACGCGAGACCATGTCCTCGACGAGGACCATGTCGAGGTCGCTCGAGCGGCCGACGACGATCGGTTTCTCGGGGTAGATCGGGAACTCGCCGCCCTGATACTTCCCAGAAATGAACCTCAGTGCGTAGGCGCGCGCCTTCCCGCCCGGGGCGGGAGGGGCTCCCGTGAGTTTCTGCGAGGCATCCATCGGCGGGGGGATTCATACCCGCGAACCGCCTGCGGCGGATCCGCGGACCCTGGAAAAACTACGTTAGCGGCCCGTTGAAGACAGGGTCAAGCGCGTGCGCGGTGAGCGCGACGGGCTAGGTCCTGCCACGCGACCCTATCGCGAACGGCCGGTCTGGACCAAGTTACGCGAACATGACCCCCGACCGACCCGGCGCACCTTTCGGCAGTCATCGCGTCCTCGAGCCCCACGGAGTGCTTCCCCAGCCGGCTTTTCGCCTCGACAACGGCTTCGGCACCCGGTGGGACAACGAAATTGTGGTCGAGGTCGAGACCCTGAACATCGACGCAGCGAGCTTCCGGCAGATGGAGGAGGCCGCCGGGGGCGATCCGGCCGGCATTTGCGACCTCGTCCGTCGCACCGTGGATGAACGGGGTAAGCAGCACAACCCGGTCACCAACTCCGGGGGCATGCTCCTCGGGACGGTGCGCTACGTGGGGAGCGCCGTCTCGCCGTCGCGCGCGCCGCGGGTCGGCGACCGCATCGCGACCCTCGCCTCGCTCACCCTGACCCCTCTCGCGATCGAATCGTTCGGCGAGGTCCGGCGCGCCTCGGCGCAGATCGACGTGCGCGGCACCGCGGCGATCGCCGACGGCGCCCCCTTCGCGCGCCTCCCCGACGATCTCCCGGCCAAGCTCGCGCTCGCCGTGCTCGACGTCGCCGGCGCGCCGATTCAGGTCGCGCGGCGCACCAAGCCGGGCGACTCGGTCCTCATCCTCGGAGCCGGCGGCAAGAGCGGGATCCTCTGCGCGGTGCAGGCCCGCGAGATCGCGGGCCCGACCGGCCGGGTGATCGGCCTCGAGTCGTACGCGAAGTACGCGGACGAGCTCCGCGCGCTCGGCGTGTGCGACGAGGTCCTCTCGGTCGACGCCACCGACGCGCTCGCCGTCTACCGCGCGGTGCTGGCGGCCAACGGCGGGCGCGAGGTCGACCTCGCGGTGTGCTGCGTGAACGTCGACGGCGCCGAGATGGGCACCATCCTCCCCCGGCGCCAGCACGGCGGCGCGTACTTCTTCTCGATGTCGACGTCGTTCACCCGCTGCGCGCTCGGCGCCGAGGGCGTCGGCAAGGACGTCGAGCTCATCATCGGCAACGGCTACGCGACCGATCACGCCGCGTGGGCACTCGACGTGGTGCGGAAGCACCCTGCGCTACGCGCGTTGTTCGAGAAGAGGTACGGGTGAGCCGAGTCGACAGTCGACAGTCGACAGTCGACAGTCGACAGCACGAGAGGGAGCCGGATACCGGGCGCTTGCTCTCGCGGATCGCGACCCTCGGTCTGGTCCTCGTATCGGTGTTGCTCGGCTGCACCTCGAGCGAGCCGCCGGAGTCGACCTGCGTGCTCCGCGACAACGCCTGCGTGGCGAGCTCCGCCGCGGTGCTCTGTTGCCGATTCGACGGCATCCCCGTCGACGAGGCGAGAAACTGCGCAAGGTTCGGCGCACCCCCCATCGCGCTGCGGTGCCTCGCGATTCCCGTCCGAGAGGTCGCGTGCATCCAGAACGGTGCAATTGGCTGCGTCGTGGACCGCGAGGGACGCGCCTTCATCACGCCGTCCTCGTGGGCTGCGGAGGGCTTTCTCGGATGCACCGAGGAGCAGCGCGCCGCGCAAAACAGAAGCTGCGACGCAGACGCAAGCGCAAACGCAGACGCAAACGCAAACGCAGACGCAACCGCAGACGCAGACGCAACCGCAGACGCAGACGCAAACGCAGACGCAGACGCAAACGCAAGCGAGTGCACTCCCTCTGCGTTGCCCCCCGACGGCGCTCCCTGCACCGCCGCTCCCAACGCCTACTGCCGTCTCGGCGCTTGCGGCTTCGGCTGCGAGCCCGAGTGTTCCTGCCGCGACGGCAAGTGGCGCTGCACCGCATCGTGCCGCGACGACTACGGCTGCGGCACCCCGCCGTTCTGCCGCGACACCCCGTGCCCCACGGATGCCGGCGAGGGCTGAGGCACCGGTTCGCGTCGCAGCCCCCCGCGCGCTATACCGTCCGACCCCCAAAAATGTCCGGCTTTCACCCCGAGCGCGCGATCATCGTCCAGAGCGATCTCTCCGTACTGGTCGAGGTCGACGCGGCGGACTACCCGCTCGCGCGCGCCGCGATCGCCGGCATCGCCGAGCTCGAGAAGTCGCCCGAGCACGTCCACACGTATCGCATCACGCCGCTGTCGATCTGGAACGCGGCCGCCGCGGGCAAAACGGCAGAGGACGCCAAGCAGGCGCTGATCGCGCACGCGAAGTACGACGTGCCGCACTCGGTGCTCTCGCAGATCGACGACTTCTTCGGCCGCTGGGGCAAGGTCACCCTCGACGCGGGCCCCGAGGAGGGCGCGCTCGTCCTCAACGTCCGCGACAACGGCGCCATCGCGCGCATCACCCGCGACCCGTGGTTCGTCGAGCACGCGGTGCCGATCGCGAAAGACAAGTGGGGCCTCACGCTGCTCCACCGCGGCGAGGTCAAGCAGCGCGTGCTCAAGCTCGGCTGGCCGGTCGACGATCGCGCTGGCGTTCGCGCGGGCGAGCACCTCGAGATCGCCCTCCGCGACGACGTGTTCCAGCTGCGCAACTACCAGCAGCAAGCCGTCGACATCTTCCTCGACTCGGGCGGTCACGGCGTCATCTGCCTTCCGTGCGGCGGCGGCAAGACGGTGATCGCGCTCACCACGATCGCCACCCTCGGCACCCGCGCGCTCATCCTCGTCACCGGCCACGAGGCCGCCGAGCAGTGGAAGCGCGAGCTCATCGCCAAGACGACGATCACCGCCGACCAGATCGGCGTGTATTCGGGTCAGGGCAAGGAGATCAAGCAGATCACCATCGCGACCTACAGCATCCTCACGAGCGGCGCGAAGACGAAGGCGATGAAGCACTTCGAGGTGCTCGCCAAGGAGCCGTGGGGCGTCGTCGTCTACGACGAGGTGCACCTGCTGCCGGCGCCGGTCTTCCGCCTCTCGGCCGCGCTGCAGGCCACGCGCCGCCTGGGGCTCACCGCCACGCTCGTCCGCGAGGACGGCCGCGAGGGCGACGTGTTCTCGCTCATCGGTCCCAAGCGCTTCGACGTGCCCTGGCGCGATCTCGAGGCCGTCGGCTTCATCGCGTCCGCGCGCTGCATCGAGCGCCGCGTGCCGATGCCCGAAGAGGCGCGCGAGCGCTACGAGGGCGCGATCGACCAGCACGAGCGCGCCCGACTCGCCGCCGACAACCCCGGCAAGGACGAGCTGGTGCGCGCGCTCGTCAACATGCACCAGGATGACCAGATCCTGGTCATCGGCACCTACCTCGAGCAGCTCAAGCGCCTCGCCCAGGTGCTCAACGCGCCGCTGCTCACGGGCGAGACGCCGCACGTCAAGCGCGAGGAGCTCTACGCGCAGTTCCGCCGGGGCGAGATTCGCGTCCTCGTCGTGAGCAAGGTCGCCAACTTCGCGATCGATCTCCCCGACGCGTCGGTGCTCATCCAGGTCGCCGGCACCTTCGCCTCGCGCCAGGAAGAGGCGCAGCGATTGGGGCGCATCCTCCGCCCCAAGCCCTCCAAGCGAGGCTCGCAAGCGAGCCTCGGGGGAGGCGCTTGGTTCTACACGCTCGTCTCGCAGGGCACCGAAGAGGTCGAGTGGGCGCGCAATCGCCAGCGATTCCTCGCCGAGCAGGGCTACGGCTACGAAATCGAGGGTGTGGACCCGGCCTGAGTGCTAAATCCGGGGCGCGAATGGCGGCGAGCAAGAAAGCAAAAAAGCCCGTCGTGATCGACGAGGCGGCGCTCGCGCGGATCGACACCGAGCTGCGCAACGCGCTCTCGGGCCGCGAGCCGGAGTTCACGTCCGCGGTGCTGGCGCGCGTCGTCGGCACCCGCGCCACGCTCGAGCGCAAGAGCGCCGACGAGTGGTTCGCCGCGGCCAGGCGCGCGCTCGTCGACGAGCCCGCCCTTCGCGAGCGCGTCGACGCGGCCGACGAGACCGCGCGCCTCGCCCTCGCGCTCCTCGCCGCCACCCCCTGGTGGACGCGCACCGCGCTCGTGCAGGCCGTCGCGCTGCTCCGCACCGCGGGCGACGCCGACGAGGGCAAGGCCATCGCCGAGGTCCTCCTGCGCTGGCCGGTGCTCGTGCGCACCAACGCGTTCACGCGGAGCGAGGAGCTCAGCCTCTTCGAGCCGCTCGCCGTCCGCATCCGTCCGCTGCTCGCCGGCGTGCTCTCGGTGGGGCGCGCGCGGGGCGAGCTGCGCGCGTCGGTCGGCCTCGGTCGCACGCTCCTGTCGCTTGCGCTGTTTCCTGCGCTCGTCGCGCAGCGCCGCCCGCGCGTCACGCGCAGCGGCGATCTCCACGGCGCCGACGCCACCAAGCTCGAACGCGCGCTCGGCGAGGCGCGCGGCCTGTTCGCCACCTGGGAGCGCCTCGGCGCCTTCGAGGAGATGGACGGCGCGCTCACGCCCATCGCCGCGCGCGTCCGTCGCTTGCTCGAGGACCCGGGCGGCCTCGTGCGCGAGCTCCTCGAGCAGCGGCTGGGCGAGGTCGGCTTCGCGATGGCCAAGCTCGCGGCGTCTGCCGAGCCGGGCGAGCTGCTCGAGCTCGGCGCCTCGCTCCTCGCGATCGGTCTCGAGCAGCGCTTCGCCTTCGGGTTCGACGTGCCGAGCCTCGCGGCGCGCGTCGAGCGCGACGACTTCCACTTCGCGCCGCTCTTGTTCGTCGACGTCGGTCGCAACGTGCTCGCGGTCCCGCCCGACGTGCGCGCGGCGATCCGTGGCGAGCCGCTCGTCACCGGCCCCGCGGCGAGCGGCTTCGTCCAGCCGAACTACGAGGTGGTGCTGCCGCCCGGCGTCCCGCTCGGCGCCGCGTTCGTCGTCGCGTGCGCGTCGGAGCTCGTGCACGTCGAGGCCGTGGCGCGCCTCAAGCTCACGCGCGACAGCGTGCTCTCCGCGAGGAGCGTCGGCTTCGACGCGAGCGAGATCGTCGCGGCCCTCGAGCAAATCTCAGCGCCCCGCCCCCTCCCTCCCGCGGTGCGCCACGCCATCGAGGAGTGGGGCGCTTCGGTCGGCGAGGCGCGCATTCGCACGGCGGTTTTGTTCGACGTGCGCGCCGCCGAGCCGCTCCTCTCCAAGGTGGCCGAGAAGCTCGCCGCGCTCACCGTCGACCGGGCCACGCCCAACCTGTTCGTGCTGTCGCGAGCGCCCAATCCGCGCGAGCTCGCGCACCTGCGTGCGCTCGGCGTCGTCACCCGCACGGTCGCCGCTGGTCACCGCCACGAGGCCCCGAGCGAGGAAGCCGAGCCGCGCGCCGCCGAGGGCACGATCGCGTTCGTCGACCGCCCGCTCGCCACGCGCGATCTCCGCGCAGACCTCGAGCCGCGCCGCGTGATGTTGCTCGTCGAGGCATCGCGCCCGGCCCGCAAGGGCGCGCCGGTGCAGAGCGCCGAGAGCGCGCTCGACCCGGACGACGAAGCCGAGCGCCCGCTCGCCGCGGTGATCGACGAGGCCCTCGAGGAGCGCCGCCGCGAGTGGGCGCCCCGCGCGGACTGGATCGCGGAGCTTCGCCGCGTGGTCGCCTCCCCCACGTTCCGACGCGCCGCGGCGACGAGCCCCGGCGGCGTGGCGCTGGCCCTGCGTCGCACGTCCGATCCGCAGCGGCTTCAGCTGGAGCTCGCGCGGATCGTCGCGGAATCCAGCGTCCGCCGCGTCGCGGACTGATATCCGCCCGGGCTCCGCTCCAGCGAACGGTGCGGAAGGAATCCTCCATGGCGGCCGGACCGACCTTCGACATGGGAGGAAACGGGCTTGACCACGTCGGCAGACGGGGCATACCGTGCGCGGCCTTCCCACCTGGGAGGGCATCGCTATTCGGTCGCCAGACCGTCAGCGATCGGATCGGCATGACGCCGATGCCACACCCCGCGGGACCGACCCGCGAGAGAGCTGCTCCGGCACTCCCTTGCGATTCGCTTCCGCAGCCGCCCCAACCGCACTGGCACGGGGCTCGCTCTGGAAATTGAGTCTTTGCCCTCACGGGGGCGTTACGAAACGAAAAACGCCACGCGCAGCTGTTCTGCGCAGGGCGCGGCAGGGATCGCAGGAGGAGTTGTCATGACGAAGCGTTTGCTTGGGGTCCTCGCGGCCCTCTCGATGGTCAGCGGGACGGTGGTTGCGTGTTCGAGCTCGTCGGACCCGACCCCGGCGACCGGAACGGACGCCGGCAAGGATGCCGTTGCGACCGACTCGAAGACGGACACCAAGACCCCCACGCCGACGGACGGCAGCGCCGACAGCGGCCCGGCCGCCGAGAAGACCGTCGGTCTCGCTTGCATGAGCGACGACGACTGCGACAAGGGCGCCGGCATCAACATCTGCACCGAGGGCGCCTTCGGCGGCGACTCGCTGTACCCGACGTCGGTCT
>JALHOE010000257.1 GCA_022843175.1 Deltaproteobacteria bacterium
CCGACGAGCTGCCGGTGGGGGGCGCGGCGCGCCGCGCCCACGCCCTGGTCGATGAGGGCGCCGAGGGCGACGCCGTCCGACGGGCCGAGGCCGAGGAACGAGAGCGCCGCGTCGGCGATGAGCAGCGCCGACGCGCTCGAACCCAGCTGCGCCCGGGCGACGGGGAGCGTCGCGGGGATCGCGTGGCGGAACAACAGCCGGAAGGGCGGCGCGCCGAGGGCGCGCGCGGCCTCGACGTATTGGAGCCCGCGAACGATCCGTAGCTCGGCGAGCGCGAGGCGCGCGAACGGCGCCCACGCGGTGAGCATCAGCACCGCGGCCACGTGCACCCGGGTCGGTCGCGGGATCGCCGCGAGCACGCCGAGCGCGAGGACGAACGAGGGGAAGGCCTGCATCAGATCGCACACCCGCTGCACCGCGCGCGCGAACGCGCCGCCGCGCAGGCCCGCCGCCGCGCCGATCGAGGTGCCGATCACGAGCGCGATCGCCGCGACCGCGGCCGCGAGGAGCATCCCGCGGAGGAGCGCCTCCGAGGCGACGGCGAGGAGATCGACGCCGCCATCCCCACACCCGAGCGGGTGGCGGAGCGAGGGGCGCGCGAGCTCTCGCGACAGCTCGAGGCGGCGCGGATCGATGGCGCGCGCGCGGGCGAGGAGCGCCACGAGGACGACGGCGAGCGGGAAGAGCAGCCGCCTCATCGCGCCCTCGGATCGAGCGCGGCATGCATGGCCATGCCCGCGCCCTGGACCGCGACGAACAACGCCGCCGACACGATCACCGCGGCTTGGATCACCGGGAGATCGCGCGCGCTCAGGGCCTCCGCGAGGACGGTGCCGAGCCCCTGGCGCTCGAGGAGCCGCTCGAGGACGATCGCGCCGCCGAGCAGCGCGCCGAGCTGGGCCGCGATCACCGTGACGATCGGGCCGATGCAGGTGGGCAGCGCGTGGACGATCCACACCCGCGCCCCGCTCGAGCCCTTGGCCCGCGCGACCTGGAGGAATGGGCTCCGCGCGGCGGCCTCGAGCGACGCGCGCGCGATCCGAGCGACGGCGGCTCCGAGCGGGATCGCGAGGAGGATCGCGGCGTAGAGCGTGCCGCGAGCGCCGGCGTCGGGATCGGCGGGCAGCGGCACCACGCGCAGTCGGACCGCGAGCACCCACGTGAGCGCGGGCGCGAAGGCGAGGAGCGGGACGCTGGCGCAGATCGCGATGACGCGATCGGCGAGCCGCGAGCGCCGAGCGACCGACAGGAGCGCGAGCCCGACGCCGAAGACCGCACCGGCCGCGACCGAGAGCGCTGCGAGCACCGCGCTCGAGGGCAGGGCGGCGAGCACGACGCGGGCTGCGTCCACCTCGGGCCGGCGGATCGACGGCCCGACGCGTCCGTGGGCGAGGGAGCCGACGAAGCGCAGGTATTGACGAAGGAGCGGCTCGTCGAGGTGGAGCTTCGCCCGCAGGAGCGCGCGATCGGCCTCGCTCGCCTGCTCGCCGAGCACCAGCGCCGCCGGATCGCCGGGCAGCAGGCGGAACGCGAAGAAGACGACCGTCGCCACGAGGAGGACGACCGCGACGGCGGACACGAACCGTACGAGGAGAGAAGCGACGCGGAGCGCCGCCTGCTTCACGGCAGGCAGACCTTGCGGCTCGCGGGATCGCCCTCGTGGATCTTGCCGTCGCGCCCGTTGGCCGGATCCTCCGGGTCGACGCAGACGTAGCCGGCCCGACAATCGGATGCGCTGTCGCAGTGGCGGACGCAGAAGCGGCGCGCGAAACGGTCTGCCCGGGCGTGAAACTCGACGCAGATCGCCTCGCTCGGACAGCTCCCGGCTTCGCAGTTGAACTGCGTGCAGTAGCCCTCGGGCTGGGACGTGTCGCACAGGCGGTCGCCGGTGATGCTGCAATCGGTCGACAACTTGCAGGCGTCGCCGATCTCGGGGCGGCACCCGAAGAGCGCGGCCGTAACCGCCGTAACGGCGAGAAGGAGCAGCCGGGACATTCGAGGGCGTGACCCTAGGTGACCACGGTCATGCGAGCAAGTGCCCGGTGAATTGACCGGAGCCGCTTCGGACACTACAACGCACGCCGACCGTCGATGGCCACCTACATCACCGAAGAGTGCATCAACTGCGGCGCGTGCGAGCCGGAGTGCCCGAACAACGCGATCAGCCAGGGGGACGAGATCTACGTGATCGATCCCGACCTGTGCACTGAGTGCGTCGGCTTCTACGACCACGAGGAGTGCCAGGCCGTGTGCCCGGTGGAGTGCTGCTTGCCGGACCCGAAGCACGTCGAGACCGAGGCGGGCCTCATCGAGCGGGCGCTCCGCCTCCATCCCGAGGACGACGCGCTCAAGGCCCGCGTCACCGCGAACGACTTCCCCTCGCGCTTCCGCAAGTGAGGCGCTGGCTCGCGGCTGTCGCAGTCGCGGGCTCTTCGCTCGGGTGCGCCGCGACGTCGCCCATGCTCGCCGAGCCGCGCCTCGTGCGCGAGAGCGACGTGCGCTTCCAGCTCGGCGGCGCTGCGGCGGCGCCCGTCGGCGGCGATCTCGACGCCATTCAAGCCGGCCGGCAGCGCCTCGACGCGGCCGAGGGCGCGCCGCCCGACGATCCGACCGTCACCCGCGCGCTGCTCCCCGCGACGGTCGTCGGCTTTGGCGCCCGGCCCGGCGTCGCACCGGTCGTGCGCACGACGCTCAGCCTCTCGAAGGTGTTCGAGGCGAGCCTGCACTACGGCGGTCGGGACGCGCGGGTCGGCGGCCGTTACCTCCTTTGGGAGTCGCGCTCGGCCGACGCCGGCGCGGTCACGCTCTCGATCGGCGGCGACGGTCACGTCCTGCTGCGTGGACGCCCCGAGGACGGCTACCTCAACGGCGTCGCCAGCGAGAACGTGCGTGGCTTCGGCGTGCAGGCGCCGCTGCTGCTCGGTTGGCAGAGCGACGCGGGCCTGCTCATCGCCTACGTCGGCGCGCTCGTGGGGTACGAGCGGATCACCGGGCAGATCGCGTTCACCGGCCGCACCGGCACCGCGCCCGCGAAGGACGTCGTCATCGGGCGCGCCCACGTCACCGGCACGCTCGGCATCGGCCTCGGCTTCCGTCGCGTGCGCGTCATCGTCGAGTGCGGCGCCCGCCGCGACTTCATCGACGCGCGCATCGGCGACGAGTCCGCCAACGTCGCCCTCATCTCGCTCACGCCCGCCTTCGCGTTCGGCGTGAGCTTCTAGCTCGAGCGCTCGCTCAGGCGCGGCGGCGGAAGCTCGCGACGAAGTAGGAGTCGGTGCCGTGGAGGTGGGTGAGGAGCCGGCCCGAGGTCGCGTCCTCGCCGAAGAGCTTCTTTCCGACCTCGGCGTCGAACGGGGCGAGCTCGAGGTCTTTGCGCTCGTCGAGGATGCGCTGCACGACCGTCTCGCTCTCGTCGCGGAGGACGCTGCACACGGCGTAGAGCAGACGGCCGCCGGGGCGGACCACGTCTGCGGCGTGGCTGACGATCTTCACTTGTGCGTTGGCGAGCTCGGCGAGGTCTGCGGCCTGACGACGGGTCTGGATCTCGGGGCGACGGCGGATGGTGCCGGTGCCGCTGCACGGCGCGTCGACCAGCACGCGATCGTAGGTGTTGAGCGGCACGTCGCCGACGCCGACGGCCCAGTCGACGCCGTAGGCGTTGCCCTTCTGCAGCTTCAGGCGCTGGAACTCACCGTCGAGGCGCGACAGCTTGTCGCCGTGCAGGTCGGCGACGTCGAGACGACCGAGCACGCGGCCGTCGTCGGACTCGAGCGCTTCGGCGAGCAGCGACGATTTGTTGCCGCGGCCCGCGCACGCGTCGAGCACGATCTCGCCCGGGCGCACGCCGAGCAGCAGACCGACGAGCTGGGAGCCCTCTTCCTGAATCGTCCAGGCCCCCTCGGCGTAGCCGGGGAGCTGGTGGGGATCGCCCGCCGAGCGCACGCGAATCGCGCCGGGAGCGTGGGCGCCGATTTCGATCTTCGCCTGCGGCGCGGCCTCGCGCAGCCGGGGGATCCAAGCGTCGCGCGTCGCCTCGAGCCCGGCACCACCGTTGCGTACGCGCAGGTTGATCGGCGGCGGAACCGGGCCGGCGGTGAGGAGCGCGTCGGTCGCGTCCTCGCCGATCGAGCGCTCGAGCGCGCGCCGGAGCCAGGGCGCGGTGGCCTCTTTGTAGGCGAGCGGCGGCCGAGGGAGCGGCGCGGCCTCGGCCTGCTGCGCGAGCTGGCGAAGCGCGCCGTTGGCGAAGCCCCCGACCGCGCGTCCCTTGGTGGTGCGGATCGCCTCGACGGCCTCGGATACCGCGGCGAACGCGGGGATGCGTGTGTAGTGGATCTGATAGGCGGCCACGAGGAGCAGCGAGCGGGTGCGCGCGTCGAGCGCCTGGATGCCGCGCGGGGTGACCGCTTCGATCGACTTCTCGAGCAGCGGCTTGAGGCGGAGCGTGCCGTAGAGGAGCTCGGTGGCGAGGGCGCGGTCGCGCGGCGACAGCTGGACCGCGCGCTTGAGCTCGTGATCGAGCACGGCGGCGGCGAACGCGTTGTCTCGCTCGACCCGCGCGAGCACCTCGGCCGCGATGTTGCGCGCCGTGGGGGGAAGGGGCTGCCCTCCGCGACGGAAGGGCTTGCGCGCGAAATCGGGGCGCTCGGGCCGCGAGGCCGGGCCGCGCTGGGCCTGCGGAGAGCGTGCCTCTTCGAGCGCCTTCGGCGGGGGCGTGTCGAGGATTACCCGCCGGCGGGGGCTCGGTGGCGCGACCGTGCTCGGCGCGGCGCGACCGGTGCCCTCGGTGGGCCCGGGCGCCGCGGGGGCCGACGACGGGGGCCGCGCGCGGATCGTCTCCACCTCGATCTCCACGCGCCGGGGGCGACGTGCGACCTTGTCGTCGTCCTTCCGATCACCCATCGGCCTGACCCATCGGCCCTTCGATGCCACGTTCCTCGCACCGACGCGAGTCGGAAACGTCAGGAGCGACGTTGAAGCAGATCGTTCCGCAGCGCGATCGCCATGATCGCCAGGAGGAACAGCAGCCCGACGAAGCTCAGCACCTCGCGGACCCGAATCGGAATCGGCCTGCCGGCGACGCGCTCGAACGCAAGGTAGAGCAACTGTCCGCCGTCGAGCGTGGGGATGGGGAGAAGGTTGAGGATGCCGAGGTTGATCGAAATGAGCGCCATCACCCAGAGGAAGTCGCGGGTGCCGCGCGCGCCAGCGCGACCCGCGACGTCGTAGATCGAGAGCGGCCCCGACAGCGAGCGCACCGTGAGCTTGCCCTGCACCAGGTTCACCGCGCTCGTCGCGATGAACCGCACGACGTGGACGGTCTCGCGCACCGCCATGCGCGCGGCGCGACGCACGGGCGCGGGCTCGTCGATGAGCGGCGCCGGCAGGGTCGGCGCCCAGTGCGTCGAGCGGAACACGAACCGCTCCACGTGCTCGCCGCCCGGATCGGTCCACTCCTCCTTGCGGACGCGGAGGAGCCCGGTCATCGCGCGACCGTCGCGCGCGAAGCCGAGCTCGCGCGTGCGATCGCCGCCCGCGATGAGATCCTCGACGAGCGCGTTCCAGGAGAGGACCTGCGCCCCGTCGAGCGTGCGGACGCGGTCGCCCGGGCGAAGGCCGGCGAGCCACTCCGAGGAGCCCTCGGGGACGCTCGCGAGGTAGAGATCCGTGCTCTCGATCCCGGCGCGGCGGAGGCCGTCGAGCTCCGTCGTCCCGTCGCTCGGCTCGGGGGCGAGCATCGCCACGCCCGGTTCGTGAACGGCGAGATCGAGCAGCGGCGCCTCGGCGGGAAACGGCAGCACGCGCGGGCGCAGGTAGTTGACCGGCACCGCCACGCCGCGGTTGTCTCGCAGGCGGCGCTCGAGATCGACGAAGCGCGGCGTCGCGACGCCGCCGACGTGCGTGATCACGTCGAACGTGCGGAGGCCCGCGCGGTGGGCCGGAGAGCCGGGGCCGTACACGCCGATCGCCGCGGCGAGCGGCGCGGGACCGATCCCGAGCCGACCGACCACGGCGACCACGCCGAGCTCGCGCGTCTCGCTCACGCTCCGCGGCGTGACGGCCACGGTCACCACCTGCTCGCCCGCCTGCCCCTCGACGCTGCGTGCGACGGTGAACGCGAGCTTCCTGCCGGCGCCGGCGGCGATCCGCGCCTGGACCTCGGCGAAGGTGAACACCTCGCGACCGTCGATCGAGAGCACGCGATCCCCGGGCCGGAGCAGCCCCTCGGCGGGCGAACCGGCGACCACGACACCGACGTTCGGCGCGAGCTGCCTTCCGGGCTCGAGGAACACCGCGAAGAAGAGGAACAACGGCACGAGGACGTTCATCGTCGGCCCCGCGAGCGCGATGAGCGCGCGCTGCAGGATCGAACGCGACTCGTAGGTGCGCGCGGCCTCCTCCGGCGGCAGCACAGCCTCGTCGCGCCGTTCGGGCTGTTGGAGCAGGCGAACGAACCCGCCGAACGGCAGAAGGCCGAGCTGGTAGGTCGTCTCGCGACCGCGAATGCGCAGGAGCGCCGGGCCGAACCCGAGCGAGAAGGTGAGGACTTTCACGCCGAACGCGCGTGCAGCCACGAAGTGGCCGAGCTCGTGGACGAGCACGAGCGCACCGACGAGCAGGACGAAGAAGACGAGGTCCACGACTCGGCTGGCTTGTGCTCCCCGAGACCGTGCTTACCTCTCCTACATGATTCCGGTCCAGATGATCCGCGTGGTGGTCGGCGACGACGCCATCCAGGTGCCGGTCTTCCGTCTCCCGTTCTCGGGCGGGCAGGACGGTTTCGCCATGCCGGGCGGGTTCTTCGTCGGTAAAGAGGGCGAATACGGGGTCGTGGTCGACGGCCGCGTCCCCATCGAGGAGGTCCCTCGCGTGGCGACCGACGAGATTCGCAAAAACCTCGCGAAGCTGCAGCGCATCGTGAGCGACCAGTTCGAAGCGCTCTCGCGCGACCAACGCCAGAGCCTCTCGTAGCCGGTCCACGCTAGAGTGCCGCGGTGCCCGTCGGGCTCCGTGTCCATCTCGCGCTCCTCGCCGTTCAGCTCGCGTTCGCCTCCGGGGCCATCGTCGGACGGATCGCGTTCGTCGAGGAGTCGATCGAGCCGACTGCGCTCGCGTTCGTGCGGGCTCTGGCCGCGGCGCTCGCGTTCGCGACCTTCGCCCGCGTCGGGCGCGCGCCCGACGCCCCCCGAGAGCCGCTGCCGATGCTCCCGATGTTCGGCCTCGCGCTGCTCGGGGTCGTCATCAACCAGGCGTTCTTCCTCCACGGCCTCAAGCGCGGGACGGCGACCTCGGCGGCGCTGCTCGCCGCGACGATCCCGGTGTTCACCGCGGCGATCGGGATCTTCGCCGGCGTCGAGCGCCCGCAGGTGCGCACGTGGGTCGGCTTGTCGCTCGCGAGCGTCGGCGTGGTGACGCTCACCGGCGTCCGCCACGTCTCGCTCGGCAACCTGCTCGTGACGATCAACTCGTTGTCCTACGCCGCGTACCTCGTCCTCGTCGGCAAGTACGTGCGGCGCTACGGCGCGCTCCGGGTGGTCTCCGCGGTGTTCGCGCACGGCGCGCTGGTGCTCGCGCTGCCGGGCGTCCCGCAGCTTCTCCACCACGCGCCGCACTGGACTGCGCGTGGGTGGTCGCTCGTCGCGTGGTTCGTCCTGATCCCGACGGTGTTCGCGTACCTCGCCAACGCGTGGGCGCTCGGTCGGGCGCGGCCGAGCGTGGTCGCCGCCTACATCTACTTGCAGCCGATCATCGTGTTCCTGCTCGCCGGTCGCATGCTCGGCGAGCGGCTCGACGCGCGCACGGTGCTCGCGGGCCTGGCGATCCTCGCGGGCCTGGCGATCGTTGCGTTCGGCAAAAATGACAACCGCGGGCATGTGCCCGCGGCTGTGGATCCGGTCCCGCGACCGGCGGATCAGGCGTCGAAGTAGAGGTGGAACTCGTACGGCGACGGGCGAAGCTGCACCGGGCCGACCTCCTCCGTGCGCTTGTATTCGATCCAGGTCTCGATGACGTCCTTGGTGAAGACGTCGCCCTTGAGGAGGAACGCGTGGTCGCGCTCGAGGTTGTCGAGCGACTCCGCGAGGGAGCCGGGCATCGACGGGACGTCCTTCCGCTCCTCGGGCGAGAGGGCGTAGATGTTCTTGTCCATCGGATCGCCGGGGTGGATCTTGTTCTGGATGCCGTCGATGCCGGCCATCATCATCGCGGCGAACGCGAGGTAGCCGTTGGTCGTCGGATCGGGGAAGCGGACCTCGACGCGCTTGGCCTTCGGCGACGGCGAGAACATGGGGATGCGGAGCGCCGCCGAGCGGTTGCGCGACGAGTACGCGAGGTTGACCGGCGCCTCGTAGCCCGGGACCAGGCGGCGATAGCTGTTGGTCGTCGGGTTGGTGATCGCCGCGAGCGCCTTGGCGTGCTTGATGATGCCGCCGATGTAGAACAGCGCGGTCTCTGACAGACCGGCGTAGCCGTCACCGCCGAAGAGCGGCTTGCCCTCGCGCCAGATCGACTGGTGCACGTGCATGCCGCTGCCGTTGTCGCCGTAGAGCGGCTTCGGCATGAACGTGGCGACCTTGCCGGCCTTCATCGCGGTGTTGCGCACGATGTATTTGAACCACATCAGCTTGTCGGCCATCTTCACGAGCGAGTCGAACTTCATGTCGATCTCGCACTGACCGGCCGTGGCGACCTCGTGGTGCGAGGTCTCGACCTCGATGCCCACCTTCGCCATGTTGATGCACATCTCGGTGCGCAGATCCATGAGCGTGTCGACCGGCGAGACGGGGAAGTACCCCTCCTTCGGGCGGATCTTGTAGCCCTTCGCGCCCTCTTTGCCGCTGTTCCAGTGACCCTCGTCCGAGTCGATGTAGTAGTACGACTCGTGGCCCTTCGACGCGTCGTAGCGGACGCTGTCGAAGACGAAGAACTCGGCCTCGGGGCCGCAGTAGCAGGTGTCGCCGATGCCGGTCTGCTTGAGGTAGGCCTCGGCCTTCTTGGCGATGTAGCGCGGGTCGCGCGGGTAGTTCTGGCGCGAGATCGGGTCGTAGATGTTGCAGATGAGCGACAGCGTGGGCTGCGCCATGAACGGGTCCATCTGCGCGGTGGTCGCGTCGGGGACGATCAGCATGTCCGACGCGTTGATCGGCTGGAACCCGCGGATCGACGACCCGTCGAAGCCGAAGCCGTCCTCGAACGAGGACTCCTCGAGACGATGGGTCGGGACCGACGTGTGTTGCCACGTGCCGAGGAAGTCGACGAACTTCAGGTCGACCATCACTGCGCCGTGCTTCTTCGCGAACTCGAGGACTTCCTTCGGAGACATGCGCTTCACCTTTCAGTCGACGTCCCGTCGACGGGAGACAGTGGGATTCCGTTTCGACCCGCTCCTCGCGGGGGTTAAATCGCGTCGCGGCCCTTTTCGCCGGTGCGGATGCGGACGGCCTCGTCCACGGGCGAGGCGAAGATCTTTCCGTCGCCGATGCGACCGGTCTTGGCGGCCTTCTCGATCGCCTCGATGACCGCGTGGACCATGTCGTCGGGGACGACGACCTCGACCTTGACCTTGGGGACGAAGTCGACCACGTAGGCCGAGCCTCGATAGACCTCTTTCTTGCCGCCGGTGCGGCCGAAGCCCTTCACCTCGGTGACGGTCATGCCCTGCACACCGACCTCGGTGAGGGCATCCTTGACCTCGTCGAGCTTGAACGGCTTGATGATCGCCTCGACCTTTTTCATCCGGCTCCCTCTTTGAGGTTCGCTGACGTTGTGTCGCGAGAGGGAAGTAGTGGGCGAAGGTTTCGGCAAGGTTTCGTGGTTCCGCTTTGTGCTTGAGACAGGGCGCTTGCACGGCTACGTCCGTCCGGGTGCGGCGACTCCTCGTGCTCTTGCTGGCGTTCGCGCTCGTGTTCGCCGCGTGCCGCCCCAAGCCGTCGCGCGAATGGCGCGCCGACGACCACGACGACGAGCCGGGCACACCGACCCAGGTCGCCGGGCCCACGCCGTCCACCGCTGCGAGCGCGGGCGACGACGCGCTCGCCGAGGCCACTTGGCGCTCCAACTGCGCGATCTGCCACGGCATGCGCGGCCAGGGCGACGGCCCCAACGGCCCGATGGTCAAGGCGCAGGACCTCACCGACCCGCAGCTGCTCGGGGCCCGCACCGACGAGCAGCTCGCGACCGTGATCAAGACCGGGCGCGGCAAGATGCCGGCGTTCCCGCAGCTCCCGCCGGCCGTGGTGTCGGCGCTCGTCCGTAGAATTCGCGCGGTCGGCGCGCTGCCGAAGTAGTCGCGGTTACAGACACGCCTTGGCACACAACCGGAACTTCTCGTCGCACGCGAGGATGCAGGTTGCCTCCGCGGTGCACGGCTTCGCGCATGTATTCCACGCCTTGGAGCACGCATCCGAGCAGGCCTGGTTGCTCGCGGTGACCGCCTCGACCGCCTTGGGGACGACCTTGGGCGGCGGCGCGTAGGGATCGCCCGGCGGCGGACCCGCGGCCGCGGTCTGCGTGGACGCGACCATCGGAGGCGGCGCTGCGTCGACCGCGCCGTGGAGCACCCGCACGCGCTCCTTGGCGTAGGAGATGCGCTCGCGCGCCTGCCCGCGGCTGTAGCGCGCCGTCCATTCCTTCCAGCACCCGCGCTTGTGCGCGACGGGTGTGCTCGCGTCCTCGTCGATGCGGTAGCAGTGCTCGAACCGCATATCGGACTCGACCGCGGCCTTGAGGCTCGGCCCACACGCTACCAACGCGAGGGATGCGAGCACGACGCTGCCGGGGAGGAATCGCATACGCAGGGAATGGTGAGCGGCCGGTGCGTGTAGGTGCAAGCGCATCGAGGCAAGAGATTCGATGCGAAGAGCATGCCTCCGTCGTGCAGCCGCGCCACTTGTTACGGCGAGGTGCGCGCGGGTAGGCCGAGCCGCTTCATCATCTTCTGCAAGCCGAACCGGGATACTCCGAGCGCCTTGGCTGCATGGGTCTGGTTGCCGCTCGCGCGCCTCAGCGCATCGGTCACCAGGCGTCGTTCGAGCGCGTCGAGCTGGTCGCGGAGGCTCAAGCCGGCCACACCGTCGCGTCCCGCGCGCCGCGGTTGGAGCAGCTCGGGCCCGAGGTGCTCGACGTCGAGGACGTCCTCGCAGAGCAACATCGCACGGCGGAGCTCGTTCTCGAGCTGCCGGATGTTGCCGGGCCAGGGCGCGGCCGCGAGCACGGCGAGAGCGCCGCGGGTCACCTTGATCTTGCGAGGGCCGCCGTACCGGCGGACGAAGTGCTCCACGAGCGCCGGCAGATCCTCGGGGCGATCGCGCAGCGACGGGACCTCGACGGTGACGACGGCGAGCCGGTAGTAGAGATCCTCGCGGAAGCGTCCCTCCCGGACCATCGCCTGGAGATCGCGGTGGGTCGCGCCGATGACGCGCACGTCGACCTTGGTGCTTCGCTCGCCGCCGACCGGGCGGACCTCGCACTCCTGGAGGACGCGCAGCAGCTTGGCCTGCATTCCGAGGGACATCTCGCCGATCTCGTCGAGGAGCAGCGTTCCGCCGCTCGCGACCTCGAAGAGCCCGACGCGCGCGCGCTCGGCGCCGGTGAACGCGCCGCGGACGTGCCCGAACAGCGTCGACTCGAGGAGCGGCTCGGGGATCGCACCGCAGTTCTCCGCCACGAACGCGCCTCGCTTGCGCGGGCCGTTCTCGTGGATGGCGCGCGCGATCAGCTCCTTGCCGGTGCCGCTCTCGCCGACGACCAGCACCGGGATGCGCGCGTCGGCGGCGTCGGTCACCCGATCAACGAGCGCCAGCGTCTTCCGGATCGCCTCCCCGTCGCCGATGATCGCGTCGTACTTGTGACGGGCGCGCGCCCCCCGCGCGAGCTCGGCGCGCGCGACCTCGAGGGCCCCCTCGGTCCGCACCAGGGTCTCCTCTGCGCGATCGCGGGCGCGCTCGGCGCGGCGTGCGAGGCGGC
>JALHOE010000258.1 GCA_022843175.1 Deltaproteobacteria bacterium
CGGCCACCGCGCCCGTCGCGACTGCGCCGGTCGCGACCGCGCCCAAGGGCCCCGCGACGGCCGCCAAGCCGGCGACCACCACCAAGCCCGCGGTCACCGCCGCGACGGCTGCGGTGACCGCGAAGCCGACCGCCACGGCGAAGCCGGGCGGCGGCAGCATCCTCGACGACCGTAAGTGACTAGGTCCGTGAACACCGACACGCGCGCGCGTCGGTGAGTGTGTCTTCTTCAGCTTCTCCCGAGGGAGGTCTTGTGGTCAGCCATCGTCGCACGGCAGTCTCTGCCCTTCTCGTTCTTGCTCAGCTCTCTGCCGCGTTGCCGGTTCTGGCGCAGAGCCCCTCCGACAAGGCGCTCGCCCAGTCGCTCTTCGACGAGGGCAAGAAGCTGATGAGCGAGGAGAAGTACGCCGAGGCGTGTCCGAAGCTCGCCGAGAGTCAGAAGCTCGATCCCGGCGGCGGCACGCTCCTCAACCTCGCTGTCTGCCACCAAAAAGAGGGCAAGACGGCGACGGCGTGGGCCGAGTTCGAGGAGGCGCTGAGCCAGGCGAAGAAAGAGGGCCGACCGGAGCGTGAGGCGTTCGCGCGCGAGCACATCGCGGAGATCGAGCCGAAGCTCTCGAAGCTCACCATCACCGTGACGCCGGCCGCCGCGGGCATCGCCGGACTGCAGTTGAAGCTCGATGGCGGCGCCATCGGCAAGGCCGCCTGGGGCGCGTCGCTCCCGGTCGATCCCGGCAAGCACACCCTCGAGGCCAGCGCGCCCGGCAAGAAGTCGTGGACGAGCGACGTCGAGATCGGCGCCGACGCCGACAAGAAGGCGCTCGAGGTGCCCGCGCTCGCCGACGCGCCCGCCGAGCCCGCCAAGACCACCACCACCACCACCACGGCCGACGCCGCCCCCTCGGGCAACCAGAAGACGATCGGCTTCATCGTCGGCGGCGCCGGCGTCGTCGCGCTCGGAGTCGGCGCGGTGTTCGGCATCCGCGCGTTCTCCAAGTGGGGAGAGCGCGAGGACAACTGCCCGAACGACGTGTGCAACGCCAAGGCGAAGGAAGCGGGCGACGCGGCGACGACGTCGGCCAACATCGCCAACGTCGGCGTCGGCGTGGGCCTCGTGGCGATCGGCGTCGGCGCGTTCCTCATCCTCACCGCGCCCTCGTCGCCCGAGAAGGCCGCGGCGAAGAATCCGCTCTTGATTGGGAAGAACGTGCAGGTCACCCCGGGCGCACTGCCCGGCGGCGGCTTCCTTGGCCTCAGCGGAGCTTTCTAAACATGAAGCGAACCCTTCACGCCCTCGCTCTCGTCGCAGCGTTCTCCGCCGCGGGCTGCCAGCTCTTCGTCGGAATCAAAGAGACCGACCCGGCCGCCGACGACGCGTCGCCGGGCGCGGACTCGTCGATCGGCGTGGACTCGGGCGAGCCCGACACGTCGGTGACGCCCGACAGCGCCACGCCGGACTCCGCGGGCGGCGATGCGGCCGACAGCAGCATGCCCCCGGGCGACGCCGCCCCCGGCATCTGCGAGCCGAAGAAGCGTCGCTGCGTGGGCACGCTACTCCAGGAGTGCAACGCGGCCGCCAGTGGCTGGGCCGACGTCGAGACGTGCAAGTCGCTCTGCCTCGACGGCGCCTGCGCCGGCACGTGCAAGCCGGGCGAGGTCACCTGCAAGGCGGACAACAAGACGCCGCAGATCTGCGACTCGGCCGGCGGTCAGCTCGACCTCGCGCCGTGCGCCTTCGCGTGCGCCGCGGGCAAGTGCACCGGCGAGTGCGTGCCGAGCAGCAAGGGCTGCACCGACAAGATCCCGTTCACGTGCGATGGCTCCGGCAAGAAGGTCGAGGGCACCGCGTGCACCTCGGTCTGCATGGACGGCGCCTGCGTCGACAAGTGCACCGTCGGCAGCAAGCAGTGCAGCGGCAACATCCCGCAGACCTGCGACGCGAGCGGCGCCTACGTCGCCGGCACCGCGTGTCCGTTCGTCTGCAAGGACGGCACGTGCATCGGCGAGTGCGTCCCCGGCAGCAAGCAGTGCAGCGGCAAGTCCCCGCAGACCTGCGACGCGTCCGGCAAGTGGGTCACCGCGGCCTCGCCCTGCGAGTTCACGTGTACCAGCGGCGAGTGTCAGGGCTGCAAGCTCGACAGCGAGTGCACCAATGCGTCGCTGCCCATCTGCGACGCGACCAGCGGCAAGTGCGTGGTCTGTCTCACCGGCGCCAAGCAGTGCAGCGGTCGTTCGCTGCAGGAGTGCAGCACCGCGTCCTCGTGGGCCGACAAGGAGCTCTGCCCGTTTGCGTGCGCCGGCGGCGCCTGCACGGGTGAGTGCGTGCCGGGCTCGATGCGTTGCCTCGGTCGCGAGTCGCAGACCTGCTCATCGGCGGGCACCTGGAACACGGGCACCCTCTGCAACGTGTGCAGCGGCGCGGGCGTCTGCAGCGGCGTTTGCGTCCCCGGCGCCAAGCAGTGCAGCGGCAAGACCCCGCAGACCTGCGACGCCACCGGCAACTGGGCGAGCGGCGCGATCTGCACCTACGCCTGCACCGGCGGCACCTGCACCACCGGCTGCGCGAGCCACGCGGAGTGCACCGACCCGACCAAGCCGCAGTGCGATCCGACGACGAAGACCTGCGTCGACTGCATCACCAAGAACGCCTGCGGCGGCTGCGGCACGCTCGCCGGCGTGCCCGGCGCGGCGTGCGGGACCACGGGCTGCGGCAAGTGGACCTGCTCGGCCGACAAGAGCTCGGTCTCGTGCACCGGCGACGTCGCCGGCAACCTCTGCGGCGGCTGCGCGCCGCTCACCAGCGGCGGCAAGCCCGGCGACACCTGCGGCACCTATAGCTGCGGCAAGTTCGTCTGCAGCGCCGACAAGAAGTACACCACCTGCACGGGCGACAACCCCCGCAACAGCTGCGGCGGCTGCGCGACCCTGAAGTACCCCGAGTACGAGCAGTGCAGCATCCTCACGTACAGCGGCTGCGGGCAGTGCGTCGGCACCGAGTCGTCGGAGTGCAACTACAAGGACCCCTACCGCAACGAGTGCGGTGGCTGCAGCAAGCTGCGCTACCCGCCGGGCACGGCGTGCGCCCCGCCGAGCGGCGGCAAGGGCTGTGGCGTGTTCAAGTGCGATAAGGGTGGCGAGAGCACGACCTGCTACGACGGCTGCCTCTTGGGCTCGTGCTGCAAGCTCACGCTCTCCGGATACAGCTGCGTCGCCGGCTGCGGCTGAACGAGGAGCATCGGATCACGCTCTCACGGGCGTGATCCGGAGCCCGCCTTCGGTGCACCCGTCGACCGTCGTGACCCATAGGCGCGCGCGTCAGCGAGCGCCTCTGGTGATTCGCACCATTCGCAACCGGTAGGCGCTCGCTTACGCGCGCGCCTATTCGACCGTGCTTCCGACGGAACACGGTGAGCGGTCGACGCGAGTGCTCTACACGCCCGCGCGGTAGAGCGCGTAGACGGCGCCCCACGCCATGCCGAGGAAGACGACCAGCAGCACCAACGCCAGCCGCTCCATGCGCTTCTGCGAGAGCTGCGTGGTGCCGATGCCGAAGGCCATCGCGCTCGTGGCGATGCCGTTGGCCAAGTGGAAGGCGACGCCGAGCGTGCCGAGCAGATAGACGACCAGCGTCGGCGGATGAGTGCGCATCTCGTGGGCGATGTCGACGAAGCGTTCGGCGTGGCCCTCGACGAGGCGCGGGCGGAGGAACGCGAGCCACAGGTGCGCGCCGACGAACCCGAGCACGCCGAGCGCGCTCACGCGCTGCAGCAGGAAGCGGAGGTTGCCGAAGTAGCCGTAGCGGGCGTTGTTCGGCCGGGCCTTGAGCGAGCGCGCGAGGCCCCACACCGTGTGGAGCGCCAGCGGCAAGAGCACGACCACCCAGGTGATCGCCGCCGCGACCGGGTGGCGGTGCGTCGTGACCGACGCCTGCCAGGCCTCGGCGCCCTGGAACGCGGCGAGGTTGTTCCAGAGGTGCAACACGACCCACACGCCGAGCGGCGCGAGCGCGAGCACCGTGCCCAATCGCGACCAGACGAACTGACGGAGGGCGGTGTTTTGCTCGGGGGAGGTGGTCGTCGCGGACATCTCGCGCGGACCATAGGCCTGCCGGGGGCGCTAGAAAAGGCTCTTGATCTTGCGGCCGATTCCCTTGATTCCGCCGCCGCCGCCCTTGCCGCTGGAGGAGCTGGACGGTGCCGGCTCCCCCGAGCCCTTGGGTTGGTCGTCGTCGTTCTTGGCTGTGGTTGGGGATGCGGCTGCGGTCGGCGTGCGGCGGCGTGGCCGGCGGCCCTCGTCCGGCTCCGGCTCGGCCGCCGGGCGGAAGAGCACGATCGCGAGCAGGATGACGAACATCCCCGCCAGACAAGCGAGGCCCACCGCGAGGTGTTTGACGTCGACTCCGACGCGCTTCGCGAGCGGCGTGAGCTTGGTGAGGGCCCGGTCGCGAACGACCAGCGTCTTGTCGCGCAGCGACGCGGCGACGGGCGGCGGCGTGGGCGACGGCTCGCCGGCGATCGTCGCCGAGGTCCCGATGCCGTCGTTGCTGCCGATCGCGCTGGTGCCGGCGTAGGAGGTGACCTCGGCGCCCATCACCGTCGGGCTGGTGGCGATCTCGGCGGGCGAAAACGCAGCGAGCGAGCGCTTGGCGAGGTCGAGCTCGGCGATCGCGGCCGCCGCGTCTGCCGGGCGATCGCCAGGCTTCTTGGCGAGCAGCCGGTGGATGAACGCCTCGATCTCGAGCGGCGCGAGCGCGCGGTCGATCGGCGGCGGCGCGTCGTTGACGTGCTTGGCGAGGATGACGATGCCGTCGCCGTCGAACGGCGGTCGCCCGGTGATCAGCTCGTGGAGGATGATGCCCACGGCGTAGAGGTCGACGCGATGGTCGATCGTCTTGCCCATCGCCTGCTCGGGGGCCATGTAGACGGGGGTGCCGTAGATCGCGCCCATGCGCGTGAGGTTCGTGCCCTGACCCTCGCCGAGCGTGTTCGCATCGAGCTTCGCGATGCCGAAGTCGAGCACCTTCACGACATCGCCCGCCGTGAGCATGACGTTCTCGGGCTTCATGTCGCGGTGCACGACGCCCTTGCCGTGCGCCGCGCCGAGCGCTGCGAGGATTTGTCGCGCGATCTCGAGGCCGCGGGCCGCGCCGAGCGGGCCCTTTCGCAGCTCGGTGCGCAGGCTGTCGCCGTCGACGTACTCGAGCACGAGGAAGAACCCGCCGTCGGGGAGGCGGCCGAAGTCCGTGGCGGCGCACACGCCGGGGTGCGCGATGTTGCCGGCGGCCACGGCCTCGCGCTCGAACCGCGCGACGATCTCCGGCGAGGCCATCGCCTCGGCGTGGAGGATCTTCAGCGCAAACCGCTTGCGCATGTGGATGTGCTCCGCGAGGAACACCGCGCCCATCGCGCCCTCGCCGAGCTTCTTAACCAGGCGATACCGCTCGGCGATGACCTGCGCGCTGCTTTCGGGCGACGGCGTTGCCGGCGGCGTGTCGAGGTTCGCCGAGTCCATCGGTTCGTTCGACGAGCTTAGAGCGAAAACTTCACGCGGGTGGTCTCACCCGCGTTCACCTTCGCGCCCTGGGAGACAGTCTTTCCGTCTGCGTTGGTGCAGCTGATGGAGTGGGCTCCGGCGGACACCTCGATGGCTCCGGTGGGGGTGACGCCCTGCGGCTTGCCGTCGACGCTGACGTTGCACCAGCCTCCACCGGCCGACACCATCAGCTTGCCGCTGCCGCCGGGCTGCGTCGTCGGCGGCTCCTTGGCGGTGCCGGGCTTGGCGACCACCGCTCCGCCTGCCGCCGCCTTGTCGAGCGTGGCGTCGAGCTTCTTGGTCTCGCCGAGCTCGCCGGTGACCTTGAGCGTCTTCGGCGCGTAGCCGGGCGCGCTCAACACGAGGGTGTGCGGCTCGCCCGGCGCGGCTTCGATCGTGGGAAGCGTGACCGGCTTGCCGTCGAGCGTGGCTGTGGCGTTGGCCGGCGCGCCGTCGACCTGCAGCTTGAGGACGCCCTTCAGGAGCGTGAAGTTGCGCGCGACGGCGGGGCCCGCCGTGAGCTCGACCTTGTCGGTCTTGCTGGCGTAACCCTCTTTGCCGACCTTCACGTCGACGGTGCCGATCGGGAGGTTCTCGATGGTGGCCGGGGTGAGCTCGGCGCGGACCTCGCCGTTGATCCAGATGTGCGCGCCGGCCGGCTCGCTCTTGACCGTGAGCGACGCCTTTTGCGCGGCGGGCTCCTCTTTGGACTGCGCGGGCGCGGCGGTGTCCGACTTGCGGAGCACGAACACCGCAGCGGCTGCGGCGACCGCGATGAGCGGCACCGCGATGAACGGCCACTTCGCCGTTCTGCCGGGCGGCGGCACGCTGCCGGTGGCGACCGCGCCGCTGTTGGTGGAGAGGTTGTGCGACGAGAAGCGCCCCGAGTCGACGCTGGTGTTGACCGTGTGCTCGCTGTGGACGATCTCCTGCGCGATGATGTCGGCGAGCTGGCGGCCCTGCATGAGGGCCTCTTTCTGCGCCGCGAGCTTCTCCTCGAAGAGGCCCTTCATGAACTCGGCGAGGGCGATGCTGCTGACGGGGAGCCGGGCGTCGCGGACGAACGCCTCGAGATCGGCCTGCATCTCGCGCGCGCTCTGGTAGCGGCGCTCTTTGTCCTTCTCGAGCGCGCGCATCACGATCGTCTCGAGCGCCGGGGGATACCCGCCCGCGACCCAGGAGGGACGGGGGTAGTCGCGGTCGACGATGAGCTTGAGGGTCTCGAACTCGGTCGAGCCCTTGAACAGGCGCTTGCCGGTCGTGAGCTCGAACAGCATGACGCCGGCGGCGAACACGTCGCAGCGCCAGTCGACGTCTTCGCCGCGCGCCTGCTCCGGCGACATGTACGGGACCTTGCCCTTGAGCTGGCCGGACTTGGTTTGCTCGGCCGTTTGGCTGCCGGACTTGGCGACGCCGAAGTCGACGATCTTCACGTCGCCCGCGAAGCCGACGAGGACGTTCTGCGGAGAGATGTCGCGGTGAACGATGCCGAGCGGCGTGCCGTCGAGGTCGCGCTTCTCGTGCGCGTAGCTGAGGCCCGCGCACATGCCGAGCACGATCGCGAGCGCGTGCTCGAGCGGGAACTCGGTGACGCCCTTCTTCTTCATCTGCCGCACGATCGAGCGGAGGTCCTCGCCGTGGATGTGCTCGAGCGCGATGAAGTAGGTGCCGTCGACCTGCCCGACGTCGATCGTCTGGACGATGTTGGGGTGCGAGAGCGACGCCGCGACCCTCGCTTCGTGGAGAAGCATGTCGATGAACCCGCGGTCCTGGTTCATCGCGGGCAGAATCCGCTTGATGACGATGAGCTTCTCGAACCCGGCCACCGAGCGCTGGAGCGAGAGGAAGATCTCGGCCATGCCGCCCGTCGCCATGCGGCGCAGCAGCGTGTACTTCCCGAACCGGCGAGGCAGTGCCTCGTCAGGGGACGCGGGCGGTACGTCTTGGAAAGCCGCGGTCATCTTCGTCTGAACACCGATGCAGGTACCCACACGTGTGCGCCGCTTCTGCGGCCGAAGGCGCGGGTGAGGCTAGCACCATTCGTGTCGGACGCTGGGCGCCAGAGAAAGCTTTGTGTGGACGGACTGAGGACCGATCGTCTCGGACGTTGCGCGGGTCGTGTAGTCCGATGTGTCAGGGTCGCTCGGGCGCGTCCATCGTGCGGCGGAGGCGGTCGAGCAATCCCTGGATCTGACGGACCGTCTGCTCGTGCTGGTGGGCGAGCTCCTCGATGCGGTCTGCCGAGGCCAGCAGCTGCTCGTTTCCGCGCGTTTGGCCGCGCTGCGAGACGTTGAGCTGGTTGACCATGTTGCTGATGTTCTCGATCGCCTGCGTGATTTGGCGGCCGCCGCGGGCCTGCTCCTGAGAGGAGCGCTCCACGTGTTGAGTGATCAAGCGCATCTTCTCGGCGCTCTTGACGATGAGCTCGGAGCCGCGGGCCTGCTGGGCGGTCGCGGCGGCGATTTGCTGCACCGTCTCGGCGATGCGGCCGATCGCGTCGGTGACCTGCTTGCTGCCCTTGGCCTGCTCGACGGTGGCCCGGGCGATGGCGCGCACCATGGTGGTGCTCTTCTGGGAGGACTCGAGGATCTTCTTGAGGGCGCGCTCGGCCTCGTTGGAGACCTCGACGCCGCGGTCGACGTTGTGGGCGCCGCGCTCGACGGCGGCGACGGCGTTCTTCGACTCGGCCTGAATGGTCTTGATGAGCTCGGCGATCTCCTTGGTGCTCGAGCCCGCGCGCTCGGCGAGGTCCTTGATCTCGTCGGCGACGACGGCGAAGCCCTTGCCGTGCTCGCCTGCCTGCGCGGCGATGATCGCGGCGTTGAGGGCGAGGAGGTTCGTCTGCTCGGCGACGTCGTCGATGACGGAGAGGATCTGGCCGATGGCCTCGATGCGCGAACCGAGGTTCGAGATGACGGCGACCGCCTCCTGCGAGGACTCCTTGATGCGGTAGATCTCGCCGATGGTCTTGAGGATGGCCTCGGCGCCGCGCTCGGCGTCGGATGCCACCTCTTCGGAGAGCTTCGCGGTCTCGTTGGCGTTGCTCTGCACCTGGTCGATGGACACGTCCATCTCGTTCATGCTCGAGGAGGTCTCCTCGGCGGTGAGCGAGAGCGCGTCGACGTTCTTGGCGACCTCTTTGATCGAGTAGGTCATCTCCTCGATCGAGGAGACCGTCTCGCGCACCGACGCGGCGAGCTCGCCCACGTTCTCGGCGACCTCGTCGTTGGTAGCCGTGAGCTCGAGGATCGACGACGACGACTCCTCGGCCGACGAAGCGAGCGTCTCGACGTTCTGTGCGATGTCCTTGAGCGCCGCGGTGACGTCGCGGACGCGCCGGCCCGCTTCCTCGGCGACGGCGAGCTCGCCCTGGATCGTCTCGTGGAGGCGGCGGTTCTGCTCCTCGAGCTTGCCGACGAGATCGTCGAGCTCGGTGCGGCGGCGCGTGGCCTCGGTCTTGGTGGAGCCGGCGACCTCGCGCTCCCTCGTGAGCTCGGTCTGCGCGCGGTGCAGGTCGTCCTGCGCGCGGCGCATCTCGTCCTTGAGCTCGCGCAGCTCCTCGCGCGCTTGGTCGCGCTTGCTCTCGGCGTCGCTGACCAGCGCCTTGATCTTCGCCGACTCGTCGCGGGACTCGCGGGACGAGTCGGCGATGCGCGCGAGCTCGTCGTAGACCGCGAGGAGCTCGGGCGTCGCGTCGGCCGGCGTGGCGGTGCGCTCGCCCGAGGACGCCCGCCGGATCGCCTCCGGGAGGTTGCGTGGAACTCCGGCGCCGGCGCCGGTGCCCGCCCACAGAATCGCGGTCGCCGTGGCCAGCGCGCCGACCGCTCCGACGAGGAACGTGTGCGGTACGCCGGGCATCGCGAAGACCGCGAGCCACGCGACGACTGCGATCACCGCGAGGACCGCGGGCAGGGGGAGCCTGTTCACGCGCGGCGAGCGTACAACAGTTATCCGCGGCGGAGGACGATCTCGACGACCTCGGGCGCGGCGCCGAGCCGGATCGCCGGTCCGGTGGTCCCCAGACCGGCGTGGACGAAGATCTGCGCGTCGCCGTCTCGAAAAAGGCCGGCCGGCCAGCGGGTGACGAAGTGGCTGAGCGTCGCGCGCGAGACCAGGAACGGCACCGCCAGCTGACCGGCGTGGGTGTGACCGGACAAGGTGAGGGCGACGCCCGCCTCGGCGGCGGTTGGGAAGTAGTCGGGGTTGTGGGCGAGGAGGACAACCGGCCGCGCCCCGCGCCCGCGCAGCGCTGCTTCGAGATCGGGTCGCCCGCGCCACATGTCCTCGACCCCCGCGACGAACAGCTCGCCGAGCGCGACACCCTCGTTGCGGAGCACCTTCACGGAGCCCGCGGCGAGCCGGGCGCAGAGGGATTCCTCGTCGTAGTAGTCGTGGTTGCCGAGGCAGGCGAAGACGCCGTCGCGCGCGCGAAGCTCGGACAACACCGCGACGACGTCGTCGTGATAGGCGGTGCCGGTCGTCAGCATGTCGCCGGTGATGACCACGAGGTCGGGCTCGAGGAGGTTGGCCGCCCGCACCCACTCGAGCGCGTCCCCGCGGCTGTCGATCGAGCCGATGTGCAGGTCCGAGAGGTGAACGATGCGATAGCCGTCGAGGGCGGTGGGCAGCTTCGGGACGGCGACCTCGAGCCGGCGCCGAATGACCCACCGCCGTCGCACGAGGACGCCGTACGCCGCGGTGACGCCCGCGAGCGCGACGCCGTCGATGCACGCGGACGCGAGCGAGGGCCTCCCGGCAGCGAACAAGGCGACCGCCGCGAGCAGCGTCGTGAGCGGGGCGAGCACCGTCGCCATCCAGAGCACGTCGAACAGCACGACGATCGACGGGATCCATCGCGCGCGGCGCGTGTCCTCGAAGCCAAAGCGAACGCGCGCCCGGATCGGCGCGACCACGAGCGCGGCCAGGGCCACCGTGGCGGCCGAGCCGGCGAGGAGACCGAGCAGGTGGAACACCGCGATCGCCAGCGGCGCGAGCGCGCCGGCCGTGATCAGCTGGAGAAACCGGATGTACCGGCCCGGGCTCCGCCTGCGTGCCATCCCGAGAAGTGTGGTGACGCGCGAGGGGGATCGGAAGTGCCCGGCCGGAAATGTACGGATTGCGGCGGCCGTGGTAGGAAATGAGAGATATGGCGGGCGCGGTCGTCGGCATCGACCTCGGCACGACGAATACGGTCGTGGCGGTCGTGCGCGGGGGTAAGGCCCTGGTGCTCGCGGATGACGAGGGCCACCGGCTCCTGCCGAGCGTGGTCTCGTTCCACCCCTCGGGCGACGTGCTCGTCGGTCACAACGCGCGCGAACGCCGGCTCGTCGACGCCCGCAACACGGTTTACTCCATCAAGCGGCTCATCGGCCGCTCGTGGGCGAGCGACGAGGTCACCCGGGCGCGGTCGCGCTTCCCCTTCGAGCTCCGCGAGGGGCCGACCCACGGACCGCTCGTGGTGGCGCGCGCCGAGACGTACACGCTCCCCGAGATCAGCGCGTTTGTTCTGCGCAAGGCGAAGGCGATCGCCGAGAAGGCGCTCGGCGAGCCGGTCGAGCGCGCCGTCGTCACGGTGCCGGCGTCCTTCAACGATCTGCAGCGCGCCTCCACCAAGGTCGCGGCGCGCGAGGCCGGGCTCGAGGTGCTGCGCATCCTCAACGAGCCCACGGCCGCCGCGCTCGCCTACGGCTTCGGCAAGCAGGGCAGCGAGCGGATCGCGGTCTACGACTTCGGCGGCGGTACGTTCGACCTCACCCTGCTCGATCTCTCGGGCAACGTGTTCGAGGTCATCGCCACCGCCGGCGACAGCTTCCTCGGCGGCGACGACTTCGACGTCGCCATCGCCGACAAGATCGCGCTCGAGGTCATCCAGCGCACGCGCTTCGATCCGCGCACTGACGTGCAGATCATGGAGCGGCTGCGCGCGGCCGCCGAGCAAATCAAGATCGCGCTCTCCTCCCAGAACGAGGTCACCGTCGAGCTGAAGGAGCTCGGCTACGGCCCCGGCGGCCTGCCGATCGACCTGCAATACTCCATGAACCGCGCGCAGCTCGAGACGATCGCCGAGCCGCTCGTCGACCGATCGTTCAAGGTCTGCGAAGAGGCGCTGCAGCTCGCGCGTCTGAAGGTCGACGCGTTCGACAACATCATCCTGGTCGGCGGCTCCACGCGCGTCCCGCTCATTCGTCGTCGCGTCGAGCAGTACTTCAACAAGAAGCCGATGGACCGCCTCAACCCCGACGAGGTGGTGGCCATCGGCGCCGCGATCCAGGCGGCCGCGCTCACCGGCGCCGAGCGCCGTCGCGCGCAGACCCCGGCGCCGCTCCTCGACACCAACGCGGTCAAGGCGTCGCGCATCCAGACGCTCGGCGGCGCGAACAAGCCCGGCGGCTCGCGTCCCGGC
>JALHOE010000259.1 GCA_022843175.1 Deltaproteobacteria bacterium
AGCGAGAGCTCGTCGAGCGGCTCGATGGCGCGCGCGCGCTCCAGCGCGGCGATCGCGGCGCTCGGATCGTTGGCGGCCTCGAGCTCGATCGCGAGCCTCCGCTCCTCGAGCGCGCGCACCGCGGCCAGCGCCTCGTGCTCGATCCGCAGCCGCCGTGCCGCCGCGGCCTCGTGAGCGTCGCCGTGGTCCTCGAGCAGACGTACGAGCTCCTCGAGCACCCGGGCGTCGGTCGTGCGCTCCTCACCCGCGTCGACCACCGCGCGCTGCAGGAGCGCGATCGCGCCGCGCGGATCGTCGAGTCGCTCCTCGGTGATGCGCGCCGCGCGGTAGAACAGGCGCACCCGCACGGACTTCTCGGTGGCGCGCTCGGCGTCTTCGACCAGGAGCTCGCGGAGCTTCGCGTGCGAGCCACGGCGCACGAGGATCCGCGCGAGCGGCGCGCGTCCACGGACGTGCAGCGCGCTGGCCTCTTCGTACGCCGACTCGGCGGCGCGCTCGTCTCCGAGGCGCTCGAAGATGCGGCCCCGCGCGGTCAGGTACGAGCAGGCGAGCAGCGGATCGCCGGCCGAGGCGCGCGCGAGCCGCGCGTAGTGCGTCGCGAGCTCGCTCTCGTCGCCGGCGCGGATGAGCGCGACCTCGAGGGCTGCGAGGACCTCGTCGTGCTCGGGCTCGAGCGCGCGGACGCGGCTCCACGCCTCGACCACGCCCACCGCCGACTCACCCGCGGCCTCGAGCGTGCGCGCGCGCTCGATGAGGAGCTGCGCGCGCTCCTCTTCGCGTGCGACGCGCAGCTCGCGATCGATGCGCGGCAGGCGCTCGGCCGGATCGCGCTCGGCGCGGCGCGCGAGGTGGATCGCGGCGACCAGCTCGGGGTTGGCGCGCTCGGCAGCCTCGAGAAACGAGCGCCTCGTCTCGCCGTCGGACGCGAGCGCGGCCTCGACGTTCAGCCGCGCGAGCCGCGTGGGATTGGTTTCGGCGGCGATACGGCGCGTGAGCTCGGCGAGTTCCACGCGGCGAGTATAGAGCCGTTGACGGAGTCGGCTCCGCGCACCCGCTCCTACTCGAACGACCTCTACGCGGGCGTACGCAGCGAGGGCGGCGGCGCTTCGTTCATGAGAAGCTTGATCGCCTCGGTGAACTCGCGCGTCGTGGAGCGACCGCCGAGGTCGCCGGTGCGCGCGAGATCGCGCTCGTACACGTCGCGCAGCGCGCGCTCGATCTTGCGCGCGCAGGTGTGCTCACCGATGTGGTCGAGCATCATCACCGCGCTCTGCAGCAGGGCCGTGGGGTTCGCGAGGCCCTTTCCGGCGATGTCCGGCGCCGAGCCGTGCACGGCCTCGAACACGGCCGCGTCCTTGCCGATGTTGGCGCCGGGGACGATGCCGAGGCCGCCGACGAGCCCGGCCGCGAGGTCGGACAGGATGTCGCCGTAGAGGTTGAGCGTGACCACGACCGCCAGGCGATTCGGGTTACGCACCATGTTC
This sequence comes from Deltaproteobacteria bacterium, assembly GCA_022843175.1. Classification (GTDB taxonomy): domain Bacteria; phylum Myxococcota_A; class Polyangia; order Polyangiales; family JADJMO01; genus JALHOE01. The sequence continues at coordinate 1,485 of JALHOE010000259.1, forward strand.
ATCGCGCACGCGTCGACGATCATCTCGACCATCTCGATGCGTGGGTGGCGGCGCGCGGCGGCGCGGCCGCACTCGAGGAAGAGACCGTCGGTCTTCTTCATGATGTTCGCCTTGTGGACGACGGTGACCCGCGGGTAGCCCATCTTCTCGGCGTAATCGAAGGCGAATTCGCAGATGCGGGTGGACGCGGTCTCGGTGACGATCTTCACCGCCTCGCGCACGCCGGGGACGATCTCGTGCTCGATGCCGGTGTACATGCCCTCGGTGTTCTCGCGGACGATCACCAGATCGACCGCGCCGCCGCCGGGCATTCCGCCGCGGCCGGGGGGCGCGGCGGTGAAGGGCGTGGCGATGCCGGGGAGCGACTTCACGGGCCGCAAGCTCGCGAAGAGGTCGAGATCCTGGCGGATCTGCACGTTGACGCTGCGGAAGCCCTTGCCGATGGGGGTTCCGATCGGGCCCTTGAGCGCGACCTTGTTGCGGCGGACCGACTCGAGGACCTCGTCGGGGAGCGTGGTGCCGCGCTTCTCGGCGACGGCCGCGCCCGCCTCTTGCACCTCCCACTCGATCTCGACGCCCGCCGCCGCGACGATCTCCTGAACTGCCGCGCAGACCTCGGGGCCGATCCCGTCGCCCGGAATCAGCGTGACCACGTGCTTGCCCATGCGAGGTCGGTAATCGAGATCAGCTACGCTGTCGACAGGATGGCGGTCGCGATTTTATCCATCGGCACCGAGCTGACGCGCGGTGAGCTGACCAACACCAACGCGACCTGGCTCGCCGAGCGGTTGACGGCGCACGGGTTCGACGTCGCCACCATCGAGACCATCCCGGACGATCGCGCGATCATCGTCGACACGCTCCTGCGTCTCGCCGTGCGAAGCCGCGTGGTGATCTGCACCGGCGGGCTCGGGCCCACTACGGATGACCTCACCGCCGAGTGCGCGGCGCGCGCTGCCGGCGTCGGCCTGGTCCGACACGAGCCGTCGCTGGAGGCGATCCGGCGTCGGTTCGCCGCCATCCACCGCGAGATGACGGCCTCGAACATGAAGCAGGCCGACTTCCCCGAGGGCGCCGAGGTGCTCGCCAATCCGATCGGCACCGCCGCCGGCTTCGTGCTCCGCCTCGGGGCCTCGCAGCTGTTCTTCACGCCCGGCGTGCCGAGCGAGATGTACCGCATGTTCGACGAGCAGATCCTCCCGCGGATCGCGGCGCTCGCGTCCAACGACACCGTCCAGATCCACCTCAAGACCTTCGGGCAGACCGAGTCGCGCATCGGCGAGCTGCTCGCCGGCGTCGAGTCGGCGTTCCCCGGCGTGACGATCGGCTACCGCGCGCACTTTCCGGAGATCGAGGTGAAGGTCAACGCGCGGGCGCGCAACAAGCCCGAGGCGCAGCAGCTCGCCGACGCCGCCACCCGCGAGGTGCGCAAGCGGATCGGCGAGCACATCTACGGCGAGGGCGCGGCGGATTCGTTCGCCGCGGCGGTCGGGCGGGCGCTGCGCCAGCGCGGCCTCACCCTCTCGATCGCCGAGTCGTGCACGGGCGGGCTCGTCGGCCAGCTGCTCACGAGCATCGCCGGCTCGAGCGAGTTCCTCCTCCTCGACACCGTCGTCTACTCCAACACCAGCAAGACGGCCGTGCTCGGCGTCGATCCCGAGCTGATCCGTGCGCACGGCGCGGTGTCGTCGGAGTGCTCGATCGCGATGGCCGAGGGCGTCCGCCGGCTCGCCGGCAGCGACATCGCGGTCTCGATCACCGGAATCGCCGGCCCCACCGGGGGCAGCGAGCTCAAGCCGGTCGGCCTCGTGTACCTGGCCGTCGCGACGAGCGAGGGCACGGCGGTCCACGAGCGACGCCTCGGCGGCGACCGTGGTCGCGTACAGACGCTCGCCGCCTGGACGGCGCTGCGGCTGGTGCTCGAGGCCGCGCGCGCCCTACCGGGGGGCAAACCCGTCACCGCCGCCCAGCTCGCGCAATAACTCGTTGAGGCACGAGCGCGGCTCGCGCATCCTCGGCGGCGATGCCGCCGGAAGACGACGACGAGACCGAGGAGCGCTTCTCCGAGCTGGTCGAGGACGAGACGCTCGACTTCGAGGACGGCGAGCACACCGAGAGCTCGCACTCGGAGTCGGTCTTCGTCGTCGACGACGAAGAAGCCGGGCGCGAGTCCTACGCGCGCACCTCCACCGCGACGCTCGACTTCATGGCGGAGGTCGCGGCGTTCGCCGAGGACGTCGGGGTCGACGCAGACCCGAACGCGCGCGACGCGGCGATCGCCGAGCCCTCGACGACGGGAGACGTGGCCCGGAGGCACCTGCGCGGGCTGCTCGAGGCGTTGCTGTTCGTGACCGAACGCCCCATGAAGGCAGCCGATCTGGCGGACGTCGCGCGCGCCGACACCAAGGACGTGCGCAGCCTGCTCGAGGAGCTCAGCGAGCAGTACCGCAGCGAGGGTCGGGGCTTCCAGCTCGACGAGCTCGCCGGCGGCTGGCAGCTGCGCACCGCCGCGAGCTTCGCGCCGTTCGTGCGCGAGCTGACGAACGCCAAGCCGGTCAGGCTCTCGCGCGCGCAGGTCGAGACACTCGCGATCATCGCCTACCGCCAGCCGATCACCCGCCCCGAGATCGAGGAGATCCGCGGCGTCGACGCCGGCGCGGTGCTCAAGCTGCTCCTCGACCGCGACATGCTCCGCGTGCTCGGCAAGAAGGACGAGCCGGGTCGGCCGCTCCTCTACGGCACGACCAGCCACTTCCTCACGTTCTTCGGGCTCAAGTCGCTCAAGGACCTCCCCACGCTGCGCGAGTTCACCGAGCTGTCCGACGAGTCGCGCGAGACGGTGGAGCGCGAGCTCGGCGAGGTCCTCCCCGACGGCCCGCGCGAGCCGCCGCCGAACCTCGTCGGCGACGCGTCGGTCGCCGCAGCCGACGAAGATCCGGACGCGGTCGTCCCTGCCGGCGAGCCGGAGTCGCACCGCACGCCGGCCGAGGTCCTCACCCCCGAGGAGGCGGCCGCCGCGGAGGAGCCGGTCGACGACAGCGCCGAGCGCGCCGAGGCCGAGACCGAGGCCGCCAACGACGTGGCCGAGAACGACGTCGACACAACCGAGGAGAAGCCTGGTGGTTCGAGCTACGACCCGTCCGACGAAGACCTCTACCCGGACGACGACGACGCCGAGGATGACGACGAAGACGACGACGAAGACGACGACGACGAAGACGACGAAGCCGACGACGAGTAAGCGCAAGCGAGCGCCCGCGCCCGTCACCGAGACCCTCGCCCGCCTCCGCGCGGCCCACCCGGATGCCCACTGCGAGCTGGTCCACAAGAACGCGTTCGAGCTCCTCATCGCCACCGTGCTCTCCGCCCAGAGCACCGACGTCGGCGTCAACAAGGTCACGCCCGGCTTGTTCGCCAAGTGGCCGACGGCGGAGGCGCTCGCCGCGGCGCCCGTCGAGGACGTCGAGCGCGCGATCGCGACGCTCGGCATGTTCCGCCAGAAGTCGAAGCGCCTCACCGAGCTCTCGAAGCTGCTCGTGAGCGAGCACGGCGGCGCGGTCCCCGACCGTCTCGAGGCGCTCACCAAGCTGCCGGGCGTCGGCCGCAAGACGGCCAACGTCGTGCTCGGCGTCATCTGGGGCAAGCCCGAGGGCGTCGTCGTCGACACCCACGTGCAGCGGATCGCGCAGCGCCTCGGGTGGACCAAGCAGAAGGAGCCCGAGAAGATCGAGCTCGACCTCATGAAGAAGGTCCCCAAGCAGGACTGGGACGCCGTCTCGCACACGCTCATCTTCCACGGCCGTCGCATCTGCGACGCGCAGCGCCCCGACTGCGAGCACTGCCCGATCAACGACGTTTGTCCGAGCGCGTTCCGCGCCGAGAAGGTCGGCCGCAAGCCGCCCCGCGTCCGCGCCTGAGCGCACGCGCTACGCTGGGACTCGACATGCGCCTGCTCGCCACGGCGATCCTCGCTCTCGCCTGCGCCAAGCCGCCGCCGCCGGCGCCGCCGCCCAAGCCGGTCGGTCCGCCGCGACGCGAGGTCGGCCCGCTCGTCGCGGTCGGCCTCTCGGAGGATCGGGTCGGGCACGGTGACGCGCCGGTGCTGCCCGACGGCGACTTCGACTACGCGTTCCGCGTCCGCGTCTCGGGGGACGTGCGCGCGTTCGTGCTCTTCGCGAGCGACGCGACCGGCGTGGCCCACGGCGACGAGGTGTGGGACACGATGACCGCGCCGGAGCAGTTCCCGGCCGCGTGGCACCTCCCCTATCGCGACGCGAAGCTCTCGTGGGCCCTCGCGGTGGTCGACGGCAAGGGCACGCTGCTCAACCCGTCGGTGACGCTGCCGAAGACCACCTTCGCGAACGAGACGCTGGTGCTGCACGCGGGCGACGCCGGGCACTCGCGCTTCGTAGCCGGCCGTACGTACACGCTTTTCGTAGTGCGCACCGACGGCTCGGTCGACCGGGCGACGACGACGATTCTCTGAGCTACCCTTCCCCGCGAACCGGCCATGTACCTGACCGCCATTCGCGTAAGGAACATCGGGCCCTTCGACGACGCGTCGCTCGCGCTCGTCGACGAGGAGGGTCAGCCGCGCATGACGACGGTGATCCTCGGCGACAGCGGCGCCGGCAAGACCGCGCTCCTCTCGGCCATCGCCTGCACGAGGCCGGGGCTCGCGATCACGCCGCCGCGCACCCGCGAGGGAGTGCCGCCGGCAGAGGCGTTCGCGGTCGCGCGCTGGCGCCTCGGCGACGACGATCCGGCCCGCCCGCACGATCTCGTCGTCGCCTCTCCCAACGCCGTCCTCGAGGAGCACCCCACCGAGTCGGCCGCGCGCAAGCGCGAGCAGGCGCACTTCGACCGCCTCGCCGCCGAGAAGGGCTTCTGCGTCATCCCGCTCTCGGCCGCGCGCTGGGCCGCGCGCGTCGCCGTCGCCGGAGCGACGCCCGAGCGCCCGATCAGCGCGATGGACCACCGCTCGCACGCGACCTTCGACGACGCCGCGCGCGCCGACCTCTCCCGCGAGGTGAAGCAGGCCCTGGTGAACGCGGTGACGGTCGCGGCGGTGCAACAGTTCCAGACGCGCGCGCGCCTCGAGAGCGCTTCGGTCGCGCCACCGCCGCCGGCGCCGGTGCGCGGCACCGCGCCCTACGAGCTGTTCCGCAGCACGTTCCAGGCGCTGCTCCCCGACGGCGAAGCGAGCTACGAGGGCATCGACCCCAACACGTTCGAGCCGCTCTTCCGCGACACCTCGGGCCGCATGGTCGCGTTCGACGACCTCGCGTTCGGCGTGAAGAACCGCGTCATGATCGGGGCGATCATCCTGCGTCGGCTCGCGCTCGCCTACCCCGGGCGCGATCCGCTCGCGTGCGAGGGGGTTGCGTTGATCGACGAGATCGAGGCGCACCTGCCGCAGCGCCGGCAGCGCGAGATCATCGACGTGCTCCGGCGCGCCTTTCCGCGGCTGCAGCTCATCGTTACCACGCAGTCCCCGCTGGTCGTCGAGAGCCGGCCCCACGATGAGGTCGTCGTGCTGTCCAGGGACTTCGACAGCGGGCGGATCGAGATCACGTCCGGGCCGCGAGCTGTGCTGCACTAGAACGCCGTTGCGCTTTACGCGGTGGCGGCATCTGCTTACCTGGAGATCCCATGAACACCGAGACCGTCGGCTCGACGCGCTACAAGGCCCCGTTTCGTCCGTCCGGTCCCAACGCGATCGACGCCGAGCTCGCCCGCAAGCTGCTCGCGATCGCCCTCGAGAAGGGCGGCGACTACGCCGACCTCTTCTTCGAGTATCGCGCCGGCGGGTCGTTCGTCCTCGACGAGGGCATCCTCAAGTCGGTATCGCGCGGCGTCTCGATCGGCCTCGGCGTGCGCGTTCAACGCGGCGACGCCACCGGCTACGCCTACGTCGAGTCGCTGAACTGGGACGACATGGCGAAGGCCGCGCGCACCGCGGCGCAGATCGCGATCGGCGCCACGCCCGGCACGCCCGAGGTGCCCACCGAGCGCGTGCTGCCGCGACGCTACGAGGTGCAGCCGGTCTCCATCGACGTCGCCGGCGCCGAGAAGCGCGTGCTCCTCGAGCGCGCCGACAAGGCCGCGCGCGCGTTCGACCCCCACATCATCCGCGTCGAGGCGAGCTTCAGCGAGGAGATCCGCGAGATCCTCGTCGCCACGAGCGACGGCCGCCTCGCGAGAGACATCCAGCCGCTGCTCCGGTTCGGCGTGCGCGCGATCGCCGAGCGCGACGGCAAGCGGCAAGAGGGCTCCTCGGGCGGCGGCGGCCGCACGACGCTCGGTTACTTCGACGAGAAGTCGCCCGAGTGGCACGCCAAAGAGGCCGCGCGCCAGGCGATCCGCATGCTCGACGCGGTCGAGGCCCCTGCCGGCAACATGCCGGTCGTCCTCGCCCCCGGCGACAGCGGCATCCTCCTGCACGAGGCGGTGGGCCACGGGCTCGAGGCGGACTTCAACCGCAAGGGCACGAGCAACTACTCGGGGCAGGTCGGCAAGGACGTCGCGTCCAAGCTGTGCACCGTGGTCGACGACGCGACCGTCTCGCTCTCGCGCGGCACGATCAACGTCGACGACGAGGGCAACGAGCCGCGCCGCTCGGTCCTCATCGAGAACGGCGTCCTCCGCGGCTACATGCACGACGCCCACTCGGCCAAGCACTTCAAGCTGCAGGCGTCGGGCAACGGGCGGCGCGAGTCGTTCTCCTGCGCGCCGATGCCGCGCATGACCAACACCATCCTGCTCGGCGGACCGAACGACCCCGAGGAGATCATGAAGTCGATCAAGCGCGGCATCTTCGCCGTGAAGTTCGGCGGCGGTCAGGTCGACATCGCCAACGGCGACTTCGTGTTCTCGCTCACCGAGAGCTACCTCATCGAGGACGGCAAGATCACCTCGCCGCTCAAGGGCGTGAACCTCATCGGCAACGGTCCGGACGTCCTCCGCAAGGTCTCGATGCTCGGCAACGACGTCGAGCTGTCCGACGGCATCTGGACCTGCGGCAAGGACGGCCAGAGCGTGCCGGTCGGCGTGGGCTGCCCGACGATCAAGATCGACGAGATCACCGTCGGCGGCACCAAGATCGGCTGATCAGGCCTTCGCCCCGATCTGCTTGCTGCCCGAGCCGGGCTTCACCTCGATCTTGCGCGGCTTGGCCTCTTGCCGCTTGGGCAGCCGGACCGTGAGCACGCCGCTGTCGAGGTTGGCCTCGATGGCGTCGGCCGCGACGGTCTTGGGGAGCGCGAAGCTGCGCGTGAAGGTGCCGTAGGTCGACTCGACGCGGTGCCACTCGCCCTTGTCCTCCCGGCGCTCGAACTTGCGCTCGCCCGAGATGGTGAGGAGATCGTTCTCGACCGTGATCGAGACGTCCTCGGAGCGAACGCCGGGGAGCTCGGCGGAGACGACGATCGCGTCCTTCTCCTCGAAGATGTCGACGGTGGGTTGGAACGAGCGCTGCGCGCGCTCGCGCGTGAATGCCCTGCTCATGTCGTCCTGCAGACGCGAGAGCTCGGAGAACGGATCGAAACGCATGACAAACCTCCATTGTGGCTCTGGGCGAACGGGCGCCCGGGCCGGTGTTGAGCGACGCGCCCCAGCGGGGCTCGCGTCTACGAATCCACTGATAAACACCGCTTCGACCGGGTCAAGACGGCCCGGGAAGTTTCGTGCCACGGCCGGGGCCGTGCTACGCCGCATCCGTGTCGCGCGTTCGCCTGAGCCGTCCCGATGGCGGGCCGATCCTCGCGCCGTCGATCCTGTCCGCCGACTTCGCGCAGCTCGGCAACGAGGTCTCCGCGGTGGTCGAGGCGGGCGCCGATTGGATCCACGTCGACGTGATGGACGGCCGCTTCGTCCCCAACCTCACGATCGGCCCCCCGGTGGTGCGCGCGCTCCGTCGCGTCACGCAGAAGCCGCTCGACTGCCACCTGATGATCGTCGAGCCCGAGAAGTACGTCGACGCCTTCGCCGACGCCGGCGCCGACGTGATCACGGTGCACGCCGAGGCGAGCACGCACCTGCACCGCACGCTCCAAGCCATCCGTGCGCGAGGGGTCAACGCAGGCGTGTCGATCAACCCGCACACCCCGGAGTCGATCCTCCAATACGTGTTGCCGCTGTGCGATCTGGTCCTCGTCATGAGCGTCAACCCCGGCTTCGGCGGGCAGAGCTTCATTGACGAGGTGCTCCCCAAGGTCAGAGCGCTCCGCGCGATGATCGACGCAGCGCGGCTCGACACCATCCTCGAGATCGACGGAGGCATCGCCGTCGGCACCGCGCGCCGCGCGTACGAGGCCGGCGCGCGCGCGTTCGTCGCCGGCAACGCCGTCTTCGGTAAGGGCGGCGGAGACAAGCAGACCTACGCCACCGCCATGGATCTCATTCGTCGCGACGCGATCGGAGCACGCTCATGAAGCAACGTGGTTTGGTTCTCTTCGCCCTCGGCCTGGTCGCCTGCGGCGGTTCCGGCGAATCGTCCGGCGGCCCGCGCGCCCCCGGAGTGGTGAGCGCGCTCGACAAGAAGGCGGCGGGCGCCGAGGACCTCGAGGGCAAGATCGTGCCGGTCGGCGCGGTGCCGCCCGAGGTCACCGCGATCACCGGGCGCACGCTGCACAACGCCTCGCGCGCGCGCATGCTCAAGGTGAAGGAGCCGGTGAAGCTCAAGGTGCTGAGCGGCCCCGAGCTGGTCAACGTCGTCAAGAAGAAGGTCTCGACCGACATCCCGAAGGAGCAGATCAAGGGCGAGGGCCACGCCTACGCCGCGCTCGGCCTCATCCCGCAGGGCTACGCCTACGAGGACGAGACCTACGCGATGCTCGAAGAAGAGCTCGCGGGCCTCTACGTGCCCGAGGACAAGACGATGTACGTCGCCAAGGGCATCAGCGGCGACGAGCTCGAGACGACGCTCGCCCACGAGCTCGTGCACGCGCTGCAGGACCAGCACTTCGGCATCGGCGAGAAGATGAAGTTCAGGCCCGGCGAGGGCGACATGACCGCCGCCGTGCACGCGATGGCCGAGGGCGACGCCACGAGCGCGATGTTCGACGCGCGGATCATGTCCGAGGTCGGCGAGGAGGCGCTCAAGTTCAAGAACGCGACCACGCTCATCCCCGACAAGGACCCCGAGGAGCTGCTCGACCTCGAGCTCAAGAACAAGAAGAAGCCGTCGAAGATCGCGAGCGCGCCGCGCTTCCTCGCGGTCGGCCTGCTCGCCCCCTACGCCGACGGCATGCGCTTCGTGCACGGCATGCGGCGCCGCGGCGGGCCGCTCGGGTGGCGCGCCGTCGACCAGGCCTGGGCGCGACCGCCGGCCACGACCGAGCAGCTGCTCCACCTCGACAAGTACGACGCCAACGAGCCCGCGATCGAGGTGCCGGTCGCCACCTCCGCCGCGCTCGGCCCCTCGTTCAAGAAGACCTACGACGAGATCTTCGGCGAGCAAGAGGGTCGCATCGCGTTCGCCGAGTGGATGGACGTCAAGACGTCGAAGAAGGCCGCCGGCGGCTGGGGCGGCGATCGCGTCACGCTCTTCGAGGACGGCGACAAGCACGCGGTCAGCTGGCGCATCGTCTTCGACAACGCCGACGAGGCGAGCGAGGCGTTCGGTCACCTCGCGCTCGGTTGGTCTCGCACGTACGGCGTGCCGTCGCTCCAGCAGGGCGCCGCCGACAAAGCCGACGCGCTCCAGGTCTGGGGCGCGCTCCCCGCCGCGCCCGCGCCGAAGGTCGACGACAAGAAGAAGGACGCCGGCAAGAAGCCCGACAAGGCCGCGCTGCCCCCGCTCCCCGACGCGCCCGACGCGCCCGGCACCATCAAGGTGGCGCTCAAGGGTTGCCGCTCGCTCAAGCAGGCCGGCAAGGCGGTCACGCTGCTCGCGGGCGCGCCGTGCACTTCGATCGTCGCGTGGTCGGCTGAGGTCGGTAAGGCCCCGTAGCCGTAAGGCCTTGACCCCGGGCGCATTGCGCGGCACCTTGCCGCCCCTGCCCGCGAGGATGGCGGAACTGGCAGACGCACCAGATTCAGGTTCTGGCGACAGCAATGTCGTGGAGGTTCAAGTCCTCTTCCTCGCACAGCAACGACGACGCCCGCTCCCTCCGTGGAGGCGGGCGTTGTCGTTTGGCGTGAAATGGGCCTCCGCAAAAGCCGCGTGCTAGCGTTTCGCGGGCATGCGTCGGCTCCTTGCGCTGCTGGTACTCGGAGCCGCCACCGGGTGCTCGCGCACCAAGAGCATCGAGGTCAACGACGCCGCGCCCGCGCCTGTCGCGAGCGTCTCGCTCGACGACAAGGACCCGCCCAAACGGAGCAAGCGCCCGCCCACCGGCGCGCCGCCGCGGCTCGCGTGCAAAGAAGCGCGCGCGCTCGTCGCCGACGTCCACGCGCGGCTCGCCGCGGCCCCCG
>JALHOE010000260.1 GCA_022843175.1 Deltaproteobacteria bacterium
GCATGGCGGGTCAGAAGACCTGCAACGTCGGTCCCCGCCGCTGCGCGAAGAACGAGCAGTGCCCGGCCCCGCAGACCTGCATGGGCGCCACGGCGACCGCGCTCGGCAAGTGCGGCTGATACTCACGACCGTCACGGCGGGGCCGCGGGCGTAAGCCCGCGGTTGCCCTGAACGAAGAGGCCTCCGAGCTCATCGGGGGCCTCCTCGTTTTTTGTCGCTGACTTTGCGCGTCGCCCGGCTTCGCACTACACCCGCAGAGTGATGCACCGCTTCGCCCTCCTCGCCGTCCTCTGCCTCGCCGCCTGCGCCAAGCGCGAGGAGAAGCAAGAGTCCACGCCGCCCCCGGCCCCCCCGGCCACCAATCAGGTCATGCCGATCGAAAAAGGCCCGGCCTCGAAGTTCCAGGGCATGCCGGTGCAGAAGCCGATGGTGCAGCACATCCCCGGTAAAGATCCGGCCCCTGCGGCGAGCAGCGCTGCGCCCTCTGCGAAGTGACCCGGGGCGCGCTACAGTCTATTGAACTTTCTTCTCCTTGGAGGCCGTGATGCGTCGTCTGTACATCGGAGCTGCGCTCCTCGTCGCGCTGAACGCGTGCTCGGCGGATAACGAGAAGACCGGCGACACCACCGTCGACTCGGGCAAACCGAAGGACTCGGGCACCGCCGACACGAGCACCGTGAGCGACACCTCGGTGGTCGACACCGGCACGGTCGTCGTCACCGACTCGAGCACCCCGTCGGACACGACGCCCCCGGGCGACACCGCCGGCATGGTCTGCGACCCGCACACGGGCGACGAATGCAACATGGTCAAGCAGAACTGCGCCGACCCCACGGCCACCTGCGCGTACGACAACACCAAGAAGCACAACGCCTGCACCAAGCTCCCCACCGGCACCAAGCTCAAGGGCGAAGCGTGCACCTCGCAGGCCGACTGCGACCGCGGCCTGTTCTGCTACTCGAACAAGTGCTCGCCGGCGTGCTGCACGGGAGACGACTCGAACTGCGGCGGCGGCGGCAAGTGCAACCTCGCCATCACCGACGACGGCGGCGCGGTCATCTATCACGCGTGCTCGTACTCGGCGAAGTGCAACCCGTTCAAGTACGACTGCCCCACCGGCCAGGTCTGCCTCTTCAACGAGGATCCGGACGTCTTCAAGTGCTCGAGCCCCGCGTCGGGTCCGAGCGGCGTCGGCGCGGCGCCCGGCATCGCGTGCAAGTACAGCAACGACTGCGGCGAGTCGCAGGCGTGCTTCAAGCTCACCAGCGGCGGCGACGCCGCGGGCGCCGACTACAAGTGCTACCTCTTCTGCTACCTGATGACGCCGAGCGGCTTCACCCCCGGCACCATGCCCGGCGGTCGCTTCCCGGCCAACGGCACCTGCACCGTCGGCGGCACCAACTACGGCACCTGCACGTCGCTCGGCAGCATCGGCGGCGGCCTCGGCGTCTGCGTCAAATAGGCGCGCGCGTAAGCGAGCGCCTCACGCCACCGTCGCGAAGAACCATGACCGCGTCGGCGCACTTCGTCCTCTACGTCCGCGACCAGGCGAGGAGCCGCGACTTCTACGCGCGCGCGCTCGGCGTCACGCCGCGCCTCGACGTCCCCGGCATGACCGAGCTCGCGCTCGCCGAGGGCGCGATCCTCGGCCTGATGCCCGAGCGCGGGATCGAGCGTCTGCTCGGCGTCACCGCGAACGTCCCCGAGGGCTTCGCGCGCGCCGAGCTGTATCTCGTCGTCGACGACGTCCACGCGTGCCACGCGCGCGCCCTCGCCGCGGGCGCCCGCGAGCTCTCGCCCCCGAGCCTGCGCGACTGGGGCGCCACGGTCGGCTACGTGCGCGATCCGGACGGCTACGTGCTGGCCTTCGCGCAGCCGCAATAGGCGCGCGCGTCAGCGAGCGCCTGAAACGCTACTTGAGCAGCCAGCCGAAGAGGGCGCGCTTCATCGTGTCGCGGCCGATCACGGCGATCGACTCGGTGAGCGGGATCTCCTTCGGGCAGACCTGCACGCAGTTCTGCGCCTTGCCACAATCCGCCACGCCGCCCTCGCCCATGACCGCGTCGAGGCGCTCGCCGGCGTTCATCTTGCCGGAGGGGTGGAGGTTGAAGAGGCGCACCTGGCTCAGCACGGCGGGGCCCATGAACGGCGAGGCGTCGTTCACGTTGGGGCAGGCTTCGACGCAGCAGCCGCAGGTCATGCAGCGCGAGAGCGAGTAGGCCTCTTCCTGCACCTCGGGCGCGACGCGGGGGCCGGGGCCGAGGCTGTGGGTGCCGTCGATGAAGATCCACGCCTTGGCGCGCTTGAGGTTCTCGAACATGCGCGTGCGGTCGACGATGAGATCGCGCACGAGCGGGAACTTCGTCATCGGCTCGATCGTCACCGGCTCGCCGTTGGGCGAGAGCGAATCGATCAGCGCGGTGCACGCCTGGCGCACCTTGCCGTTGATGAGCATGGTGCACGAGCCACAGACCTCTTCGAGGCAGGCCTGCTCCCACACCACCGGCGGCGTCTCGCGCCCCTCTTTCGTCTTCGGTTTGCGCTGGATGGCCATCAGCGCGCTGATGACGTTCATCTGCGGCTCCCACGGCACCTCGAACTCCTCCCACGTGGAGCTGTCGCGGTTGCCGTCGAGGCTGCGCTTGATGCGGAAGGTGATGGGGCGTTTGTTCTCTTCGGCCATGGTGGTCACTTGTTGAGCGGGGCAGAGGAGGCGCTCTCGTCGGCCTTGTTCGGGGCGGGAGCGTCGGCGGCGAAGGCGGCCTTCTTCTTGGTGTAGTCGCGCTTCTGCAGGTCCTTCAGCGAGACGTCGACCTCGTCGGTGACGTGAATGCTCTGGCTGCCGATCGAGTAGTCGAACTCGCGGATGAACTCGACCTTCGACTGCGCGCCGTCGCGGCCGCCCCACTTGGCGAGCGTGCTGCGGAGCCAGTTCTTGTCGTCGCGGCCGACCGGGTTCACGGCTTTCGGGTTCTTGTCGTCGAGGTCCGGCTTGTAGTGCGCGCCGCGGCACTCGTCGCGGTTGCGCGCACCCTGCGCGATGACCCGCGCGAGGATCAGCATGCCCTCGAGGTGACGCGCGAACGGCAGGGCCTGGTTGGCCTTGCCCCCGGTGTCGACGGCCTTGATGTTCGTGTAGCGGTCCTCGAACTCGCCGATCTTCTCGATGACCTTGTCGAGCACGCCGTTGTGGCGCTCGATGGTGCAGTCGCGGAGCATCAGCTCGCCGAGCTCCTTGTGGAGCTGGTACGGGTTCTCGGTGCCGTCGCTCGCCGCGAGGCGGTCGTACTTCTTCTGCTCGGACTTCGCGGCCTTGTCGAAGAAGGTGTCCGGCAGGTCGTACGCGGACTTGTCGAGGTTGTCGTAGTAGGTGGCGATCGCGGGGCCGGTGACCATGCCGCCGTAGATCGTCGACAGGAGCGAGTTGGCGCCGAGGCGGTTGGCGCCGTGGTACTGGTAGTCGCTCTCGCCGACGTTGTAGAGGCCGGTGAGGTTGGTGGCGTGGTTGCGGGGCGAGCCCACCTTCAGGCTGCCGCGCGCGTCGCGCTCGAAGTCGACCCACATGCCGCCCATGGAGTAGTGGACGGCCGGGAAGACCTTCATCGGGTTGTGGTACGGGTCCACGCCGACGAACTTCTCGTAGATCTCGAGGATGCCCGCGAGCTTCTTGCGCAGCTCGGCCTCGGGCTTGTGCGTGAGGTCGAGGTAGACCTCGTTGCGACCCATGATGCCGGCGTTCTCGCCGTAGCAAATGGCGAAGATCTCGCGCGAGGCGACGTCGCGCGGGACGAGGTTCTTGTAGAGCGGGTACTTGTCCTCGAGGAAGTAGCGCCGATCCTTCTCGGGGATCTCCTTCGGGTCGCGCTTGTCCATCGGGTTCTTCGGGACCCACACGCGTCCGCCCTCGCCGCGCGCCGACTCACTGATCAAGCGGAGCTTGTCGGCGCCGGGGATGGCGGTGGGATGGATCTGGATGAACTCGCCGTTGCCGTAGATCGCGCCCTGCTTGTAGGCGATGGCGTTGGCGATGCCGGTGCAGATCGTGGACTGCGTGGAGCGACCGAAGATGATGCCCGGTCCGCCGGTGGCGAGGCACACTGCCTCGGCGGGGAACGCGCGGATCTCCATCGTTTTGAGGTCTTGTGCGACGAGGCCGCGCGTGACGCCCGCGTCGTCCATGATCAGCTGGACGAAGTCCCAGAACTCGAGCTTGTGGACCATCTTCTCGCCGGGGATCGCGACGCCCTGGCCGTCCATCACGTCTTCCGTCTCGAACCGACGGACCTGCTCGTCGAGCGCGTAGAGGAGCTGTTGCCCGGTGGTCGCGCCTGCGAACGCGGTGCGGTGATAGAGCGTGCCGCCGAAGCGGCGGAAATCGAGCAGGCCCTCGGGGGTGCGGTTGAACGGCACGCCCATGCGGTCGAGCAGGAAGACGATGTTCGGCGCGGCCTCGGCCATGCCGAGACACGGCGGCTGCTGGGCGAGGAAGTCGCCGCCGAGGACCGTCTCCTCGAAGTGGATGCGCGGCGAGTCGCCCTCGCCCTTGGTGTTGACGCTGGCGTTGATGCCGCCCTGCGCGCACACGCTGTGCGAGCGCTTGACCGGCACGAGCGAGAACAAGTCGACGGGGATCCCCGCTTCGCACAGCTTGATGACGGTCATCAGGCCCGCGAGGCCCCCGCCCACCACCGCTACGCGGCGAACCCTTCCGGAGTCGGTCGTCGTCTTGACTTTGCTGCCTGCCATAGCGGTCCTTCTTACTTGCTGAGTGACGGGGACGCAGAAGAAACGGGGTGGAGCGCCGGGTCGGCCGGATCGCGGCCACCCTCGGCCCGAACCCAGCTCGCGGGGAACATCATCGAGCCCCCCGTCGCGAAGAAGAGGATGGTGTTGGCGCCGAGGAGCCACAGCACTGCGCCGAGGGTGGCGGACGCCAGCGTGGCGAACCGCTGCGAGCGCTCCGAGACCGTGATGCCCCACGACCAGAGGAAGGTGCGGAGGCCGTTGGCGAAGTGGAACACCGAGGCGGTGGTGCCGAACAGGTAGACGAGCGCCTTCCATCGCACCGCGAGCAGGTTGCCGAGCTCGAAGAAGAAGCCCTCGGGGCGCATCAGCCCGAGGGCCTTGGCGACGCGGAAATCCTTGAGGTGGAGGATGATGAAGAGGAAGGCGATGACGCCGGTGATCCGCTGCAGCGTGTAGAGCCAGTTGCGCGTGTAGCCGTAGGCCCCGACGTTGGGGCGCGACTGGAACGCGAGCACGACGCCGTAGACCGCGTGAAAGGCGAGCGGGAGGAAGATGCCCGCGAGCTCGACCACGATGAGGAAGGGGATGTGGTTGATCTCCTCGACGGCCTGACCGAACGAGGTGGGCCCGAGCATCGCCTTGGAGTTCGTCCACAGGTGGACGCAGAGGAACGCGCCGACCGGGACCACCCCGCTGAGCGAGTGCAGCCGCCGCAACGCAAAATGCCGCCTATGCCTCCGAGTCTCGGCATCGAGCGGGGCTGCGTGGGCGGTCATCCGGACCCCGGAGACGTAGGCGCAGCGCGCGAAGGGAGCAATACTGGGGTGTGTCCTTTCGCCGCGCCCGGATCGCCGCGCTGATCCTGCTCGCTGCGTCGTGCCGGCGCGCGTACGACGATCGGCCGGTCGCCTCGCTCTCCGGCTCCGCGGCGACCGAGGCGAGGTTCGACGCCATCCGCGCGCGCTGGATCGACGGCACGCCCGCGGTCCGCGCCGCGATGCGGATCGAGCTCAACGCCCTGGTCATCGAGCTCAACAAATCCGGCGACGGCCTCGAGCCGCTCGCGCGCGCGTACCTCGCGCTCTCGTTTCTCTACGCGGGCGTCCCCGCGGCCGCCGAGGCCACCAGCCGCCCGCTGATCGACGGTCCGCCGGGCGTCGCCAACGATCTCGGGACGCTGGTCAAGGGCGCCTCGGCGCGCAGGCTCGGTCGACCGCACGAGGCCATCGAGTTGCTCCGTCCGCTGGTCGGCAAGCTGATCGATCCGTTCGCGCGCCCACTGCTCTACGAGGAGATCACCGAGTCGTTCCTCGACGAGGGCCGGTGGGACGACGCGATTGTCTACGCCGAGGGTTGGCTGCGCTCGGCGAGCGGCGCCGAGAAGAAAGTGACACGCGTGGCCGTCGCGCGGGTGCTCGGTCGCATCCCCGAGGCGTTCGCGCTCAAGGTGCTCGAGGCCAACGTCTCGGCGCCGCCCGAGGCGAAGAAGTCTCCCGAGCTCATCGTGATCCTCTCGGCGCGCGTCGACGAGGGCTCGGCGGCTGCCGCGATCGCCGCGCTCGACGCCGGCGTGACCGACGGCGCGGTGGCGAGCGCGGAAGCCGGTCCCGCGCCCGTCGCGGCCACGACCACGCTCGTACCGCTGTCGCCCGTGCGGTTCGACCCGAGGACGATCGCGGTGCTCGTCCCCTCGAGCACGCCTGGCTTCTCCACGGGTGCGAGCGCGATCGTGCGCGCTGCCGCGGCCGTCGCGACGCCCGCGCTCTCGGTCGCGTTTCACGGCGACGCGGGCGTCGACGCGCCCGGCACCAACGTGCTCGGTCATCGACTCGCGGTGCTCGACACCGGAGGCACGGCCACCGGTCTCGCCAAGGCCCTCGACGCCGCGGAGCGCGAGGGCGCGGGCGTGGTGATCGGCGGCGTCACCGAGGCCGAGGCCGACGCGCTCGCAGCGCTCGCGCAGTCGCGGCGCATCGCGGCGGTCCTCTTGCGCTCGCCGCGCGTGCCGCCGCCTCTCGCCCCGGGCGAGCGACAAGTGTGGATCGCGCTCGCCCGCACCGCCGCCGACGAGCAGAAGGCCACCCTCGCGGCGGCCACGGGAGACGTGGCGATCGTCGATCCGTGGCCCGAGCTCGGGCAGGACACTCCCTCGAGCGATCCGCTCCGCGCGCGGTGCGACGCGCAGCCCAAGCTCGCGGGCGCCGCCGCGTTCCCGATCGCTGCATGGCGGGCGAAGAAGATCACCGCGGTGGTGGTCCTCGGCGACGCGCGCTGCGCCCGGCGGGTCGCCGACGAGCTGATCGCCTCGACGCCGCCGTATCGTCCGACGCTCGTGGTCGCGCCCGCCGCGCTCGAGATCGCCCACGTCGTGCTGCCGCTTTCACGGACCGTGATCGGGGTCGGGCTCCTGCCGGCGGGCGACACCGCGCCCGCCGCGCTCCGCACCCTGTGGCTCGATCAGGGCGCGCCGGTGGGGCTCCTCGGCGCGCTCGGTCACGACGCGACGGCGCTCGCCGCGGCGGCCCTGCCCGGCGATCTCGTGGGCACGACCGAGACCTCGGCGCTGCAGAAGGCGCGCGCGATGACCGTCACTCGCCTCCTCGCGGCGAAGGCCGAGCTCTGGACGTCCTCGGCCGCCAGCGCGACCGGGAACGGCTCGATCCCGCTGTCGCTCCACGCGCGGACGGTCTCGTCCAACACCGCCCTCACGCCCTCGTGGCTTTCCCCCTGAGCCTGCTCCATCTATGATTGCGCTCCGTCTTGGCGCAGATCCGCGGGAGCTTCTTCCCTCATGTGCGTGCGGCGCTCGAGCGTCGCGCCGTGCTCGACGACGTCGTCTCCGGCATCGCGAGCGTGACGCGGACCATCCTCGCGTCCGCGGATGCGTCGGCCTGGTACGACGAGGGGCACGCGGTCGAGATCTACGAGCAGGTCGGCCGGGTGCGCGATCTCCCACTCGTGCGCGAGGTGGGATGCGACGCCGCGCGCTTCGCGATGATTGGCTCATGGCGCGATCTCATGCTCGTCGTGTCGCAGCTCATCGGTGGGACCCCACGCCTCGCGTTCGAGCAGCTCCCGATCCTGTGGAACGCGACCCGGCGCGACGCGGGCGTGGTGCGCTGCAGCGAGTCGACGACGAAGCACGCCGTCACCGAGCTCCGGGGATTTCCCTACATCACGAGCACCGCGTGGAACGAGGTCTGGGCGGGCCATCACAACGCGTTGCTCCGCCATCTCCGCTTTGGGGGTCAGGTGACGATCGACACGGTCGATCCGGCCGAGGGGCTCATCCGCGTCAGAACCGTGTGGGATGGCCCGTCGAAATGAGGTTCCCGCTCCGACGCGTCGCGGTACATTCGGCGACGGGGGGGCGAGGCATCGGCCCCGCTTGAATACCCGCCCACTCTGGCGGGTCGAACCGGCAAGCGAGGGGAAGCGATGAAACGGGCACTGGGCTTTTCGGCGTGTACGGGGATCGCTGCGTCCCTCATCTCGGTGGCGCTCACGAGCACCCCCGCGACGCCCGTCGTAGCCGCTCCGGCCGACGCCGGCGCCGACGGCGGCGCGACCTCCATCTACCTCACCAAGGCAGGCGCCGGTCAGGTGCTGCCGCCGTCCATCGACGACGCCGAGGCCTTCTGCGCCATGGCGCTCGCGTGTCGCGACGTGCCGGTGTTTCCCCCCGCGCCCGACTTCGCCGGATGCGTGAAGTCGCTGATGGAGCAGCTCTCCGGTCCGGGCGCGCTCAACGCCTCGGTCACCATTCGCGAGTGCGGGCTCAGCTCTACCTCGTGCAAGAACCTCCGCACCTGCATGCTCAAGGGTGCAGACCCGAAGATCTGCGACAACTTCGCCATGACGAGCGACTCGCCGATCGGCAAGTGCGACGTCGACGCGCGCGCGGTCACCTGCTGGCGCGGCAAGGTGCTCGGCGTGCGCAACTGCGGCGTCGCCGACGAGCTCTGCGTCGTCAAGAACGGCAAGGCCGACTGCGCGCTCGCGGGCGCGTGCCCGGCCAACGCCAAGGACGACTGGACCTGCGCCGGCAGCCGCATGGTGAAGTGCCAGGACAGCAAGTTCCTCAGCGTCGACTGCAAGGTGCTCAACCTCAGCTGCAACAGCTTCACCGACGGCAACGGCAAGACCGCGGTCGGCTGCGCGCCGCCCACGCCCGGCACCTGCAAGTCCACCAACAGCTGGACGTGCAGCGGCAAGGTGGCCACCGGCTGCGTCAACGGCAAAGAGGTCAAGGTCGACTGCGGCGAGTCGGGCATGACCTGCGGCGATCCGAAGAACCCCACCGATCGCTCGGTCGGCGCCTGCGAGCTGCCGGCCAACACCGACCCCAAGCTCCAGTGCGATCCGAAGAAGTTCGACGCCAAGTGCGAGGGCGCCAACATGGTCTACTGCGCGGCCGGCCAAATCCGGAAGTACCCGTGCAAGTCGATCGGCGCCACGAAGTGCGTGAGCGACAAGGGCACCGGCCCGCGCTGCACCGCCTAGCTCACACGAACTGCGCGTCGGGCTCCCAGGGGAGGTCGGTGAGCCCCTCGTCGACCACCAGCCGCTTGCCGCGCGCGGGTTCGTCGTCGAGCGGGAGCCGGCGCCCCGGCCAATCGCGGTTGAACTCCCACGCCAGGTGGATCAAGTCGAGCGCGAGCCCTCGCTTGGTGCTGCGACCGGTCGCCTCCCACGCGCCCTGCACGCGCTCGAGCCCGAGGGGCTCGTCCGAGTCGAGGAAGAACACGGTGTTCTGCACGACCTCGTACGTAGGCACCCCGCTGTCGAGGACACGCCAGCGATGAACGCCGATCTCGAGGTAACTGGCAGGGACGCGCTCGGGCGTCGTGGTGCGCCCCACGCCGAGCCGCGTATCCACGACCAGTTGCCGGCGGACGAGCGGCGTGAGTCCCTCCACCGTCGCGATCACCGGCAGCGGATCGAACACGAATCGCGGTGCGGCGACGACCTCGGTCTTCTTCGCCGGCTTGCCCGCAGCCTTCTTGGTTGGCTTCGTCTTCGTCTTCGTCTTCGTCTTCGCCTTCGCCTTCGCCTTCGCGGCCGGCTTGGACTTGGTCTTCTTCGAAGTGGCAATGGAGCGGGCCATCAGTTCCAGAGGCTCTTACCTTCTGGGAACGTGCGCAAGCGTCACGTGCGCGCGAGCTCCCGCACCAGGTAGTCCACGACGCGCTCGAAGGGATCGAACCCGAACGCACGCGCGACCTGCGGGCGCAGGTTGGAGTTCGCGTTCACGTCGTAGAACACGCGGCGTCCGTCGACCGTGTCGAGGTACTCGATGCCACCGACGTCGAGCCCGCCCGCGCGAACGATGCGCGTGGCCTGCTCGACCGCCTCGCGCGGGACCTCGGGGTAGGGCAGGAACTCGACGGGCGCGGCGGCCCGGGGCACCTCGCAGATCGTCTCGCCGCCCTCTTCGACCGGATGGCAGGTCTCCGACGGGCAAAGGTTGAACTGCCCGGGTGCGATGACGCGCATCGCGTACAAGAGCTCGCCGCCGAGGAACTCGAGGCGAACGATCCCGGCGCCGGGATGGGGCTCGAGCTTCTCCTGCAGCAGGAAGAGGTTGTCCGGCAGCCACAGGTCGGGTTGATCGCGGAACAGCTTCTCGAGGTCGCCGAGCGCGTCGACCTGGAACATGCGCGCGCCGCTGCCTCCCTGGTTCGGCTTGAGGATCGCGGGGAACACGGGCCCTAGCTCTGCGACCGCGGCGGGGTCGTTGAACACGATCGTCCTCGGGCAGTCGATCGCGAGCTTGCGCATCAGCGCGACCTGCGCGGCCTTCGACAGCTCGAGCGCGAACGCGCGCGCCCCGTTGAGCACGCGGGCGCCGCCGATCTCCAGGCACTCCATCAGCGCGAGGGCGTAGGGCACCGCGCGCGTGTGACCGCGCACGTAGGCGCTCGGGCTCGCTTGATTGAAGTACAGCTTCGCGCGCGGCAGCTCGCTGTCGCGGAACGCGGCGCGCTTGAGGTCGACCGCGATGAAGTCGACGCCGCGCGCACGGAGCGCGGCGAACAGCGGTTCCTGCCAGGCGGGGTGCTCGAAGAGGACGGCGAGGTCGTGCATCGCGCGGGACCCTAGCAGCGGATGGACCGGGCGCTACTGCACCGTCACGGCTTGATCGTCACCTCGGCGACGGTGCCGTCGCACGGGATCGTCGTCGTCGCGCCCTTGCCGACCCAGCCGCGCCACTTGCCGGCGGCGGTCACCTTCGCGAGGTTGATGAACGCCTTTCCGCACGGCGCCATGAACACCGTCTCGGGCTCACCGCGCATCTTGCCGCCGACGAAGGCGCGCGTGCCCGGCGTGGGTCCGTGCACGAGCACCCAGCCCATGTCGGGGAGGAGCTTCTTGCCGGGCGGCGGAACCGCCAGTCCGGCCGGCGCGCTCGCCGACGGCTTGGGCGCCTCGGAGGCCGACGCGCTCGGCTTGGTCGCGGGTGGATGAGTCTCGCTCGGCGCCGCGGTCGTCGTGGTCTTCGCCTTGGCGATCGGCTCGTCGACCACGGGCTTCTTCTTCGTCGCCGTGATCAACACCGCGACGATCGCGAGCAGGGCGAGCGCGCCGACGATCGCGAGCACGACCGGCTTCATGTTGCGTCGGCGGGGGAGCTCGATCGTCTCGTCGAGGTGCGCGGGCGAGGGTTGCGGCTCGGGTGGGGGCGGCGGCGGGGGCGGCGCGGGCTCCAGCACCACGATCGGGACGGGCCTGCTAATCGACGCGGCGAGGGCCGGCTTCGCCACAGCGGGGGTGAGGATCGGCGCCGGCTTCTCGACGATCGGCGCCGCTGGCACCTCGACGATCACGGGCGCGGGCGGAGGCGTGGGGATTGGCTCGAGCGGCTGCACCGCTCGGGATTGCTCGAGCGGCTGCACCGCTCGGGATTGCTCGAGCGGCTGCACCGCTCGGGATTGCTCGAGCTTCGGCGCGGCTGCCTTCAGCGCGTCGGGGCCCATGCCCATCATCGTCGCCGCGCGCGGCGCGGGCCTTCTCGCAGCGCCCTTCACCTCGATCTCGGGCGCGTCGAGGCCGTACTGCGGTGCGGTCTGGCGGGCCGCCGGAACCTCGGGCTCCGGCGTCGGGCGCGCCGCGGGCGTCGGCGCCGTGGGCGC
>JALHOE010000261.1 GCA_022843175.1 Deltaproteobacteria bacterium
GTGTCGACACGCCGCCGCCCGCCGCGGCGGTCCCCGAGCCCAAGTCGCGCACGGTGGTCCTGGTGCTCGCCGCCGCGCTCGTCGCGTTGCTGGTCTCCTCCGGCGTGCTGTGGGCGTGGTTCCGCTACGGCTACGCCCGCGGCACCGTCCTCGAGCACGTCCCCACCGACTGTCGTCGTCTCGAGTACGTCGACTTCGCGGCGATCGATCTCGCGCTCAAGTCGCAGCTCGCGCGGCGCGACAAGGCGCTGCGCGATTGGATCGAGGATCTCGACGACGAGGACGGCTTCCGTCGCTCGCAGGACGACGACGCGAAGGGGCGCGCGTCGGTGCTGCGCAAGCTGCAGGGGCTCGGCATCAAGCCCTACGGAGACGTCAAGGAGATCGCCGTCTGCGAGATCCGCGACGGCGACGAGACCGACAACCTGGTGGTCGTCGGCGGCACGTTCCGTGGCCGCGATCTACCCGCCGCCGTGCGCGAGGCGATGATCCGCCGCGATCGCAAGGTGAAGGACGACCGGCTCAGCATCGAGGACTTCGACGGCCGCCCCACGCTGAAGATCGACGACAACCGCGTGTTGATGGTCGCCACGGGCAACGTGGCGATGATCGGCAAGCGCAAGGTCATCGCCCGCTATCTCCAGGCGAAGCCCGCGGCCCGGGCGTACGGCATCCGCGAGGACGAGGTGATCGTCCGCTACTGGGCGCCCACCACCGACGGCGCGCCGGCGACGGGCGAGCGCTACACGATCCGCGGCGGCAAGCTGATCTCGGTGCGCACCTGGCAGAAGGGCAGCACCGGCGCCGACGAGGTCAAGGCGATCAAGGACCGCCTCAACGTCGCCGCCGCGCGCCTCCGCAAGGTGGACGGCCTCGACGTCCTCGCCGACGCCTACGAGAACGTCGACGTCCGCATCGTCGGCGAGGAGGGCCAGACCGAGATCGTCTGGTCGCTCAAGGACGTCACCAGGGCGATGAGCACGATCTACGACGCCGACCGCCGCGAGCTCCGGCAAATCCTCGACGGCATGCGCGCCGCGCAGGCCACCGAGTTCTTCCACCACGCCGTCGTGCCCGGCGTGGACTACTTCGACCTGAGGCTCTCGCCGTGGCCCACAGCGACGCCGCTGTAATGCCGCTCGCGGGCATGCCCGCGGGCGCGCCGGAGTCGATCGACGCGCGCACCGCGCGCCTTGCGTTCCGCGCGCCCTCGACGCCGGTGTGCTGCGCTCGCGGCGCGCCGACCGACGCGCGCCACCGGTCGGAGCTGCTTCGCCTGTGGCCCGAGCTGCGCTTCACGGGCGACGGTCCGAGGATCGACGGCATCGCCCCGAGCGGCGTGGTGCATCAACTCGCCAGCATCCCGCACTGCAGCGCGCTGCTCGCGGTCGAGGGCGGCGTGCGCGGCGACGGGTGCGGGCTCCGCGCGCTCGCACTCCGAAACGAGCGCCCCGAGCCCGCGTTCCTCCTCGACGGCTGCGCGCTGTTCCCGCTCGACGTCGTCGAGGGCGTGCTCGTCCCGTCGGCCCGCATCGACGACGCGCTCGTGGTCGACGCGGGCCCCAGCGAGCCGTCGCTGTGGGACGAGGCGCGCGCTCGCTTCGTGCTCCGCTTCGGCGACGCGGCGGCCGCGATCGTCGACGCGGCGGCCACCGAGCTGCGCGCGCGCCGCTCGCGTGGCCTCCACCTCAAGACGCTTCGCTAGACGCTGATCGCGCCCTTGCGGAACTCGCTCTTCGCGAGCTTCACGTTCACGCACGCGGGCTTGCCCGCGCGGATCGCCTCGAGCGCCTTGTCGAGCGCGGGGCCCACCTCTTCGGGGCGCTCGCACCAGAAGCCGACGCCGCCGCACGCCTCGACGACCTTCTCGTAATGCGTGTAGTCGAGCGCGGTGGCCACCGCGCGTTGATCGCCGTAGAGCTCGACCTGGCCGCGGCGGATCTGCGTCCACCCGGCGTCGTTGCCGATCACCGCGAGGACGGGGAGCTTCTGGCGCGCGAGCGCCTCGAACTCGAGCCCGTTGAGGCCGAACGAGCCGTCGCCGTAGATGAGCCAGGTGACCGCGTCGGGCCGCGTGCAGGCGGCGGCCATCGCGTAGCCGGGGCCGACGCCGAGCGTGCCGAGCGGGCCCGGGTCCATCCAGATTTGCGGGTGCTGCATCTTGAGGACGTAGGCCGCGGTGGCCACGAAGTCGCCGCCGTCGCCGACGACGATGTCGTTCTTGCCGAGCCGCTTGTCGATCTCGGCGCAGAGGCGGAGCGGGTTGACCGGCGCCTCGTTGGACTCGATCTCGGCCGTCATCTTCGCGCGCGACTTGGTCTCCGCGGCGCGGATCTCGTCGAGCCACGACGACGCCTTCTTCTGGGCGTGCGCCGCGAGCAGCTGCTCGATCACGAGGCCGGTGTCGCCGTCGATCGCCACGTCGACGCGGCGGTTGCGCCCGAGCTCCTTGCCCTCGAGATCGACCTGCACGACCTTGGCGTCGGGGTTGATCGCGCGGCCGTAGTCGAGCCGGAAGTCGAACGGCGTGCCGAAGACCAGCACCAGATCGGTGCGGCCGAGCGCCTGCCTGCGCGAGCGCGAGAAGAAGGACGGATGGTCCTGGGGCAGGGCGCCGCGCGCCATGCCGTTGAGGAAGAACGGGATGCCCCAGGCGTCCGCCGCCTGCTTGACGACCTCGCGGTTCGAAGACCAGCGCAGCTGCGTGCCGACGATCGCCATCGGCCGTTCGGCCTTGGCGAGCTGCTCGGCGGCGCGCGCGATCGCGTGCGGATCGCCGCCGGCGCGGGGCGGGGCCATCGGCGTGGTGCCGGGGAGATCGGTGTCGTCGCCGAAGTTCATGAGCAGGTCGAGCGGCATCTCGAGGAACACCGGCCCCGGCAGATCGGCCTGCGCGACGCGGAACGCGGCGTCGACGTACTCGATGATCCGGCGCGTCTCGGGGACGCGCACCGACCACTTGGTGATCGAGCGCATCAGCTCGAGGTGGTTCATGTCCTGCAGCGAGCCCATGTCGGCGAGCTGCGACGGGCCGGCGCCGCCGATGATGATGAGCGGGATGCCGGCGCGCTGCGCGTTGGCCGCGGCGGTCACCACGTCGGTCACGCCGGGGCCGGCGGTGACGGCGCACACGCCCGGCCTACCGGTGACGCGCGCGTAGCCGTCGGCGGCGTGCCCCGCGGTCTGCTCGTGGCGCACGTCGACGACGCGGATCTGCTCGTCGAGACACCCGTCGTAGATCGCCTGGATGTGCCCGCCGCAGAGCGTGAACAGGTGCGTCGTGCCGTGTCGCTTGAGCGCCTTCGCGACCAGCCGGCCGCCATGAACCATGGTCATGCGGTCGTTAATACCAGACCCCCGAGCGGACCGGTGCGGGGGGCATGACGAACCGCAGGCGCCGGGGTTTGTTAGTCTCCCCGCCCGTGAGCACCTCCAAACTCTCCGTTCACGCGATCGTCGCCGGCGCCCGCACCCTCATCCCCCGCAAGCGCGTGCTCCCTCGCAAGCTTCGCGAGGCGATCGCGTTGCGGGTCTCCGCGGTCAACGAGTGCCCGGTGTGCTCGTCGATCCACGAACGGCTCGCCACGCGCCTCGGGCTCGAGCCCGGCGAGGTCCGCGCGGTCCGCGGCGGCGAGGCGCCCTCCGTCGACCCCCGCGCGGAGATCGCCCTGCGCTACGCCGAGGAGCGCACGCTCGGGCGCCGCAGTCCGAAGATCTACGCCGCCCTCGAGGGCGCCTTCACCCGCGCCGAGCAGGACGAGATCGACTGGGTGGTCGACCGCATGACCTTCAACAACGCGTTCAACAACACCTGGGAGGCCGTGCTCCCCGGCGCGGCCGCGCGTCGCGAGAGGCTCCGTCGATGAAGCGCCTGCTGGTCGCGCTGCTGCTGCTCTCGTGCAAGCGCGAGCCCGCGCAGGCGGCGGCCGCCGCGCCCGCCGCGCCGAAGTACGTCTTCATCGACGGCGGCGCCAACATCGGCCAGACCGTGCTCGAGTTCGAGAAGAGCACCCTCTACTCCAAGCACCCGTGGTCGATCGTCTCGTTCGAGCCCAACCCCGAGCTGGTCGAGAAGTTCCCCAAGCGGCCCAACCTCACCCTGCGTCCCGAGGCGATCTGGACGAAGGACACCGAGCTCGAGTTCCAGTTCTCGCCGCAGGAGCCGCTCGGCGGGTCGGTCGTCGACTCGGTCGTGCCGTTCCCGGTGATGAAGAACGTGAAGGTCCGCGCGATCGACTTCGGCCAGTGGCTCAAGAAGACGTATCGCAAGGAGGACGTGGTCTACGTGAAGTTCGACATCGAGGGCGCGGAGTACCCGGTCATCGAGCAGATGCTCCGCGACGGTACCGTCACCATGATCGACCGCTTCTACATCGAGTTCCACGGCGTGCAGCAGGCGATCGCGGCCAAGAAGTCCGAGGCCGAGATCACCGCCATCCAGAAGCACGACCACGAGCTCGTGCAGGCGATCACCGGCCTCGGGATCGCGGTCAGCCTCCACCTCACCCACGAGCCGCAGGGCAGCTACTTCGAGTTCAACCCCGAGAAGTGGGGCCAGCCCTGGTGATCAGCGGAGTCGCCGGGCCAGCGTCGTGCGGCGCTCCTCGCCGCGCGCATCGCGGATCGCCTCCCGCAGCGCCCACCTCGAGCCCACGATCACCACGAGCTTCCGCGCGCGGGTGACCGCCGTGTAGAGGAGCTTTCGCGCCAGCATCACGAAGTGTTGGTTGACGAGCGCGATCACGACCGCGGGATACTCGCTGCCCTGGGACTTGTGCACCGTGCACGCGTAGGCGAGCGACAGCTCGTCGAGCTCGTCGTCCTCGGCCTGGATCTCGCGGCCCTCTTCGAGGCGGAAGGTGAGCGAGCCGGTCTCCGCGTCGACCGCGCTGACGAAGCCGACGTCGCCGTTGAACACGTCGCGGTCGTAATCGTTGCGCATCTGCATCACGCGATCGCCGACGCGAAACACGCTGAGGCCGCGCCGCACCTCGGCGCCGTTCGGGTTGAGGCGCGCCTGCAGCTCGGCGTTGAGTGCGCGCACGCCGACGGTGCCGCGCACCATCGGCACGAGCACCTGCACCTCGCGGCGCGGGTCGAGCCCGAACGCCTTGGGGATCCGCTGCTCGACGATCTCGACCACCGTGCGCGCCGCCTCCTCCGGCTCCTGCCGCTCGACGAGGAAGAGCTCGCCGTGGAGCGGGCCGGACATGCGCGGCGAGGGCGTTGGCTCCTCACCGCGGAGGATGGCGTGCGCGCCCTGCACGATGTGGGAGGAGCCGGCCTGGCGGAAGACCTCGGTCAGCCGCGCGGTGGGGATGACGCCCGACTGGATCGCGTCGCGGAGCACGCTCCCCGGGCCGACGCTCGGCAGCTGATCGACGTCGCCGACCAGCACGAGGCGCGCCCCCTGCGGGATCGCGCGGAGCAGCGCGTGGGCAAGGGGGACGTCGACCATCGACGACTCGTCGATGATCAACGCGTCGAGATCGAGCGGCAGGGTCTCGTCGCGGGTGAAGCGCCCCTTGCGCGGATCGACCTCGAGCAAGCGATGGATGGTGGTCGCTGCGTGTCCGGTCGCCTCGTTCATCCGCTTGGCGGCGCGCCCGGTCGGCGCGGCGAGCGCGGTGCGGAGCCGGCCGTGCTGGAAGAGGGCGAGGATCGCCTTCACGACCGTCGTCTTACCGACGCCCGGTCCGCCGGTGACGACGGCGATCGGCGCGCGGGCGACGAGCTCGATCGCCGCGCGCTGCGCCGGCGCGAGCGCGATCCCGGTCGCGTGCTCGAACTCGGCGATCGCGGGGGCGACGCCGGCGAGCGGCTTGGTCGACGCGGACGCGAGCAGCCCCCGCATCCGCGCCGCGAGCCCCGCCTCGTGCATCGCCAGCGGCGCGTGCGCGATGCCCTCCGGCTCCTCGACCGCGATCTTGGCGGCGAGGAGCGCGGTGGTGGCGCGGCGCGCGCCCTCGACGAATTTCACGTCCGGCGGCTCGGTCTGGTTGCGCGTCTCGGGCGGCGTGCTCGGATCGAGGATCCGCGCGGCGCGTTCGGCGAGCTGCTCGCGCGGGGTGACGGTGTGCCCCTCTTCGGCGAGCGTCTGCAGGGTGTGGAGCACGCCCGCCTCCGCGCGCTGCGGATCGTCGACGGCGATGCCGACGTTGCGGGCGATCGCGTCGGCCGACTTGAAGCCGACGCCCCAGATCTCCATCGCCAGCCGATAGGGCGCCGTCCGCACCACCTCGAGCGCGCGCTCGCCGTATCGGCGGTGGATCCGGTGGGCGAGGCCGGGGGAGATCTCGAGCGACGAGAGCACCACCATCAGCTCGCGCACCACCCGCTGCGCGCGCCACGCCGCGGCGAGCGCGTCGGCGCGGGCGCGGGGCAGGCCGCGGACCTCGGCGAGGCGCGACGGATCCTGGTCGAGCACGCGGATGGTGTCGGTGCCGAACTGGTCGACGATCTTCTTCGCGGTCTGCTTGCCGACCCCCTTGAACGCGCCGCCCGCGAGGTAGCGCTGGATGCCGGCCTTCGTCGTCGGCGCGACGGCGGTGAGCACCTCGGCCTTGAGCTGCTCGCCGTGTCGCGCGTCGCGCTCCCATTTGCCGACCGCGCGCACGTGCTCGCCGGGCGCGACGGCGGGGAACCGGCCGACGACGGTGACGAGGTCGTCGTCGTCGCGGGTGCGCGCCTCGCGAAAGAGACCGCCGCTCGGTTTGCTGTCGACCGGTCGGACGCGCACCACGCGGAAGCCGGTCTCGTCGTTCTCGTAGGTGACGCGAACGACCGTCCCCTCGACGACGTCGCTCACGGCGGCTCCGCGCGCTCCACGCGGCTGACCCGATAGAAGGAGGCCGCGGTGTCGCCCCACACCCGCGTCTCCTCGAACGCGGCGCGGGTGAGCTTCGGCGCGGGATCGCGCGCGGCGTGCTCGATCACGACGAGCCCACCGTCGGCCACGGCGTCGACGTGGCGCTCGATGTCGGGCACGGAGTCCGCAACGAGCGCCCAGGGCGGATCGGCGAGCAGGAGATCGAACGGGCCCTCGACGCGCGCATCGGAGACCTTGCGCGCGACGATCTCGAGGCGGGCGCCGAGCTTCAACGAGTCGCGGTTCTCGCCGATGGTCGCGGCGGCTTGCCGGTTGCTCTCGACGCACACCGCGCTCGCCGCGCCCCGCGAGAGCGCCTCGATCGCGAGCGCGCCGCTCCCCGCGTAGAGGTCGAGCACGCGGATCCCCTCGAGGTCGCCGAGCACGGCGAACAGCGACTCGCGCACGCGATCGCTCGTGGGACGGGTCGAGGAGCCCTTCGGCGCACGCAGCGCGCGGCTCTTGAACACCCCCGCGACGACGCGCACGGAGGCTAGAAGGTGCCGGTGAGCGAGAACGCCTGATACGTCGGCGTCAGCACCGGGTGGAGCTGCAGGCCCTTCACCGCGGCCGTCTTGTCGGGCGTCGCGGTCGACGAGCCGCTCTTGTCGGTGGCGATGAGGACGATGCCGCCGACGATGAACGCGCCGCCGAGGCCGTACCAGATGAACTGCGCGCGCTGCTTGTTGGCGACGTCGTCGCACAGGCCGGCGACCTGGCCGGAGAGCTTCTCGGAGTAGGTGCCGCCCGCCGGTCCCTCGCGGCCCGCGCGCGCCTCGCTGCAGGTGTCCTTGGTGCTCGCCGGCCAGCGGCGGCGGTAGCTCTCGAACGCGGGATCGTCCTGCGCGTTCTTCACGCCGAGGGAGCTCGACACGCCGAGCCCGACGAAGACCGCGCCGGCCGCGATGGCCGCGATGCCGCCGTAGAGCTGCCAGTCGAGCGGCTTGGACGGCGCGAGCCGCACCGGCGAGAGCTGGAGGGTGGCGCCGGCCGGGTTGACCTCGACCTCGCCCGTCGTGGACGCGAAGCCCTTCACCCGGAGCTCGATGGTGTGCGTGCCGCTCGGCAGATCGATGGAGGCCCTGCCCGCCGTGACCGCGCCGAGCGACTGGCCGTTCTCGAACAGCTCGCCGTCCTCGTTGGCGGCCGGGCCGACGACCGTCACCTCGACCTTGCCCTTGGGCGCGCCGCCGAGGAGCGAGAACAGCGCGTCGAGCGCGATCTTCTTGAGCTCGGGCGACGTGCCGTCCTTGGCGACCGGACCGGCGTCGTAGGTCTTGGCGACCGACTTCACCTGGCCGGCGTTGTAGTAGTTGAGCGTGGCGGTGATCTTGTTGGGCGGCGACTTCTTCACCGTGCCGTAGATGAACTTGTCGTACTTGATCTCGTTGGCGATCTTCGCGCCGCAGCTCGCCGCCATCGGATCGTCGCAGCCGGCGGTGAGGGCGACGGCCTCGAGCGCGTGCGACTTGCCGTGATCGGAGATGCCCGGCGCGCCGATGAGCGCGTGCTTGAACGCGTCGGTCAGCGCGGCGGCCTCGTCGACCGCGTCGTTGGAGGAGAACGCGAGGACCTCGACCTCGACGGCGCCGGGTGAGCCGGTCGCCGCGGCAAAGCTCGCTACGGCCGGCGTCAGCGTGAGCGACGCGGTGATCGCGAGCGCGATCGCGGAGTCGCGGAAACGGCGGAGGCGCTTGCCCGGGTAGATCCTGTGCACACTGATAGTGGTATCGGATCTCGCGCCGAAGTGAAAACCCCTTCGAGAGTCCCGGGGCTTGTTGTACGGTCGGCCGGCGTCGCCACACGGCACGCTCGGACCATGGGCTCCTCCTCAGGCAACGACGGCAAGATCATCCACGTCCAGTTCGGCCGCGGAAAGAGCGCCGAACCCACGCCGCCGCGTGGAGCGGCCCGCAACTCGCGCAAACGCGGTCGCGCCGATGCCGCCGAGCCCCCGACGCCGGGGGCGGTCGCCGAGACCCAGCCCGAGACCCCGCCCGAGCCCACGCGCGACGTCTACTCGCGGAGCGAGGTCGAGAAACTGCTCGGTGCGAGCGTCGCCCGCCTCCGCGCGCTCGAGAAGAACGGCGTTGTCGTTCCGAGCGTCCGCCGCGGCGCCCACCGCGCCTACACCTTTCAAGACCTCATCGCGCTCCGCACCGCGCTCGGTCTGTTGTCGCGCGGCGTGAAGCTCCGCGACGTCGTTCGCGCGATCGACGCGCTCCGCACCGCGATCCCGCGCGTCAAGAAGCCGTTGCTCGAGCTCAAGGTGGTGAGCGAGGGCGCCCGCGTCGTCGTCAAGTCCAACGACCACAACGCCCGTTCGTTCGAGCCGACCACGGGGCAGACGGTGCTCGACTTCGACGTCCGCTCCCTGCGCGAGGACGTCGTGCGGGTGCTGCGGCCGGCGGTGAAGCAGCACCGCGCGCGCGTCGCGTTCGAGATGTACAAGCGCGCGTCCGAGCTCGACGAGGATCCGCGCACCATGGACGAGGCCGCGAAGCTCTATCGCCAGGCGATCGAGACCGACCCGCTGCTCGCCATCGCCTACACCAACCTCGGCAACATCCTGTTCCGCAAGGGCGACGAGTCTGCCGCCGAGGCGCTCTATGCCAAGGCGCTCGCCATCGACCCGAAGCAGCCCGAGGCCAAGTACAACCTCGGCTACCTCATGCTCGAGCGACACGAGCTCGACGTGGCCATCCGCTACTTCCAGGGCGCGATCGAGTCCGACCCGCGCTTCGCGGACGCGTACTTCAACCTCGCGATGGCCTACGAGGAGCTCGGCGACAAGCGTCGCGCGCTCCCGCTCTGGCACACCTACCTCGAGCTCGAGCCGACCGGCACCTGGGCCGACATCGCGCGCCAACACCTCCGCTAGGCTCTCCCCGTGTCCCTTCGTGACGTGGTCGCCGCGCAGCTGATCTGGCCGCTGCCCGCGAGCGAGGTCCCCGAGTCGGAGCGCGCGGTCGAGGATCTCGCGGCGGCGGCACACGCGGTCGATCCCGCGGAGGCCATGAGCCAGCTCGTCGGCTGGCTCGAGCTCGTACGCACTTGGAATCGCAAGATCGATCTCACCGCCGCCAGGACCGACGAAGATCTGGTCGAGCTCGGGATCCTCGACGCGGTGCAGATCGCCGGTCGTGTCGCGCGCGACGGCGGCGGCGTCGTCGACGTCGGCAGCGGCTTCGGCGCGCCCGGCCTCGCGGTGGCGATCCTGCGCCCGGACCTCGAGGTGAAGCTGGTGGAGCCGCTGCAGAAGCGCGCCGCGTTCCTCCGCACCGTGCTCGGCACGCTCGACCTGCTCGCGCGCGTCGAGGTGCTCGAGACGCACGGCGAGCAGCTCGTCGACGCGGGAATGACCTTCGACGCGGCGATCTCCCGGGCGACGCTCGCGCCGACCGCGTGGCTCGCGCTCGGCGATCGCCTGGCGCCCGCGGGCGACGTCGTGGTGCTCCTCGCGCGCGATCCCGAGCCGTCGATCGAGGGTCGAAGGCTCGTGTGGCGCGCGGAGTACGCCACACGGGGCGGTGCGCCGCGCGTCGCCATCGGCCTCCGCCGCGACGTCACCGACGCGGTCGAGGTGTAGCAAGCTCTAGCGGCGCCCTAGGGGGCTTGGGGGGGTCAGACGCCTTGTTTCTCGGCGCCCCACACGACCTTGTGCATCTGCAGTTGGAAGCGGACGGGGAGCTTGTCCTCGAGGATCCAGGCGATGAGGTGCTGCGGATCGAGCGAGCCGTGCACGCACGACAGCAGCACCTCGCGGACGCGCGTGTCGAGCCGGTGCTCGCGGACGACGTCGCGCGCCCACTCGTAGTCGGCGCGGCTCGCGAGCACGAGCTTGATCTCGTCCTTCTGGGTGAGGAGCGGGATGTTGTCCCAGCGATTGCGGTGCGACTCACCGCTCGCGGGCGCCTTGAGATCGACGATGCGGTGCACGCGCGGATCGACCGCGGAGATGTCGCGCTCGCCGCTCGTCTCGAGGAGCACCGTGCGTCCGGCGTCGGCGAGCTCGCGCATCAGCGGAACGGCGCCCGGCTGCAGCAACGGCTCCCCACCGGTGAGCTCCACGAGCGGCGTGTCGAGGGCGAGCGCGCGCGCGAGCACCTCGCCGCGCTGCATGCGCGTGCCGTGGAAGAACGCCTGCGGTGTGTCGCACCAGGAGCAGCGGAGGTTGCAGCCGGTGAGGCGGACGAACGTGCACGGCACGCCGACGAACGAGCTCTCGCCCTGCACGCTCGCGTAGATCTCGTGCACGACCAGCGTGTCGGGGACCCGCGGCGCGGTGAGTCGGACGTGCTTGTTGGGCGCGGACACGGCGGTCACCCCTTAGCACGAGCACTCCCGAGCGGAGCAGCCGCTCGAGCCGCTCGAGCCAACAGCGCGCGGAGGAGGACGAACCCCACGCCGGGCAGGTGGCGGGCGCGCAGGTGGCTGCGTTCTCCGGCGTAGATCGGGCGCACCGGCACCTCGTCGATGCGCAGCCCGAGTCGCGCCGCGTGCGCGAGGAGATCGTTCGGGTACCCGAAGCTCGGCCACAGCGAAGCCCACGGCAACGCTCGGAGCGCGCGCGGCCCGAACGCGACGTAGCCACACTGCGCGTCGTCGATCGCGAGGCCGGTCACCGCGCGCGTGGCCGCGGCGAACGCGATGACGCCGAGCAAGCGGGGCAGGGGGAACACCAGGGCGCCGCCCGGCCACGCGAGGCGATTGCCCTTCACGAAGTCCGCGTCGCCCGAGAGCACCGGCTCGACGACCGCGTCGAGATCGCGGGGGTCCATCTGTCCGTCGCCCGCGAGCACCACGGCCGCGTCCGCGTCGCCCGCGGCCGCGAGGCCGGCCGCGATCGCGGCGCCGACCCCGCGCGGCGTGTCGTGTCGCACCACCTCGACCCGCGGATCGGCGGCGCGCGCCCTCGCGCCGGTGTCGTCGCGGCTCCCGTCGTCGACCACG
>JALHOE010000262.1 GCA_022843175.1 Deltaproteobacteria bacterium
GGGGCGCGGGCGGCGCGACGCTCGGCGCGACGCTCCCCTCGACCCGGGGCGACGGCGAGGCCGACGCCGCAGCGAGCGGAGGGGCCGAGGGACGGCTGCCGAGGTAGACGAGCAGCGCCGCGACCACGAGCAAGCCCACCGAGAGCGCGAGGATGGAGCCGCGAACCCGCGCACCGGCGAGCGCCGGCATCGGCGGCGGCGTGGCGACGTAGGTGGCGTTGACGAGCGAGTCGCCGCCGCTCGCCGGCATTACCAAGGGCAGCGGCAGTTGCAGCGCGTCCGCGAAGGCGTCGGCGAACGCCCGCGCGTCGGGGAAGCGGTCTTCGACGTCGCGCGCGAAGGCGCGGAGGAAGACCTCGTCGACCGCGGGAGCCAGCCCGGCGACGAGCTCGCTCGGGGGCGTCGGCACCGCGGTGCAGATGTTCATCAACAGGTCGACGTCGGAGGTGCCGTCGAACGGGAGCTGGCCGGTGAGGAGCTCGTAGCTGAGGATGGCGAGCGCCCACAGGTCGACGCGGGTGTCGATCGCGAGCCCCCTCGCCTGCTCCGGGCTCATGTACGCCGCGGTGCCGAGGAGCACGCCGGCGCGGGTGCGGTGCGTGGAGTCGCGCCCGCGCGGCTTGCCCTTGGCGATGCCGAAGTCGAGGAGCTTCACCAGCGTCACGCCCTCGTCGTCCCGGGTGACGAAGATGTTGGCGGGCTTCAGATCGCGATGGACCACCCCCTCGGCGTGCGCGATCGCGAGGCCGCGCGCCACCTGCCGCACGATCTCGACGAGCTCGGTCGGCTCGACCCGACCGACGCGCGAGAGCAGCTCCTCGAGGCTCTCGCCGCGCAGCAGCTCCATCACGAGGTAGTCGAGGCCGTCGTCGTCGCCGTGATCGATCACGCTCGCGATGTGGCGGGTGCGCCGCGAGAGATCGGCGGCGAGCTGTGCCTCGAGGTGGAAGCGCGAGCGCGCCTCGTCGAGGAGGTCGAGCGGGAACGCGTCCTTGTCGAGGACCTTGAGCGCCACCTCCTGCTCGAGGCTCTTGTGCACGGCGATCCACACCTCGCCCATGCCGCCGCGACCGATCCGGCGACGCAGCAGCCACTTGCCGCCAATCGTTTCGCCCGGAGCGAGCCGGAGGGTGCCCACGAGGCAACTGTGACGTATGGACGAGGGCAGCGGAAGAGAACGCTATACTTTTCTGCCTAGTGCCGCGCTGGCGCGTGGGCCCGTGTAAGCTTCGACGCGAGATGACGCGGCGCGCGGCGGTGCTCCTTGCCCTGACGGTGCTCGTCGTCGCCCTCGGCCTCGTTCGCGGGCGGCGCGACGCCTCGGCCCACGTCTCCACCGGGTTTCGCGTGGGCCTGGTGTTCGACGTCGGCGGCCGCGGCGACAAGAGCTTCAACGATCTGTCGTGGGCCGGACTCCACCGCGCCGAGAAGGAGCTCTCCGTCTACACCGAGTTCGTCGAGCCCAACGGCGCCGAGGATCGCGAGGCGGCGCTCCGCCTGTTCGCGGCGCGCGGCTTCGATCTGGTGATCGGGGTCGGGTTCATCTTCTCGCGCGACGTCGACGAGGTCGCCCGCGCGCACCCGAAGACGCGCTTCGCCTGCGTCGACTACGCGCCGCCGTGGGGCCCCGGCGCCACGATCCCGCCGAACGTGACCGGCCTCGCGTTCCGCGAGCAGGAGGGCTCGTTCCTGGTCGGCGCGGTCGCTGGGCTGACCTCGAAGAGCAAGCACGTGGGCTTCGTCGGCGGCATGGACATGCCGCTGATCCATAAGTTCGACGCGGGCTACCGCGCGGGCGTCCTCGCGGTCTGCCCGCAGTGCGTCGTGCACCGCGCCTACGCGGGCACCACGCCCGACGCGTTCCGCGATCCAGCCAAGGGCAAGGCGATCGCGCTCGCGCAGATCGCCGCCGGCAGCGACGTGCTCTTCCACGCGAGCGGCTCGACCGGCCTCGGCGTGTTCCGCGCCGCCAAGGACGCGGGCGCGTTCGCGATCGGCGTCGACTCCGATCAGTGGGACGAGGCGCCGGGCACGGTGCTCACGTCGATGACCAAGCAGGCGGACGTCTCGGTGTTCGACGCGATCGCGGCGGCCAAGCGCGGCGACCTGGGCAGCGGGATGCGCGTGCTCGGCCTCGCGGAGAACGGCGTCGACTACGTGCACGAGGGGCCGCACGCCGTCGGGATCGCGCCCGCGGTCAGGGCGCGCGTCGAAGCGCTCCGCGGCGACATCATCGCCGGGAGGGTCGTGGTCCCCGCCGAGTAGCCGGCTCGCCTGCCGCGGAGGCGATATGCTCTCGCTCGATGGCCCCGCTTCGTAGGCCGCTGACGGTAGCCCTCCTGTGCGTCGTCGCGTGCGCCCGTCGATCGGATCCCCCGCTCGCCACGGCGACGGCCTCGACCTCTGCGCCGAAGCCCGTCGCGTCTTCGCCGGCGGACGCGTCGCCGCCCGAGGAGCCGTACGTCGACGAGGCGCTCCCCAAGGTGAAGGGGCACCCAGCCGGCATCGACGCGCACGCCCTGTATTTCGCGGACTCCTACGATTGCGGCGAGAAGCACGCCTGCACGGCGCTCTACGAGGTGCTGCACAAGGGGCTCGTCGTCACGCGGATCGAGGACACGATGCTGCGCGACGGCTACGCGCACGTCGACGAGGAGCTGCTCGTGGGGATCCCCTACAGCTGGTACGGCCCGACCGAGCTCGTGATCGCCGAGCGCAAGACGGGCAAGCGCGAGACGATCGTCCTGTGGCAGGGCTACTCCGCGCCCGAGCACGTGGTCCGCGACGGCGAGACCTTCTTCGTCACGAGATACGACGAGAAGTCCGATCGCACCGAGGTGCTCGCGGTGCGCGGGGGACCGAAGCGCTCGGTCCTCCGGACCAAGGGACGCATGGCGTCGCTCTCGCTCGCGGGAGACGACCTCGAATACGCAGTCGGCGAGGAGGTGCGGCGCGCGCCGAAGTCCGGCAAGGGCAAGGAGACCGTGGTGAAGCCGCTCGATACGCTGCACGGCCTCGCGTGTAACAAGTTCGCCGTCCGTCGCGCGGTCCCGCCAGCCGGAGACGAGCTCGTCGACAACGGGCTGTGCCGCGCGATGGCGGGCGATGCAGCGGCCGTCTATTGGATCTCCGAGCCCACCGATCCTCCTCCGGAGTTCGTGACGCCGACGACGTTCAAGCCCGGCAAGCCCACGGGGAAGTGGTACCTGCGCACGCTCGGCGCCGACGGGAAGCCGAAGACGCTCGGGAGGGTCGCGCACGGCGGCGAGCTCTGGCTTTCGTCCGAGTGGGTCTACCTCGTGGGCCCGACGTCCGCGGGGCGCGTGCGACGTTGAGACCACGCCGAGCCCACCGCATCACATCCAGGGTGAGGTCTCTCGCTTGCGCGACGCTCCTACTCGCGATGGGCTGTCACCGGGAACCGCCGGCGGCAGCGCCGGTGGTCGTTAACGAGGAGAGCCCCTTGGTCGAGGGAGACGACACCGGCTTTGCGTCGATCGAGCGATCGCCCGTGGCCGCGTCGAGCGAAGCGGCGCCGAGGCTCCTCCTCGCCGAGGCGCTGCGGCAGCTCCGCGCGATGAAGACCACCAAGTATCGCCACAAGAGCAAGGTCGACGAGGCAGAGGGCCGCTTCGAGTACGACTGCTCCGGGTTCGTCGCCTACGCGCTCGCGCGCGTGCTGCCGGGCGCGCTCGCGCCGGTGCCGATCGGCATCAAGGGCCGACCGCGCGCCGAAGACTTCACCAGCTACTTCGTCGCGCTCGCCGAGGGCGATCCGTGGCAACGGGTGCCGAGCGGCGGCATCGCGCCCGGCGACGTGATCGCATGGCTGAGGCCGGCCGAGATCACCAACACCAACACCGGCCACATGGCGATCGTGCTCGACGTGAAGGGCACCCTGCCCGCCGGCCCCGCGGTCACGGCGATCGGCGGAGCGAGGGAGCTCCTCCTGCGCGTGGTGGACGCGACGGAGTCGCCGCACGGCGACGACGTGCGCGGGCCGGACACGACCACCGGCCTCGGCACCGGCACGATCGGCCTCGTGGTCGACGCGAGCGGCGCCCCCCTCGGCTACCGCTGGCGCGGCGGCGAGAGCCCCCGCGCCTACGCGACGACGGTCGCGATCGCTCGACCGAAGTAGCGACCCGACGCGTGGTCGCGATGAGCGCGATGACGTCGGCCCGCCGGCGTCGCGAACAAATTTGTCCGGGATTTTCGGAGATCACAGCTGCTCGCGGCCGCGATGTTCAGGTGTGAGCCGGCATCCATCCTGTGCTCGCGGCATGCACACCGCGGCAGTCCGCTCCGGAAGACAAATTCGGAACGCAGGAGACGACGTGAACCCTCTGCACCTGTTCCCCACCGCCGGATTCGACCGGTCGACGACGACGCCCGTCCTGTTGGGCGTCCTCATCTCGTGGTTCTTCACCGAGACGTTCGGCTGGGTCTTCGCCGGCTTGGTGGTCCCCGGCTACCTCGCGGCGGTCTTCGCGATCGATCCGCGCGCCGGCATGGTCGACGTCGCCGAGGCGATCTTCACCTACGCGCTCGCGCGCGGCATCGGCGAGCAGCTGACGCGCACCGGCCTGACCTCGCGGGTCTTCGGCCGCGAACGCTTCCTCCTCATCGTGCTCTGCAGCGTCGTCGTGCGGCTGGCCGTGGAGGGCGCGCTGTTGCCCCGGCTCGCGCCGCACGCCGCCGGCTCGTTCTTCTCGATCGGCCTCGTCGTCGTGCCGCTCGCCGCCAACGCGTGCTGGAAGACCGGCCTCGGGCGCGGCCTCGTGCAGACGGGCGTCCCGACGGTGATCGCCTTCCTGCTCCTCAGGTTCGTCCTCATCCCGTACACGAACCTCTCGCTCGCGGGCTTCGAGCTCGCGACCGAGGACGTCGCCGCGAGCTTCCTCGCCTCGCCCAAGGCCTACATCATCCTGATCACCGGCGCGATCCTCGCCGCCGCGGCCAACGTGCTCGACGGCTGGGACTTCAACGGGATCCTCATCCCCGCGCTCCTCGCCCTGGTGGTCATCGAACCGGTGAAGTTCGGCGCCACGTTCGTCGAGGCGCTGGTGATCGTGATGATCGCCGCCGCGCTGCTCAAGACGACGCGCCTCGGGCGCGCCAACATCGAAGGGCCGCGTCGCCTCGTGCTGTTCTTCTCGATCGACTACGCGATGCGCTTCGGGTTCGCCGCCGTGGTCGGCCGCGGCCTCCCCGGCGCGGACGTCGTCGGCTTGATGGGCTTCGGCTACCTCTTGCCGACGCTCCTGGCGGTCAAGATCGCCCAGCGCGGCAACGCCCCGCTGGTGCTCCTCCCGACCGCGCAGGTCTCGATCGGCGCCTTCGCACTCGGCACGCTGATCGGGTTCTCGGCGGCGATGGTCGACACCGCACCGTCCGCGGCGCGCTCCTCGGTCGCGCGTCCGGTCGGCCGCGCGCCGCACGATCCCGAGTCCGCCGCGCTGTGGACGTCGGCGCTCGCGCGCACCGCGCCGCACGAGGGCAAGGGACCGACGCCGATGAGCGGCGACGAGGTCGCGAAGCTCGTCGATCGCGCGCTCGCCGAGACCGACCTCGCGAAGCTCGACAACACCGGCCACCTCGAGGTGCAACGGCTCGACCGCGGGGTGCTCCTGCTCCGCGAGCGGTTCCACGACCTCGAGGACCGCTGGGGCGATCCGGCGGTGCTCGTCACCGCGTCCGGACGTGCGTCGGGACGGCGGGTCGTGCTGTTGATCGACCAACCCGTGAGCGCGCCGGAGACCGCCGCGCTCGCCGGGCGCCTCGTGGCCGAGGGCCGCGCCGATGCCGCGGTGATCGCGGGGGTCGCGGCCGAGTCGGAGACCCACTTCGGGCGGGCCGCGAGGGAGACCGCCCGCGCCCTCGCCGCGCACGGCACCGATGCCGGCGTGGTGATCGCGCTCCGCCGCTCGGCCGACGGCGACGGCCGGGTCACGCTCGGCACCGCGAGCCTCGCCGCGGCGCGGATCGACTCGATGATCATGGCGCTCGAGGGCACCGCCGGCGCGCTCCCGCGCAAGACCGGCGGCATGCCCGCCGCGATCGACGCGACGATCGAGCTCCCCGAGGGCGCGATCGAGAAGATGTTCCCGATCGACCACAAGCCGATCGCGCTCTCGAGTCCCGCCGCGATGGCGACCACGCTCGACGACATCCGCACGTCGACCGCGCCGACCTCGGTCGAGGATCTGCTCGCCCTCCGTCGCCTCGTCCTCGATCCGCTGCTCGGCCCGCCGGGCACCAAGCGCTCGGTCGCGCTCATGCGCATGAGCGCGAACAAGCTCGGCTACGCGTTGCTCGGTCCGTCCCAGCTCGCGAGCGGCGGCGAGGGCTTCGTGCTGATGCCGGTGCTGCCGCGTCCGATCGCGGCGGTGGTGAAGACCGCCGGTGTGGCCGGGACGATCGTGGAGGTCCCGCACGGCTACCAGGACGGACTGCGCGACGTCGCGGTCCGCGTCAGCAACGAGCTCGGCGCCGACGCCATCCTCTTCGGCCTCGAGCACGGCGGCGCCGCGCGGGGCGCCCCCGCGCTCCGCCTGGCCCACGCGATCGCGTCGTCGGCCGTGGCCGGCCGCACCCCACGGATCGTCGTCCTACGGAGCGCGGCGGACACCGAGACCGGCGAAGCGGTCGCGATCGGCGCGTGGGGCGGCGCCGCCCGTGACGAGCTCGCCGCGTCCGTCAAGAAGGCCTTCACCGGGATGGGGCTCTCGACCAACGACATGGGCATGGACCTCGCGGTCCGTGAGCTGTCGGGTCGCGCCGTCTTCGGCGACACGCCGGTCGTCGCTGCCTCAATCGGCGCGGGCGCGCTGCGCGCGGTCTCGCTCGACGAGGCGCGCGGCGGCTCGAAGATGCTCGCGAGCGCCGGGCTCACCGCCTACGACGGCGCCGTCGGCGACATCGCCACCAAGCTCGCCGCGACAATCCCCGCGGACGCCACCCCGCCGACCGTCGATGTGATCGACCTCGCGCGGCGCGCGACGATCGAACAGAGCGTCGTCGCACGACGGCACCTCGACGACGCCACCCGTCACTCCGCGGCGCGCGCCGGACTCGTGCGCGCCAAGCACGGGGACTTCGTCCTCGTCGTCGCCCGCGACGCCAAGGGTTTCTTCCTCGCGGGCGCGACCTCGACCGACCCACGCGCCAAAGCCAACGAACAGCCCATCACCACGGTGAAGTCCCTCAAGGACTGCGGCCCGGTCCTCGACGCGGCCGGCGCGTGCCGTGCGGAGGCCCTGTGAACAAGAACCCGATGAACAAACCCCGTCGTTCGCGCGCCAGCATCGTCGACCGCCCCGAGCAGAGCCTGACCAGCCGGCTCACCCGGCTCACCATCCTCGAACCGACCACGCGCGAGATCGGCGTTCGCCCGGTGCGCTGGTCGCTGCTCGCCCTGCCCCTCGTCGCCGTGGGGCTGGTGTTCGCGGTGCGCGAGGTGTCGCGCGTCGAGAAGGTGCTCGCGAGCGAGGGCGCCCGCGCACAGCGCGTGATCGTCTACGAGCTGCGCCCCGGCGGCGAGCTCACCGTCCCGATCGAGCCGGGGACCGAGGTGTTCCGCGTCGTCGCGCACGCGGTGCGCAAGGGCGCGCTCGCCAACACCCCGCACGAGGCGCACCTGGTCTTCACGGCCAAGGGCGACAAGGGCACGCGCAACGACGAAGTGAAGTTCGCGGCGCCCGGCACCACCGCCCGCGTCACGCCCGAGGACCAGAACATCATCGTGGGCGATCCGATCGCCATCAACGTCGACGCCCACGGCCTCGGCAGCGGCGAGCTGAAGATCGCGCTCGCCTCGATCGCCGACGCAGATGGCGTGCTGCTGCGCGTCTACCGGCGCGAGCACCTCGACGACAAGGCGGTCGCCGATCGTCCGTCGCACCTCAGCGCCGAGAACCGGTCGCGCCTCGCGCACCACGCGGGCGAGATCGACTGGGACGAGCTCGAGCCCGCCGAGCAGGCCGCGCTCCTCGGCGCACGTTGGCGCCGCGTGGCCGCCCTGCCCAACGCGAACAAGGGCATCGTCACCAAGGCGATCGCCGTCGCCGCCCCGAGCAAGGCCGCGGGCGTCGCCGACGCCGACCCGGCGCTGCTCAGCTACGACGTGCGCGCCGACGAGCGGATCGCGGTCATCGCCCACGGCAAGACCACCGTCCGCGCCCGCGCCGATGGCGATCCCGAGTCGAAGCTGCTCGCCACCGTGCGCTACCCGGACGGCCGGATCGTCAGCCTCGAGGGCAAGGGCGAGCTCAGCGTCGAGGTCGCGAGCGACGAAGAGGTCGGCATCGAGGTCACCCGACAGACGCCGGGGATCGTGTCGCTGCGCGCGTCCGATCCGAGCAAGGTGGAGCCGTCGGGCCACGTCTCGGCCTGGCGCGCGCAGAAGGACCGCCCGCTCGTCGTCCGCGCCGGCTCCGAGCCGCTCATCCTGCGGCTCAGCGTGCGCCGTCCGGTGCCGCGCAATGCGGTCGAGACGTTCAGCATCGTGCTCGACGCGACGATCACCGGCAGCGAGGGCTTCCAATCGGTCGCCGTCGACAAGATGGCGCAGAACCAGAGCGTCATGCTCCGCGCCAATCGCAGCCGCTCGCCGTTCGATCGCTACGACGGACGCGAGCCCCCCGCGGCGCCGACCAACAGCGCGGTCTTCCACGTCCTCGTCCCCGGAGGCGGCACGCTCACGCTGACGCCGGCCGACGGCCCGCTCGACATCTCGCTCGGCGAGCTCGACCCCGACGCGGCGCCGCGCCCGGTGCCGGCGTACGCGGCGGACCAGCCCTGGCCGAAGGTGCAGAAGGTCGGCGACGTGGACTGGGGCGGCTACGTCACGCGGCGGCCGACCAACTACGCGACGTTCGAGGCGGCGGCCGACGGACGCAGCACGGTGCGCATCCCGCACCGCCTGGTGCCGATCCGCGAGCCGGAGACGAAGGCGCCCGCGTTCCGCATCAAGCGCCCCGAGGCGACCGACGCCATCACCCGGAGCAAGCGGCTCTTCGATCCGACGACCGTGCAGTTCGAGATCGACGTGCCCGGCGGCGAAGCCATGGTCATCCCCGTCCGCGCCTTCGCGCACGAGAAGCTCGACCTCATCGCCAGGGTCGACGGCGTCGCCATCGCGCGCCGCACCGCCGGCGCCGCCGAGCGCGTCACCACCCCGCGCAAGTTCGTCGTCGAGGACGAGGTGCGCACGGTCGTCGTCCTCGGCGACGACCTCACGCCCGGCAAGCACATC
Source organism: Deltaproteobacteria bacterium (assembly GCA_022843175.1). Classification (GTDB taxonomy): domain Bacteria; phylum Myxococcota_A; class Polyangia; order Polyangiales; family JADJMO01; genus JALHOE01. The sequence goes on from JALHOE010000262.1 coordinate 9,257, forward strand.
CTCACGTTCACCCCGCCGGCGGGCAAGAAGGCCTGGGTGCACTTGCCGTGGACCGCCAAGCCGCGCCTCCCCGGCGCGCCGCCACCCGATCCGCATTGGATCGAGGGCGATCTGGAGGACTGAGGTGCACCCATGCGAACCCTCATCATCACCCTCGCCGTCGCCGCGTCCGTCGCCGCCGTGGGCTGCAAGCGCAAGCCCGTGCTCGGCACTGCCAGGGTGGAGGTGCGCGCGGTGAAGGCGCTCGACGTCACCTGCCCCCTGGTCCTCGACGCGACGCGCGAGGGCGGGCTCGACGAGGGACGCTACGTCGTGCCCACCGAGGCCGAGCGAAGGGCGATCCGCGAAGCGGTCTCGCTCCTCCTCGACGGCGGCGCCGAGACGCGCTCCCGCGCCCGCGACGTCGCGCGCGCGGCCTCGTACGAGATCGTCGACGTGCCCGAGAAGGGCGCGGTGCTGCTCCGCGAGGCGGGCAAGAAGCGCGGCGGCGGCGCGTACCTCATCCGCCCCGGCACCGCGGCGAAGGTCTACATCCAGGCGCCGCACACGTTCTACGACGAGGGCACGTTGCCGCTCGCCTGCGAGCTCTTCGAGCGCGCGCACGGGGGCGCGCTCTTCATCAACACTGCGCATCGCTACAAGTCGGCGGCGCAGCTGCCCGGCGGGCACTACCCGGCCGACGTCGCGCACGCGCGCGACTCACTGTTTCAAGCCGCCACCGAGGGCCTCCTCCGAGCGAGGCCCAAATCCACGGTGGTGCAGGTGCACGGCTTCGGCGAGCGCGAGAGCGCGACCGGCGCGGTCGTGCTTTCGGCGGGCGTGCGCACCCCCGGTCATCCGGTGGTCGCGCGCGTTGCACTCGCGCTGTCGCGAGTCATCGACGGCGGCGTTCTTCGCTTTCCGGACGACCACAGCGAGCTCGGAGCCACGACCAACGTTCAAGGGGCCATCGTGCGAGAGTCAGGCGGACAATTCCTTCACATCGAGATGGCGGCGCCGTTGCGCCGCGATCTGCTCGGAAACCCCACGGTTCGCGCGAACGTCATGGCGACGCTCGCCGACGCGATGGAGGGTGCATGATCACGCGAGATTCGGGGTCGTTGAACAAGACGCCCTCACCCTGCCCTCTCCCGGAGGGAGAGGGTTACTTCGCGTCGTCCCCCTCTCCCTCCGGGCGAGGGGCGGGGGTGAGGGTCTCTGTCAGCCTCACTCTGCTCGCAGCGCTATCGGCCCTGCCGGCGTGCAGCACCACCCCCATCGCAACATCCGCCATCCCCAACGCCATCGACAGCAAGATTGACTGGGCCCCGGCCAGGGTCGCGACCGGCAGGGACTCCGCCGGACGCGAGGTCGATGAGATCGCGATCCGCGGGGGCGAGATCGTGCGCATCACGATCGGCGAGGCTACCGGCACGTTCGAGATCGGCGAGCGCGTGAAGAGCGGCACCGGCTTCGCCGAGTCGTGGCGGAGGGTCGAGGCTCGGGACTCGGCGTTGGTCGTCAGGGGCACGCTCCTCGGTACTGCGATCCTCGTGCCGAAGGGGGTCGCCGTGCGCGCACACATCGCGCGCGCACACGATCCGGGCTTCGAGTGGTTCGAGCTCGAGGAGCACGTGCTCGCGTGGGCGAAGGGCCCGCTGCCCGCGCCGTTTCCCGCGGTGGCGCCGCCGGAGCGGCTCGACTTCACCGCGCTCGCCGCGCTCGACAGGGCGCTGGCCGACGGCGTGGGCCGGGCGACGAACAAGGACGCCGCGCGCGACGCGGCGACCGCGATCCGGCGCGTGGTCGGGCTGCGTGCGCTCCGCGCGCTGCGGATCCCGCCGGGCTTCCCCTACTACTACGACGATCCGCTCACGCCCGAGGGCGACGCCGCGCACAAGATGCGGATCGTCAGCGGCAACAAGGCGTACCTCGTCACCACCGTCGATCCGATGGTGGTGACGGTCGAGGGCCCGCGGCTCCTCCAGGTGTGGTCGCACGGCGTTCGACGCGACGACGACGAGACCGTGAAGCTCCGCGTCGTCGAGGGCGAGCGCGAGCGTGCGGTCTCGACCGCGATGCTCCCCCACGGTCGAGCGGCGCGCGGCGACAGCAACCCCGAGACCGCGGTCGAGACGGCCGACGTCGTGCCGCTCCGCCGCGCGACGGTGCACGTGCCGCCGGGCAAGCACACCTACAAGATCGAGGCGCACGGCGGGAACACGTTCGTCGCGGCGAGCGCGTCGAAGCCGGTCGTGCACCTCGGCGACGCCGTGTCCGGCGTGAAGGACGAGGCGCGCCAGCTCGACAAGGCGCTCGCGGCCTGCGACGCGAGCGCGGACCTCTGCGCCCTCGCCCTCGCGCTCGCCGGTCGGGACGGCGGCGCGGAGTGGAACGCCGCGGTCGCGAAGCTCTCGCCCGCGTCGCGCGCCGTCGCCGACACGTTGGCCGCGGGCGGCCCGCGCGATCCCTCGATCGCGCTCGAGAT
>JALHOE010000263.1 GCA_022843175.1 Deltaproteobacteria bacterium
CGTGCGCGCGCCTGGCCGTGCGCGCGCCTAGCCGTCCGCGACGATGCGGTTCTCGAGCTTGCCGAGCTGGTCGATCTCGAGCGTCACCACGTCTCCCGGCTGGAGCCACTGGTTCTTGGTGATGCCCGAGCCATTGAGCTCGAGGAAGCAGCCCGTTCCCACGGTGCCCGAGCCGATGACGTCGCCGGGGAACAGATCGACGCCGTAGCTCGCGCGCTCGAGGATCTGCGCGAAGGTCCAGTTCATGTCGCCGAGGTTGCCCGCGCTGACCTGCACGCCGTTGACGAAGGCCCGCATGGCGAGCGGGTAGCTGTTGCCGTTCGGGCCCTTCTTCGGCTCGAGCTCGTCGAGCGTGAGCAGGTAGGGGCCGAGCGCGGTGGCGAAGTCCTTGCCCTTCGCCGGGCCGAGCGAGAGCTTCATCTCGTCCATCTGCAGCACGCGCGCCGAGAGGTCGTTCATGATGGTGAGGCCGAAGATGTAGGCGTCGGCCTCGGAGGCCTTGAGGTTGCGGCCGCGACGCCCGACCACGATCGCCGCCTCGAGCTCGAAATCGAGCTTCTCGAGGTGGCGCGGCATCACCCGCACGTCGCCGGGGCCGACGACCGCCTGGTGATTCGTGAAATAGAACACCGGGAACTGATCGAACTCCGGGATCATCTCGAGCCCGCGGTTGCGACGCGCCGTCTCCACGTGCTGCCGGAACGCGTAGCCGTCGCGCATCGACGGGGGACGGGGGATGGGCGCGAGCAACTTCACGCTCGGAAGCGGTCGCCCGGGGAGGTCCTTCTTCAGCGCCTCGCGGATCGCCGGGAGCAGCTCCTCGCTCCGCTCGACGATCGCCAGCACCGACTCGACGCCGAGCGCCGCCTGCAGGTCCACGACTTGGTCGGAGGCAATCGCACCCGGGCGGGCCCGGCCGCCCTCTTCGAAGGTCACGAGCTTCATGCCCCGCCCCGTAACACGGCTTTGGGCTTGCGTCCGCGGCCCGAGCAGCGTTGACTGAATGGCCATTCATTCGTGGTCGCGCGGGTGCGCGCGTCGTGACAGAGGAGCGCCATGAAGTCGTTCGATCCGACCGAGGAACAGCGGATGATGCGCGACACCGTCGCGGACTTCGCGCGGGAGAAGCTCCGCGAGCGGAGCCGCGAGATCGAGGGCGCCCGGGCCCTCCCCGAGGATCTGCGGCGCGCGATCGCGGAGCTCGGGGTCACCACCCTGACGATCCCCGAGGCCGCCGGCGGCGCGGGGATGTCGGCCCTCACCGCGGCGCTCGTCGAGGAGGAGCTCGCGTGGGGCGACGCCGCCGTCCCCTTCGCGATGCCCGGCCCGGCGGCGCTCGGTCACGCGTTGCTCGAGCTCGCGGACGACGAGCAGCAGCGCCGTCTCCTCGAGCCGTTCGTGTCCGAGCCGGCACGGTTCGGCGCGGTCGCGTGGAGCGAGGCGCGGCCCCACGCGCGACGCGCCGGGTTCAACACCATCGCCAAGCGCGAGGGCGACGGCTACGTGCTCGACGGCCAGAAGGCGTTCGTGCTCAACGCGGGGCTCGCGTCGACCTACGTCGTGTTCGCCCAGACGGACGAGTCGCGGGGGTGGGACGGCATCGGCGCGTTCGTCATCGACGCCGCGGCCAAGGGTGTCACCGTGGGCCCGCGCTACACCACGCTCGGCCTCGACGCGGCGACGTTCGGCGAGGTCTCCTTCCAGCAGGTCGTCGTGCCCGCGCGCGACGCGCTGCTCGGCCGCGGCGACTTCGCGCGCGCGACGCGCCGGTTCTTCGCCCGCCATGCGCTGTCGATGGCAGCCCGCGCGGTCGGCCTCGCGCGCGCCGCGTGGGAGGTGTCGCGCACCTACGCCGACGAGCGCAAGGCGTTCGGCAAGCCGATCGGCCACTTCCAATCCATCGCGTTCCTCCTCGCCGACCGGCACATCGACGTCGAGGGCGCGCGCGGCCTCGTGTGGCGCGCGGCGTGGACGCTCGACACCAAGAGCGGCGACGACGTCGAGGTGCTCGCGCGCTGCGCCGAGGCCGCGGCGGAGGCGCTCGAGGTCGCGCAGCAGTGCGGCGCCGACGCGGTGCAGATCCACGGCGGCGCGGGCTTCGTGCGCGACTACATCGTCGAGAAGTACATGCGCGACAGCAAGCAGCTCGCGCTGTGCGGGCCGACGTCGACCACGAGTGACCAGCTGTTCGCCGCGCTCGCGCTCGGTGCACCGCTCGATCCGGCGCTGGTGCTGCCGGTGCCGGATATTCAGCCGATCTTTACGTGAGGGCTACGCGCATGGAATTCGAGCTGACCCGCAAACAGAAAGAGCTCAAGGACGCCCTCCACAACCTCGGGCGGTACGTCATCCGCCCGATGAGCCTGCAGATGGACCGCGAGCACCGCGTGCCGGACGCGTTCCTCAAGCAGTTCGTGGCGATGGCGTCGTCGGTCCGGAGCGATCAGGACGTCGGCGCGGCGCTCGGCGACGCCGAGGAGATCAAGCGCGAACCGCCGTCGCGCGAGAAGCCGTCGTTCGGCAACCGCACCGCGCTGGTGGGCGCCGAGGAGCTCGCATGGGGCGACGCGTCGCTGCTCCTCTGCCTCCCGGGCGCGGGGCTCGGCGGACCGCCGGTGAAGGCGACCGGCACGCCCGCGCAAAAGAAGAAGTGGTTCGGCATGCTCGCCGACGCCGACAAGCGCGGCGACCTCGCGTGGGGCGCGTACGGGTTGACCGAGCCCGGCGCCGGCAGCGACGTGAGCGGCATCCGGACCACCTGTCGCAAGGACGGCGATCACTGGGTGATCAACGGTCGCAAGTGCTACATCACCAACGGCGCGCGCGCGGCGTGGGTCGTCATCTTCGCTACCGTCGATCCGGCGCTCGGGCGCGCGGGGCAACGCGCGTTCGTCGTCGAGAAGGGCACGCCCGGGTTCACCGTCGGCAAGATCGAGGAGAAGCTCGGGCTCCGCGCGTCGGAGACCGCCGAGCTGGTGCTCGACGATTGCCGAGTGCCCGCCGAGAACCTCCTCGGCGGCGATGCCGCCTACGAGGGCAAGAGCACCGGCTTCCAGACCGCGATGAAGACGTTCGACTCGACGCGGCCGCTGGTCGCGTCGATGGCGCTCGGCATCGGGCGCGCCGCGTACGAATACGTGTGCGACGCGGTGAAGGAGCGGTACATGCTGTCGCGTCCGGTCCCGCGCTATCACGCGATCGTCGAGCGGCTCGCCAAGATGCACCGGCGGCTCGAGGCGGCGCGAATGCTCACCTGGAAGGCCGCGTGGATGGCCGACACCGGTCAGCCCAACGCCAAGGAGGCCTCGATGAGCAAGGCCGCCGCGGCGCAGGCGGCGGTGCGGGCGTGCTTCGAGGCGATCGAGATCCTCGGCGCCGACGGCACGATTCAGCGCGAGGATGCGCTGCTCGAGAAGTGGTTCCGCGACATCAAGGTCTACGACATCTTCGAGGGCACGGGGCAGATCCAGCGGGTCGTGATCTCGAAGAGGATCCTCTCGGACTTGAAGTCGTTCTAGTCTCCCCGGGTGCTCCTCCGCTCGCTGACACTCGCGGCTCTCGCTGTGGTCATCGGCTGTGGCGGGAGCGGCTATGAGGTCGTTCGCGTGCATGGGGGGCGCGCGAGCGTCGGGCGGTTCGTGCCGAGCACGGCATACGCCGCGTCGCTCGAAGCAAGCATCGCCGAGGAGCGTGGCGACTGGGCCCTGGCGGCCGAGCTGCTCCGGCGCGCGCGCGACGAGGACCCGGACGGCCCCGAGCTCGGCGCCCGGCTCGGCGTTGCGCTCTGCCACCTCGGCAAGGTGCAGGCCGGGATGTTCGCGATCGAGGACGCGCTGCGGATCGATCCCGACCTCGAGCGCGGGTACACCGCGCGGGCGCGCTGCCGGCTGCTGACCGCGAAGACTGCGGCGGAGCTCGCGGCGGTGCGCGACGACCTGCAGCGAGCGCTGGCCGCCGACGCCGACGCGCTCGAGCCAGCGCTGCTCCTCGTCGATCTCGATCTGCGCGCCAACGATCTCACGCGGGCGCGGGCCCGCGCCGAGGAGACCGTCGTGCTTCATCCGCGCTCGGCGCGCGCGCTGCGGATGCTCGCCGAGATCGCGGCGCGTCAGGGCGACGGCAAGCGGGCGATGTCGGCCGCGCTCGCCGCGACGCAGCTCGACGACGCGACCGGCATGCTCGCGAAGCAGGTCGCGCTCGACGCGGTCGACGGCGCTGGCGTCGCGGCGTATTCGCTCGCGATGCGCGCGACCCGGCCACCCGGCCGGAGCGAGGCGGCGTCGGGTCTGTGCGCCGAGCAGCTCAAGGCCTTCGAGGCGATCGCCTCGCGGGCGGAGCCGGACGCGGTCGTCACCGCGGCAGACGGCGTTCGGAGCGCGTGCCCCGAGCTCGACGCGCAGATCACGCGGATCGAGGTCGTCGCCACGTGGACGCCAAAGACCGCCGATGCGGTCGAAGCCCGCGCGCTCTCCGCGACGTCGGCCGAGGCCCGCCGCTTCGGCGCGCGGATGCGGCTGCGGCGCCTGAGCCTCGACGCGCTGCTCGATCCGAGCGCGCTCCCCCGCGCCGAGGACCGCCCGACGCTCGCGCTCCACCTCGCGATCGCCGCGGTGCGCAAGACCGACAAGTCGCCCGCCGACGCCGAGGCTCTTGCACGCGTGGCGCGTGATCTCGCGCCGTCCGAGCCCACGGTCGCGCGCCTCGCCGCCGAGGTGATGCACCGCCGGGGCAAGCCGAAAGACGATCCGATCCGCGTCGCCGCATGCACGCTCGCGCGCACGCCCCTCGAGAAGCAGGGCTGCTAGCCGAGGGCGCGAATGCTGTCCTCGACGATCGAGAGCAGCCGCTGCAGGTCCGCGAGCGGGATGTTGAGCGCGGGCGCGATGTAGATGACGTTGCCGAGCGGCCGGAGGTAGGCGCCGCGGGCGAGCGCCTCGCGGTAGACCCGCCAGCCGATCGACGCGGTGTAGCCGGCGCTGCGGTCGTGGAGCTCGAACGCGCCGATCATGCCGAGGGCGCGGGCGTCGCGGACGATCGGCAGCTGCAGCTGGTGGGCGAAGTCGGCGATCCGCGCGGCGCGCTCGGCGACCCCGGCGACGATGCCCTCTTCGCGGTAGATCGCCAGCACCTCGCGCGCGACCGCGGCCCCGAGCGGGTTGCCGCAGTAGGAGTGGCCGTAGAGGAACGCGCGCTCCCGACCGCCGGCGAACGCGGCGAGCACGCGCTCGGACGTGACGGTCGCCGCCATCGGGATCACGCCGCCGGTGTAGCCCTTGGCGACGCACATGATGTCGGGGACCACCTCGGCGAGGTCGCAGCCCCACATGGTCCCGAGGCGGCCGTAGCCGGTGAAGACCTCGTCGACGATCAGGAGCACGTCGTGCTTGGTGCAGAGATCGCGGACCGCGCGGAGGTAGGCCGGCGGGTACATCCGCATGCCGGCAGCGCCCTGCACGAGGGGCTCGACGACCATCGCGGCGATGCTCTCGTGCTCGGCCTCGATCACCCGCGCGACCGCGTCGAACGCCTCGCCCCACATCGGCGCGCACGACCCGTCGTCGCCCGCGGGCGAGGGGACGTGCACGCAGTCGAACACCACCGACGCGAACGGCTGGCGGAACAGGGTGACGCCGCCGAGGCTCGTGGCGCCGATCGTCTCGCCGTGGAAGGCGCCCTCGAGGGCAAGGAAGCGTGTCTTCTTCGGCTTGCCGGTCTGCGCGTGAAACTGCACGGCCATCTTCACCGCGGCCTCGATCGCCGTGGACCCGTTGTCCGAGTAGAAGACCTGATCGAGCCCGCGTGGCGTGACGGCGGCGAGCTCGCGCGCGAGGAGCGCCGCGGGTTCGTGGGTGATGCCGGCGAGCGAGACATGGCACATTCGATCGATCTGCGCCTTGAGCGCGGCGACCAGGCGCGGGTGGTTGTGCCCGAGCGTCGAGACCCACCAGGAGCCGTTGCCGTCGAGGAGCTCGGTGCCGTCGGCGAGCTCGAAATGGGGGCCGCGGGCGCGGGTTACGACCAGCGGCGCGTGGTGCTGCCGCCACTCGTCCATGGGCGTGTACGGGTGCCAGACGTGGGCGCGGTCTGCGGAGAGGATCGACTCGACGTCAAGCATGGAGGCGCATTACCACGTCGTCGAGGATCGCGTCGGCGATCGCGCGCTTGCTCCCGCGCAGCGGCCGCTCGCTCGTGGCGCCGACGATCACCACCTCGTCGTCGTCGCCGCCGAAGCCGTGCGCGGCGAGGTTGCCGACGACCAGATCGACCTTCTTCTGCGCGAGCTTGGCGCGCGCGTAGCCGACGAGATCGCGCGTCTCGACGGCGAACCCGACGAGCACCGGGTGCTTGCTCTCGCCGCGGCGAGCGCCGACGCGGGCAAGGAGATCGGGGTTCTTCACGAGCTCGATCGTCACGGTGTCGCCGCTCTTCTTCGTCTTGTCCGGATCGACCGCGCGCGGGCGGTAGTCGGAGACCGCGGCCGCCATGATCAGCGCGTCGGCGTCGGCCATCGCGCGATCGATCGCGTCGCCCATGTCGATCGCCGAGCGCACGTCGACCCGGGCGACGCCCGGGGGCGTGGCGAGCGAGACCGGCCCCGAGACCAGGGTGACGCGCGCGCCGCGAGCGCTCGCCGCGGCGGCCACCGCGAAGCCCATCTTGCCCGTGGAGCGGTTACCGATGAAGCGGACCGGATCGAGGTCCTCGACCGTTGGACCGGCGCTGACCACGACGTGCCGGCCCTCGAGATCGCGCTTGCCGAGAGCTTCGCCGATCGCCGCTACGATCGCCTCCGGTTCGCTCATTCGTCCCATGCCGACGTCGCCGTTGGCGACCGCGCCGTGCACCGGACCGACGAAGTGCAGCCGCTCGCGGAGCAGAGCGACGTTGTGCTGCGTGGCAGGGTGTTGCCACATGCGCGGGTGCATCGCGGGGGCCACGACGATGGGCGAGCGCGCGACGAGACACAGCGCGGCGACCAGATCGTCGGCGCGGCCCTGCGCGAGGCGCGCCAGCAGATCGGCCGTGGCGGGGACGATCGCGATCGCGTCGGCGCGCTCGGCGATCGCGACGTGCGCCTCGCCGGAGAACTTCGGATCCCACATGTCGTCGATCACGGCCTCGCCGCAGACGCCGCTGAGGGTGATCTTGCCGACGAACCGCGCGCCCGATGCAGTCATGAGCGGGATCACTTTGGCGCCCGCCTGGATAAGGAGGCGCGCGACGACGACCGCCTTGTACGCGGCGATCCCTCCGGCGACGCAGAGGGCCACGGTGCGGCCGGTAAACGATGCGGACATGGCGCACGGAGAGTGTAGCCTTCCGCCATGCCGCTCGATCCGCCGATCGACATCGCATCCCTTCCGGCCCCCGTTCAGAGGGTGATCGGACCGGGAGCGCCCGCGCCCATGCGCATGATGGCCGCGCGCGGCGCGGTGCCCGGCCTCAAGCCAGAACAAATCGCGACCGTGGTGGTGCTCTTCGCCCGCGCGGAGCTCCCGCACATCGACGCCACGGTGCGCGAGACCGCCGAGGCCACGCTCGCCAAGCTCGCCCCGCCGATTCGCGACGGCGCGCTCAGCTCGCCCGAGGTCCCGCCGGGGGTCCTCGATCTGCTGGCGAGCCTCTACCCCGACGACGAGGCGGCGATCGAGCGCGTGCTCACCAACCCGGCGATCGCCGTCGACACGGTGAAGCGCATCGCCCGCACCGGCAGCGAGAAGATGACCGAGCTCGTGGCGACGAACGAGCAGAAGCTGCTCGAGCACCCGTCGATCATCGAAGCGCTCTACATGAACAAGAAGACGCGCATGTCCACCGCGGACCGCGTCCTCGACCTCGCCGTGCGCAACGGCAAGCAGCTCAACATCCCCGCCTTCAAAGAGGCGGCCGAGGCGATCACCAACGAGCTCATCATGGAGCCGGCGGACGAGCCCGCGCCCGACGACATCCTGTTCGCCGAGGCGCAGCTGCACGCCGAGAAGCTCGAGCGCGAGGGCATCGCCGAGAACGCCGTGATCGAGGACGAGGAGGGCAAGGAGGTCATCGAGGAGAAGGCCAAGCCCCTCGAGCAGCGCATCCGCGACATGACGGTCTCTCAGAAGGTCCGCATGGCGACGCTGGGCACCGCGGCGGCGCGCGCGATCCTGGTGCGCGACCGCAACCGCATCGTCGCGTGCGCGGTGGTGCGGAGCCCGCTCCTGCAGGAGGGCGAGGCGGCCACCATCGCGTCGAGCCGCGGCGTCAGCGAGGACGTCCTGCGGATCATCGCCAACAACGGCGACCTGGTGAAATCGCACGTCATCAAGTTCAACCTCGTCGCCAACCCGCGCACGCCGATCGCGACCTCGATGCGCCTGATCGTCCACCTTCGCTCCGACGAGCTGAAGAAGCTGGCGAAGTCGAAGAACGTGTCCGGACAGATCGCCAAGATGGCGAAGCAGGAGCTCGACAAGAAGAAGCCGGGGGCGTGATGCAGGAGAAGATCGCCACGCCCGCGCCGACGTCGGTGCCGCCCCCGCCCGAGCCGGAGGTCCCGTCGATCGCGATCCGCCCCGGCAAGTGGTGGCTCCCGCTGTTCGCGACGATCGCCGCGATCTGGGTCGCCTACGAGCTGCGCAACGTCCTCACGCCCTTCCTCCTCGCGTTCCTCGTCGCCTACGCGCTCGACCCGATCGTCGACGTCCTCGAGAACGTGCGGGTGCCGCGGCCGCTCGGCGCGATGATCGTGTTCGGCGTGCTCGGCTGCGTGTTCGTGTTCGGCGGACTGTACGGGTTCAAATACTTCCGCGAGGAGTTCGTCGAGGCGGGCAAGCAGCTCCCGGCCCAGCTCGAGGCGCTGGCCAAGAAGGCCGAGCCCTGGCTGTGGCAGGAGTTTCGGTTCCGGCTCCCCCACAACCTGAAAGAGGTCTTCACCCGCTACGGCGCGAACATCCGCGAGCACGCGCCCGACGCGATGCGATGGGGCGGCACGGTGCTGTTCGGCACGCTGTCGTATGCGTTCGTCGTCCTGTCGCTGCTGATCGTCCCGGTGTTCGCGTTCTACCTGCTCATCGACTTCGACCGGATCGTCGAGCGGGGAGGCAAGCTGGTCCCGCGCCGCTGGCAGCGCCAGATGTTCGAGACGCTGCGCGAGATCGACGTGATGGTGTCCGGGTACGTGCGCGGGCAGCTGACCGCGATCCTCATCCTCAGCGCGCTCTACGCCGCTGGGCTCTCGGTCGTCGGGCTACGGCTCGCGATCCCGATCGGCGTGCTGACCGGGTGCATGGCGTTCGTGCCGTACATCGGGTTCACCCTGGGCCTCAGCCTCGCGCTCGCGATGGCGTTCCTCGACTGGCACAGCGGCGCGTTCGTGTTGCAGGTGATGGCGGTGATGCTCGGCGTGCAGGTGCTCGACGGCCTGTTCATCACGCCGCGGGTCGTCGGCCGCAGCGTCGGCCTCGGCCCGGTCGAGGTGCTCCTGGCGATGGCCGCGGCGGGCACGCTGTTCGGCTTCATCGGCGTGCTCCTCGCGGTGCCGATCGGCGCGGTCGCCAAGATCGTGATCCGCCGCCTGGTGAAGGCCTACCAGCGCAGCAACTTCTACCGCCGCGTGCGGTGAGGCGGCTCAGAACTTCGCGGCGAACGACAGCATCGCGAACTTCTCGTTCGTCTCGCGCAGGCGCTTGGTGAGCATGCGGACGATGTTCCACAGAACCTCGTAGGCGAGGTCCTTGTGGACGAAGAGGAGATCTTCGAAGGCGTCGCGGTGGATCGCGAGGAGGCGGCAGCGCTCGTGGACGCGCGCGTCGGCCGAGCGGACCGAGTCGTCGAGCAGGGCCATCTCGCCGAACACCTCGCCGGGGCCGACGACGGCGAGCGCCTCTTCGCCCATGCCCTGCACCTCGCGCGTGATGCGGACGCGGCCCTCGACGATCACGTAGAGCTTCTCGCCCACGTCGCCGTGCTTGAAGATGACGGTGCCCTGGGAGTGCTGCTCCTCGACCGCGACCTGCGCGACGAGACGGATGGCCTCCGCGCGCAGCCCGGCGAAGAGGTGGATCTTCGCGATCTGCTCCTCTTTCGAGATAGTTTCGGCGGGCACCGCGGGAGCGGCCATAGAACGCGCATGCTAGCAGCGCTGGCGCGTCGGTTGCTACTTTGGGCGACGTGCACACTTCACGCTTCCTGGGTGTCTTCGCTTTCACCTCGCTGATCGCAGCGCCGAGCGCGGCGGACGTGAGCTTCGGTCCCTCCACGCCGCACCCCACCAAGGTCATTCTGCCGGGGTTCGTGGTGTCGCTGGTTCTCGGCCAGCACGACACAGCGATCGCGATCGGGCCCGATGTTCAGTACGTCGCCTTCGGCCAAGAGGTCTCGTCGATCCGACGGGGCACGACCGGCCTTGGCGCGTTTGTGCAGTCGCAGCTCTACATCCCGTTCTCCTCTGCGCCGAGTCACTTCCGTCACTCGGCTGGCGTCCTCACGCTGCGGGGGACGAAGGTGGGCGCGGACTGCTCGAGCGGGTACTGCAGCGGCGGCTCGGCCGCGCTCACCTCTTTCCGTTTCGGCGGCGCCTACCGCCACGCCGCCGGCGAGCACTCGGCCACGTGGGGACCGCAAGCGGAGCCAGCGCTGGGCGTGTTGGTCGCGTGGATCGGTCTGCGCTTCACCCCGCCCATGAGTGACGCGTTCGCTCGCTCACAGAAGAAGTCGCACGGTTGGGAGACGGCGATTTCTCTCGGCGTCGGCTTGCCGTTGACGGTCGGCGGCTGGGATTATGGCGCCGTGTCGGGACGCCCCTTGCGAGTCGAAGATGGTCGTGTGGTCGCCAACGCCGCGCGCGGAGACGGTTGGAGCGAGCCGAGCGCGCCCTCGCCCGACAGCACGCGCGCCACGCGCTGGACGCGCGACGCGCTCGACGAGCACGCCTCGATCGGCGCGTTCGCCCGCCTGTCGCTGCAACTGCTCGGCGTCGGCGCGCCCGCGACGCTCCTGCGTCGCACCCACGAGGCGGCGCTCGACGAGATCAAGCACGCGGAGCTGTGCTTCTCGCTCGCGAGCCGGTTCACCGGCGTGCCGCTGCGCGCAGGACCGATCCCGCTCCCACACGAGATTCACCTCGCGTACGACCTGTCCGTCATCGCGATCGAGGCGCTGCTCGACGGCGCCGTCAACGAGGGCCTGTCCGCGGCCGAAGCCCGCGCGCGGCTGCGCCGCACCGAGGACGCCGAGGAGCGGGCCGCGCTGCGCACGATCGCCCGCGACGAGGGCGAGCACGCGAAGCTCGGCGAGGACATCGTCGGCTGGTGCGTCGAGACCGGCGGTCCGTCGGTGGTCGCGGCCGTGCTCGGGGCGCTCCAACGGATCGATCTCGTGCCGACCCCGGCGGCGCTCGACCCGCGCGCGGCCGCGCGGATCCGTCGCGCGGTGTCGACACGCATCCGCGGGATGCTGTCGAACCGCGCGGTGAGCCACACCGCGTAGCAGGCGCAGCCCCGGGCCCGCGCGTCAGCGAGCGCCTACGCACAGGCGCGCGCGGCAGCGAGCGCCCAGGCGCAGGCCCAGGCCCAGGCCCAGGCCCAGGCGCAGGCGCAGGCGCAGGCGCAGGCGCAGGCGCAGACACAGGCGCGCG
>JALHOE010000264.1 GCA_022843175.1 Deltaproteobacteria bacterium
CGGGCCTGAAAGCGCGCGTTCGCGTCCGGCGCGCGCTCGGCCGCGCGCTCGAACAGGGCCTCGGCCCGCGCGAGATCGCCGCTCCCCTGCGCGATCTCGCCGGCGAGCGCGGCGTACCGCGCCCCCTCCGCGTCGCCGAGCTCGTCTCCGATACGCGCCAGCACAGCCGTCGCCTGGTCGAACAACGACGCTCGGACGAGCCCGCGCGCGATGAGGAGATCGATCGCGGCCTGCCGCGCTGGGAGAGCCGCGCGCAGGCGCTCGAGCGGCAGGAGGTGCTCGCTGCCCACGCCCGAGAGCGCGGACTGCCACCGCTCGACCACACCGAAGGCCTCTTCGGAGCGGCCCGCGGCGAGGTAGTGATTCACGGCGTCGACCGACAGCAAGAGCGAGCCACCGGCCGAGAGCGCGCTCAGGCACAGCTCGGCCGCCTCTCGGTGCGCGGCGCTCCGCTCGTCGTCCCCGACGCCCTCGAGGACCGCCTCGCGAATGAGGTCGTGCACGACCAGCGTGCCGTCCTTCACGTCGAGCAGGAACCGCTCGCCGAGCTCCTTCACGGCCTCGTCGGCGGTCTCATGCGTCGCCCGCAGCATGGCGATCGACGGGCGGAACTGCGCGGTCGCGGCCACGAGCAGCACGCGCCGCGCCTCCTTCGAGAGCTCCGAGAGCTCGTCGCGCGTGCCCGGTGAGCTGCGCACCAGCAGCCGATGGATATGAAACGGACTCCCGTGCGAGAGCCGCATGAGCGCCTCGGGATCGGGCCGCGGCAGCTGCATCCGGTCCGCGAGGGTCTCCATCATCTGCTCAGCGGCCTCGCGGTCGAGCGGGCCGAGCGTGGTGACGACCGGTGGGGGCGAGAGCGGGATCTCGCGGCGCGACGCGACAAACAACCGACTCCGCTCGACGCGGCGCGCGAGATAGCCGAGCGCCTCGGCGACCTCGCTCGGCACGAGGTGATGCGCGTCGTCGATGAACACGAGGCACGGACGCTCGTTGAGGAGGCGAGCCAGGAGCGCGAGCTGGTCGGACGGCTCCGTCGGCAGGCGAGGCGAATCCAGCGCGGCGAGCATCTGCGCGAGCGCACGCGCCGCAGTGGTCCCGGGCCGAATCTCCACCAGCACGGGCGTCGCCTCCGACCACCGCGGCTGCGCGCGCAGCTCGCGCATGACCTGGTAGGCGAGCTCGCTCTTGCCGATGCCGCCGACGCCGTAGACGAAGAAGAGGACCTCGTGCTCGACGCGCGCGAGCACGCGATCGACCTCTGTCTTTCGGCCCACGAAGCCACGCACCGGCTGGGGGAACGCCCCGGATATCACACCGCGAGCTTAGCGGGCGAAACGGTTTTGTCCCACACAGTCCGGGGGATGGGGGTGTTAACGGACGAGCACGGCCGCGTAGAAGCCGTCGGTGCCGTCGACGTGGGGGAACAGCCGCATCGACGACCTCACCTGCATGCCGGTGGCGGCGGCGATCGCGGCGGCGCTCTCCTCGTCCTCCTGTTTGAGCACCGTGCACGTCGCGTAGACCAGGCGATCGGTCCGCTCGGCGAAGCGGACGGCGATCGCGCGCTGCTCTCGCGCGAGCCGAGAGGGCGTGTGCGGCTCGATCGTGTGACGCAGCTCGGGGTTCCGTCGGAGCGTGCCGATGCCGCTGCACGGCGCGTCGACGAGCACGTGATCCGCACGCGGGATCTGCGGGGGCAGCGCGCCCTCGCGCTCGAGCAGGACCGTCTGCACGTTTTCGACCCCGGCGCGTCGGGCGCGTCGCTCGAGGACCTCGAGCTTCCGAGCCGAGACGTCGCAGGCGATGATCCTCCCCCGCCCGCCGAGCAACGCCGCGAGCGCCAGCGTCTTGCCGCCCTCCCCGGCGCACGCGTCGATCACGGTCTGGCCGGGGGTGGGCTCGACGAGCTCGGCGACGCGCTGGCTCCCCTCGTCCTGCACCTCGAAGAACCCCTCGCGGAACGCGCGCGTCGCGTAGAGATCGCGCGGCTCGTCGGCGAGGCGCACGCCGAAGCGCGTCTTCGGCAGCGGCTTCGCGGTGATGCCGTCGTTCGCGAGCTCCGCGATCAACCCCTCGCGATCGACGCGGGCCGGGTTGGCGCGGAGATCGGTCTTTGGGGGATCGGCGAGCGCGCACGCCAGCTTCTCGGCCTCGACCACCCCGAAGTCCTCGATCAGCCGCGCCGCCAGCCAGTCGGGCAGCGAGCCGACGGTGCCGACCCGCGCGACCGGCTCGAGCGACGCGAACCGATCGAGGAGCGAGCGGTCCCCCGCGTCGAGCTTCCTCCGCGCCTCGAAGATGATCCGCTGCCGATCGCGTCCGTTGCCGCCGAGCGCCTCGAGCGTGCGTCCGCGTCGGAGCAGGCCGTACGCGGTCTCGGCGACGTTCTTCCGCTGCTCGGCCGTCCAGTCGCGGTGCGCGCGGAACGCGTCGGCGAGCAGCTTGGCCGCGTGGGGCCCCTGGCGCGCCCGCACCGCGATCGCCCACGCGATGTCCTCGTTCGTTTGCACAACTCGCTTCCTGGCTCGCACAGCCGGTGAGACTAGCGTTCGGCGCGCTGCGTCGTGTCACATCGACGAAGCGGGGCTCGCGTGGACATGTCGTTGTTTTCGGGGCGCGGCCACGGATCTGCGCTGATTTCTCGGCCGGCATGCCGGTTGCTCTATGGCCGGGCATGTCGGTGATCGACCTCTCGCAGCACGTCATCAACGCGGTCGTGGCCTACGTCCTCCGCTGGGGCCGCGCGCCGCGCGTCGTGCTCGGCACCTCCAACGACGATCTCCGGGTGACGCTCGCCGAGGAGCTGCGCGTCCGGGGCTTCGACGTGCTCGAGGCCGCGCACGCCCGCACGCTGCACGGCGCCCTCCTGCGCGCGCTCGACAAGCCGGCCGAGCACGCGATCGATCTCCTGGTCGTCGACAGCACGCTCGACGGGTGCTCGCCGCTCCACGCCATCAGCTACGCGCGGCGCAAGGGGCTCGAAGCCGCCACGATCCTCCTCGCCGACGAGGAGGACCACGCGCGCACCGAGTCGTCGCGCCTCGAGCTGCAGATCTGCTCGCGCGATTTCGCCGTCGAGACGATCGATCGCAGCCTGCTCCGCGTGATGCGCAAGGGCTGGACCGAGCGGCCCGTCGCCGCCTAGCACGCGGCGACGCTCGTCAGTCCGGTAGCTCGAGTCGGAACAGGTTCGTCGACGGCCCCACCGCCCTGCCGACGAAGGCGCGCTTGGGCGTGCCGGGGATCGCGAAGAACGACTCGCTCTCGCCGCCGACGAAGATCGGCAGCGACCACCCGTTGGCGAGATCGAACGCCGTGGCGCCGTCGTAGCCCTGGGCGAGCACCCGCGTGCCGCCCGTGAAGAAGCCCCACGAGCGGTTCTGGCCCGAGATCTGCGCGATGCGGCGCATGGTGCGCGCCGCGAAGTCGACCACGTGGAGGCCCTTCGCCGCCGCGCCGCTGCTCTTGTCCGCCCAGAGCAGCTTCCCGCCGTCGGCGTCGAAGACCAGCATCCGCTCGACCTCGGCGTCGCTCACGTCCTCGAGCTTGCCGTCGTCGATCCCGACGCAGCCCGCGCGGCCGTTGATCTTCAGGAAGCACAGGCGATCGCCCTTGGGCGAGAGGCGCACGTCGGTCCACGACGGGAGCTGCGCCGAGTCGAGGAACACCTTGGTCGCGCCGGTCGTGAGGTCGAACGTGTACGCGCGCACGTACCAGATGCCGAGGCCGTACATCTTGCTGCCCTCCTGCAGCAGGATCCACCGCTTGCCGTCGCGCGAGACCGAGGGGTAACCGCAGAGGTTCGAAAGACCGAGCGGCGCGGGCGGCGCGGGCGACGCGAGGTCGAGCCGCATGAGCCGGCAGCCGTCGTGAAAGAGCACCACGTTGCTGTCGAGGAAGGAGACCTCTTTCCCGGTGTACTTGCTCGAGCCGACGGAGCCGAACACCTGAAACGCGTTCTCGACCTTGCGGGCGACGGTGCCGTTGGTGTTCCAGACGGTGAGCGTGCCGTTCTCCTCGGAGGTCACGACGCGCTTGGAGTCGGGAGACCACGCCGACCGATACGCCTTGCTGCTCCCGAGCGCCGCGCCGAACGCATTGGTCTCGCTGCCGATGCGGGTGACGGAGCTATGCAGGAGCAGCGTCTTGTCGTCGGGAGCGAACTTCACGTGCGGCGTCGCGACGGCGAACTGGGTCAGCTTCGGCACCGCGACCCTCGGCTTGATCGCGTAGTCCGGGCCGCGCGTGAGGGGACCGAGGGGGACCGGATTGGGGAGCGCGGGGACGGCGACGGTCGGGAGCGGGGGAAAGCCGGGAAACACGCTCGGCCACGGGGCGATGCTCGGGATCGGCGGCAGCTGGGGCCACGCCGCCGCCGAGCCCACGACCAACACACCCGAGAGCGCGAGCAACACCGAGGAGCGCATCGCCCGAGCTTATCCCGATTCGACCGCGCGCTTGAGGGTGAGCCCGTGCTTCTTCATGAGCCGGTACATCGTGACGTGGTTGATGCCCGCCGACTCCGCGGCCGCGCGAACGTGGCCGCCGTGCTCGGAGAGCAGGTCTGCGAGGTACTTGCGCTCGTGGGGGGCGAGCCACTGCTCGCGGAGCTCGGCCAGCGTCCTCGGCTTGGCGGCCGCCCGCGGCGCCGGCCGGGCCCCGCGGATCGAGCGCGGGAGGTCTTCGAGGGCGACCTCGTCTCCCTTGGCCATGATGACCGCGTGCTCGAGCGCGTTCTTGAGCTCGCGGACGTTGCCGGGGAAGTCGTAGCTCTGGAGGAGCGCCATCGCGTCGCGCGACATCGCGGTGGCGCGCCTGCCGTGCTTCTGCGCGGCCTGCTGGAGCAGCACGTGGGCGAGGATCTCGAGGTTGTCCTTGTAGGAGCGGAGCGGCGGCAGATCGATGGAGATGACCCCGACTCGGAAGTAGAGGTCGTCGCGGAACCTCCCCTCGCGGACCATCTGCGGGAGATCGCGGTTGGTGGCCGAGACGAGCCGAACGTCGACGCGCTCGGGCGGCTTGTTGCTCCCGAGCGGGGTGACCTCGCCCTGCTCGATCGCGCGCAGCACCTTCGCCTGCAGCATGAGCGGGAGCTCGCCGAGCTCGTCGAGGAAGAGCGTGCCGCCGCTCGCCTTCTGGAACTCGCCGAGCTTGTCGTTGGTAGCGCCGGTGAACGCGCCGCGCACGTGACCGAAGAGGACGCTCTCGAGCATCGTCTCGGGGATGGCCGCGCAGTTGACCGCCACGTAGGGCTTGCCCGCGCGCTTGCTGTTGAAGTGGATCGCGCGGGAGACGAGGTCCTTGCCGGTGCCGCTCTCGCCGTGCACCAGCACCGGCGCGTCCGTCGCCGAGACCTGCTCGATGCGCCGCTCCACCTCGAGCCACTCCGGCGAAAGGCCCTTGATGAAATACGGCCGGCCGGTGTCCTCGCGCGTCTGCCGCGCGAGCTGCGCGCGGCGGAGGTATTTGGCGGAGGCCTGCGCGATCTTCTCCAGCTCGCGCTCGTCGGTGTCGGTGAACGCGTCGCGCTTCTTCGACGAGACCGTGAGCACGCCGATCGGGCGGCCCTGCCACGGGATGGGGACGGCCAGCACCGACGCGACGTCGAGGAAGTAGCGCGCGTAGTTCGGATCGCGCGCGGTGTCGTTGCAGCGATAGGGCGCGGCGCGGTCGTACGCCTCGAGGGCGATGCCGTTCGCGCGACCGTCACGCCGCTTGCGCAGGATGATGTCGGGGATAGTGACGACCACGCCGTCGACCACGTGGAAGTCGACCGCGAGGCCCTTTTGCTTGGTGTCCCACAGGAAGATCGCCCCGTCGCGGGTGCCGGTGCGTTCGTTGGCGAGCGCGACGATCGAGCGGTGGAGGCTCTCGATGTCCGCCGCGTGGAGGCGGACGTCCGGATCCATCTCGGGCAACATTAGTTGCTTGAGTATGCCAGCGAGTTGCATCCATGCAACAAGAGCCCCCGTGGTTTTGCAGGTTTTTTGACACGTCGGGCCTGGCACATCGGTTGCGATAAGGGCGCCCGAACTCGCCAACCGGAGAACCTCACCATGCGCCCCTCGCTCTTCGCCGTCGCCCTCGCCCTCGTCGTCTCGTCCGCCCTCCCCGCCTGCGCCATCAACGGCTCGCAGACCGACGACGCCGAGGAAGTCAGCGAGACCGACGACGAGCTGGCGCTGACGACCGGCAAGTTCGAGACGTTCACCGGCAAGGACGGCAAGGTCTACTTCCACCTCCTCGCCGGCAACGGCGAGAACATGCTCCGCTCCGAGGGCTACTCGAGCGGCGCCGCCGCGGTGAACGCGATCAGCCTGCTCCAGGCCGGCGTCTCCTACGAGCTCCGCACCGCCAAGAGCGGCGAGGTCTACTTCGTCACCAAGTCGGCGAACGGCGCCGTCCTCGGCACCAGCGAGACCTACGTCAGCAAGTCGAACGCGGAGCGCGCGGTCGAGAGCACCAAGAAGATCATCGCCCGCACCACCAGCGTCCTCGCGGCGCCGAGCGGCGCGGTGTTCCAGGTGATCAAGAGCCTCAACGGCGGCTACTTCTTCCACCTCCGCGCGAACAACGGCGAGATCGTCCTTCAGTCGCAGAGCTACGGCACCCGCACCAGCGCGGTGAACGGCGTGCAGTCGGTGAAGAGCAACGGCAGCGCCGCGAGCAGCTTCGAGCTCCGCGAGGCGTCGAACGGCCAGTGGTACTTCGTCCTCAAGGCCGGCAACGGCCAGGTGATCGGCCGCGGCGAGACCTACGCCTCGAAGTGGAACGCCGAGCGCGGCGTGGCGACGGTGGTGGAGCTGCTCGCCGCCCAGTGAGCTGACGCACGTGAGTTTGACTCCGGGGGGGGCCCCGCGGGGGGGGTGAGGGACTTGGAGCGAGCCTCGGGGGGAGGAGCGCTCGGGTCCCTCATCGTTTTTCCTTCACTCTTGGCGAATCAGCGCGGGGGCCCGCCCGCCAAGCGCCACCAGGTGATCGGCGGGAGGAAGAAGGTCGGGCTCAGCTCGACACCGACGACCCATTCGCCTCCGTCGAGGGAGCGCCGATGGGTGACAAACAGCCGCGCGACCGAGGCCTCTCCGAAGCGGGGGACGCCGTGGTGATCGAGCGCCGAGCGCACGCCGTAGAGGAGCGTGGCCGTCGCGTGCGGTCGATCGCTCCGCTCGCGAGCCGCAAGGCCGTAGCCGCCGCCCAGGCGCATGGTGAACGTGCCCCACGACGCGTGATAAGCGCTCGTCACGTCCGCGAGCACGCCGATCTCGACGAGCCCGCCGCCGAGCCGCGTGGCGCCGAACGCGAACACGCCCGCGCGAAGCTCGGAGCGATGCCCGCCGTAGCCCGAGGGGAAGCCGCTCCAACGCAGCACCGGCACCGAGCCCTCGGCCGCGGCGCCGAGCACCGCCGCGCGCGGCGTGTACCCGCCCGACGTGAGGTACGTCCACTCGAAGCCACGCGGCAGCATCGACGACGCGAGCAGCACTGCACCGAGCGCCGACATCAGTGCACGAACCCGAGGAAGCCCTCGTCCCTCGCGCCGGCGGGGCAGGCGCCGCCGAGCGCGACGAAGTGCTCGCCCACGCTCTCGCGATAACAGCGGCGGACGCGACGACAGCTCTCGGTCGTCGGCGACTGCGGGAGATACGCGAGCACGCCCTCGACCTTCTGGCCCTCGCATCCGGGATCGAGCGTGTAGAAGTGCTTGCTGCCGGCGAGGCAGCGGTAGAGCGCCTTGCGACCGGGCGCCTCCTTCGCGAACGCGACGAACGGGCCGAAGGGCGACTTGGGCTCGTCGCCGCGGCTGCAGAAGATCGTCGGCGAGCCGTAGCGGGAGCAGACCTCGCGCCACCCCGCGCCCACCAGCGCGTCGCGCTCCATGCGGGACGTCGTGAGCAGCGTGTCGTTGGTGCCGGCGTGGACGAGGGCGAAGACGTTGGTGAAGCTCGACGCGTCGAGGTCGCAGCACGCCTCGCCGGCGCACGCCCCGCCCTTCTTGAAGACGCGGATGCACGACTTGACGAGGTCGTAGTACGCGCTGCCGTACTCCTCGGTCGGCTCGATGTCGCGGCCGAACTCGGCGCCGAACTCGTCGACGAACAAGCGGTGGCCGTCGGGATCGAGGTCGAGGCCGCGGCTCTTGCTGTAGGGATCGCTCGGGAGCGGGTTGGGCTGGGGCTGCGCGGTGAACTCGTTCCAGCCGCTGATGAACACGTAGTCGGGCTTCACCGCGAACGCCGTTTGCCACTGGCGCTTGAAGGTGAGGCCCGCGAGGCGGCCGGCGGAGCCGAACGGGTGGCTCGCGTAGCCGGTCTGGAACGACGGCGCGACGGCGATTGCGCTGCCGATGGAGCTCTTCGCGGTGTGCGGCTGATTGCACGCGCCCGCGCCCACGATGTTGGTGGTGATCCGCGCTCCATCATGACACCAGCTCATGAACGCCCAGCGGTCGACCGCGGGATCGGTCTTGTCGAGCGTCCACATCGGCTGGATGACGACGTCGTTCTTGCCGCCGTTGCTGGCGAGCGCGGCGCGGATCGTCGCGTCGGGGAAGCGGCCTGCGTCGGGCGGGTCGACGATGAAGAAGACCTTCTTGCCGGACTTCTTGTCGCGCATGACGAGCCCGTCGTACGCGGGGTTCGCGTAGAGCTTCTGGTAGCCCGTCCACTGGGCGCTGCCGCTCGGGATCGCGTGCCACACCGCGATCTGCGGCGTCTTGATCCCCTTGCCCCGCAGCTTCGCCCACTCCTCGAAGAGCACCTCGATCGGCCGCAGCTGCAGCAGGTCGCCCGCGCGGTCGAGACCGGAGAGGTTCGTCGCGTCGATGACCACGTGGTCGACACCGGCGGCGACGAGCTGCGCGGCGTGGGTGGTGAGCGTCTTCTCGATGTCCGGGCAGTCGGGGATGTGTCCGGTCTCGCCGGGGCGCGCGCGGTAGACGCAGTAGAAGCCGAGCTTCGGGCGCACGTGATAGTAGAACGCCATCGCGTCGCCCTCGAGGCCGTGCACCTGGAGCATGTCGGCGAGCTTCTTCGTCCCGTTGCTGCGCACGACGTCCTCGATCGTGAGCTGCGGCGCGCCCTTGCCGGCGAGGGTGCGCATCGCGTTGGCCGCGGGGCCGTGCCACACGAGGTAGAACATGCCGACGCGCGGCGAGGGGACATCGGTCCCGACGAGCGACTCGGCGATCGGATCCTCGGGCTTGGTGTCCGCGGGCGCGTCCGTGGTCGGCGTCTCGCCCGGGGTCTCGGGGACGGCGCTGTCCTCGACGACGCTCGCGCTGTCGACCTCGACCGAGGCGTCGCCGGCCGGCGGGGCGTCGTCCGACCCGCCGGACGCGCACGAGGCGAGGAGCAGAGCGAACACCGCGCGCATGAACAACAGATACCATGCCGGCCATGCGCGCCCTCCTCCTCGCCATGCTCAGCACCGGCTGCTTCTACGACTCGAGCTGGGGCCACGAGACCACGGCGCAGAAGCACAACGCCGAGGCCGCGCGTCCGGCGTCGTTCAAGACCGAGGCGTCGGGGCCGCTGCCGAAGAAGGCGGCGCACACGTTCAAGCTGCGGGTGTGGGCCACGTCGCAGTACGCGTCGCAGACGCTCGACTGGCAGCACGAGCTCAAGGAGCTCGTCGAGACGGCCAACGAGATCCTGCTCAAGGCCGCCGACACGCGGATCGAGATCGCCGCGATGGCGTCGTGGCCCGGCGCCCCACCCCAGGACGACATGGAGAAGGCGCTCACCGCGCTCGCCGCGCACGACAAGGCGGACGACGTCGAGTGGACGGTCGGCCTCATCTCCGGGTTCTCCAACTTCACGCTCTCCTTCCACGAGCTCGGCGCTGCGCGCTACCTCGGGCGTCACTTCGTGCTTCGCGCCGCGAGCGACTTCACCGAGCACGCGGCGGCCGAGGCGGCCTTCACCAAGCTCAAGCCCGACGAGCGGTTGAAGCTCCTCGGCGAGCGCAAGCGTCACCGCTCGGTCGCCGTGCTCTTGCACGAGATCGGTCACACGCTCGGCGCGCTGCACGACACCGACAAAGAGGGCCTGATGTACCCGGCCTACAACAAGAACATGCGCGGCTTCGGCGCGGAGGTGAGCAAAGTGTTGCTGCTCGGCGCGGCGCACCGCACCGACGCGAACCAGCACCCGCTCGCGAAGGAGCTGCTCGCGCACTTCGAGGCCAACGAGGGCCCGTGGCAGCCGAAGGAGCGCGAGCTGACAATCAAGGAGCTCAAGGCCTTCGTCGGCCCCACGGTCGCCGCCACCGCGCCACCGCCGCCGGTGGTCGCGTTCGCGGACACGCCGAAGGAGCTGAAGGAGCCCGATCGCCCGACGTGGGCGAGGGCGGTCGAGGCCTTCCGCGCCGCGAAGATGAAGGACGCGTGGGACGCCGGCACGCCGCTCTTCGACGCGTATCCCAAGGTGCTCGCGGTGCAAGATCTCCGCTGTCAGATCGCGATGAAGATCGGCTTCGATTGGAAGCGCACCAAGACGGAGTGCGAGAAGCTGATGGAGCTCTCGACGGCGAAGTGAGCGTCACTTGCGCGCGAGCGAGAGCAGCGA
This sequence comes from Deltaproteobacteria bacterium, assembly GCA_022843175.1. Lineage (GTDB taxonomy): Bacteria > Myxococcota_A > Polyangia > Polyangiales > JADJMO01 > JALHOE01. The sequence continues at coordinate 10,569 of JALHOE010000264.1, forward strand.
CTCCACCATCTGGTGGGTGAGCCCCCACACCACGCGCTCGCCGACGAGGTGCCCCGGCAGGAGCAGCTTCTGGCCCTCGTGCACGTAGGGGTAGGTCGTCTTCGCTTCGCCGCGGAGGAGCGGGCCGAGCGGCGACCACACCACCTCGGCGACCTCGTGGTTGGGCGAGATCGGCGGATCGCCGCGGAGCGCCACGACGTAGGGGCGGATCACCATGCCCATGAACTTGCCGCGCGCGATCGCCGGGATGTCGGAGAGGTGACCGAGGAGCTCGCCGTGCGCGCGGAGATCGACGCCGATCTCCTCGACCGTCTCGCGGAGCGCGGTGACGAGGAGATCGCCCCCGTCCTCCGGATCGGCCCGACCGCCGGGGAAGGCCATGTGACCCGACCACGGATCGAGCGGGCTCTCGGCGCGGCGGATGAAGAGGATCTCGCTGTCGCCCTGCCCCTCGCGCACGATCATCGCCACTGCGGCGCGCTTGCCCTCGCGGCTCGAGACCTCGGGGGTCGCCGAGGCGAGCTTGCTTCGCAGCCGGGAGAGGTCAAAACGCACTCAAGTTGCGTAGCACGTACACTACCGCGGTGAGCAAGCTCGACTGCACTTCGTGCGGCGCATGCTGCGTGAACCCGGACGAGAACCAAGCCGAGCAGTACATCTGGTACCTCGAGGTGCGGGACACGAAGCTCCTCTCCAAGAAGGACCTCGCGAAGAAGCACGTGGTGTACGACCCGAGCGGCGTGCCGCACCTGCGCCTCGATCCGCAGTCGCAGCGGTGCACCGCGCTCGCCGGCAAGCTCGGTCAGCGGGTGCACTGCACGATCTACGAGCTGCGCCCCAAGGGGTGCCGCATGCTGATGCCGGGTGACGAGCGGTGCCTGATGGCGCGGCGAGAGCGCGGCCTCGACCGCTGAAATCGCGTTATCCTCGCCGCGTGCGGAGCTCATCGATTCTGTTCGCGGTCGCGCTCGCGGCCATCGGGTGCGACGAGAAGAAACCCGCGCCGGCGGCGACGACCGCGTCGGCCGCGCC
>JALHOE010000265.1 GCA_022843175.1 Deltaproteobacteria bacterium
CCGTCGACTGCGCCCGCGCCCGCGCCCGCACCGTCGACGTCGACCGCGCCGTGGCCTTGGACCGGCTGGCCCACGTCGCAACCGCAGTAAGCTCGGGGCGTGTCCTCGCCGCCGCTCGTCCTCGACGGTCTCCGCCCCGCGTTGCTCCTCGACGTGATGGGCACGCTGGTGCGCGATCCGTTCTTCGACGAGATGCCCGGGTTCTTCGGGCTCACGCTCGAGGAGCTGCTCGCGCAGAAGCACCCGCGCGCGTGGGTCGACTTCGAGCACGGCCACATCGACGAGGCCGCGTGCATGGAGCGCTTCTTCCTCGACGGTCGTACGTTCGACGTGGCCGCGTTCAAGCGCCACGTCGCCGCCGGCTACGCGTTCCTCCCCGGCGTCGAGGAGCTGCTCGTCGAGCTCAAGGGCTCGGGCGTCGAGATGCACGCGCTGTCGAACTATACGGAGTGGTATCGCCTGATCGAGGAGCGCGTCGGCCTCTCGCGGTACGTGGAGTGGACGTTCGTGTCGTGCGAGACCGGAGTGCGCAAGCCGAAACCCGAGGCGTACCTCCTCGCCGCGCAGAAGCTCGGTCGGCCGCCGGGTGCGTGCGTGTTCGTGGACGATCGCGCGGTCAACGTCGAGGCGGCGTGGAGGGTCGGCATGCCGGCGATCGTGTTCGAGGGGGCCGAATCTCTCCGCGCCGAACTGCGCGCGCTCGGGCTACCCTGAGCGCGGATGAGTAACCTTCGCGCCCGGCTCGAGAAGCGGCTCGCGCTCGCGGCCATGAGCATGCCCCGCTCGTGGATGATCGCGCTCGCGGGCGGTCGTCGCCGCCAGATCGACGAGTTCGTGCTCGACGAGCAAATCCAGTTTGCGATCGCGATGCACAAGCGGCTCGGCAAGAAGCCGACCCATGAGCTCGCGCTCGAAGAGGCCCGTCGCGAGCTCGTCGAGTCGGCGTTGATCATGGCGCCAAGGGTGCGTCCGATGGCGCGCGTCGAGGACCGCCGCATCGACGGCGGGATCCCGATCCGCATCTACGAGCCGCTCCTGCACCGCACGCCCGCGCCCGCGTTGGTGTTCTTTCACGGCGGCGGGTTCTGCCTCGGCAACCTCGACTCCCACGATCCACCCTGTCGCGTGCTCGCCGAGGACGGGCACTGCCTCGTCATCTCCGTCGACTATCGCCTCGCCCCCGAGCACAAGTTCCCGGCTGCCGTCGACGACTGCGTCGCCGCTTTCCGCTGGGTCGCGAGCAACGCAGAGAAGCTCGGCGTCGATCCCGCGCGCATCGCCGTCGGCGGAGACTCGGCCGGCGGCAACCTCGCCGCCGTGGTCGCGCAGCAAACGCGGGGCGACGCGCGCAAGCCCGCCTTTCAGCTCCTCATCTACCCGGCCACCGACTTCACCATGTCGATGCCGTCCATCCGCCAGATGGGGCGCGGGTTCTTTCTCGAGTACGACACGATGGTGTGGTTCCGCGAGCGCTACCTGAACAACGAGGCCGAGCGCTACGACGTGCGCGCGTCGCCGCTGTTCGCTCCGCAGGAGCAGCTCGCCGGTCTGCCGCCGGCCATGGTCGCGACCGCTGGCTTCGATCCCCTGCGCGACGAGGGCCGCGCCTACGCCGACAAGCTGCGCGACGCGGGCGTGCCGGTCCGCTACCGCTGCTATCCGAGCCTGTTCCACGGCTTCTTCTCGGCTTCCGGCGGCCTCGAGTCCGCCCGCTCTTCGCTCGTCGAGGCCGCGGCCGCGCTGCGCGAAGCGCTCCGATAATCGCTCGCGTCGCGCGCGTTCTCGGCCGCGTTCAGCAACCGTATCGCGCGCGCGCCGTCCCACGATCATGGAGTCGGAGCCCTCGCAGGATCACGACGAGACCACGCCGGAGCCCGAGGATGCGCCGCGCCTCCGCGCGATCACCAAGGCCAACCCTCTGCGCGCCGATCGCCTCTCGAGCGACCACATCCATTTGTCGCCGAAAGCGCAGCGCCGCATGGCCATGGGCCGCCGCTCGGGGTTCTAGAGCCCACCCGTGCTCACGCCTCGATCGTGGAGCGCGGCACCGGCGGGCCGAGGTAGGGGAGGCCCTCGCGGGCGCGCCAGTCGCGCTCCTGGTGGCCGAGCGCGGTGAGCGTGTCGCGGAGCTTGTGCGCGATCTTCATGTATGTGCGGAGGCGGGGCGGCTCCTGCACGTGCGCGTCGAGGTCGACCGGCTTGCCGATGACCATCGTGATCGGCGCGCCCGCTCCGTCGAAGTTGCCCTTCACCTGCTTGGTGAAGTCGTTGTTCAGCCCGAGCACGAACAGCGGCAGCACGATCGGCTTGGCGCGATGCACCATTTGGCCGATGCCGGGCTGCGCCGGGAGCAGCGTGTAGGGGTCGTCCGACTTGTTGCGGGTGCCCTCGGGGTGCATGCCGACGACGGTGCCGCGGTGCTGGAGCAGCTCGGCCATGAGGTCGACGGTGTACTCGTTGAACGGGCGCGCCTCGGGGCGCCGCATCACCGGCGGGTACATCGCCCACATCGACATGAGCATGTTCACGAGGATGCCGTCCGGTCGCTCGTAGAAGTACTCGCCGCGCACGGGGAAATACATCCCGTCGACCCAGCTGGTGTTGCGCAGCAGCACGCTCGCCATCACGTACAGATCGAAGAACGAGCGGTGGTTCGAGACGACGACGACGCCGCGGTTCGGGTCGAGCGAGGTGAGGTTCTCGAGCCCCTTGGTGCGGAGCAGGTTCTTGGTGCAGACGTGCACCCAGCCGGCGCCCACGGTCTTGAGGAAGGCGTGCGCGGCGCGCTTGAGCGAGGGATGGCGATTGACCGTGTCGGCGATCGCAAACGCCTTCTGCTCGAACTTGGTGAGTGTGGACAGTTGCTCGGGGGTCGGCCTCAGCATGCTCGCGGGCATGATAATTCACGGACGCGAAGATGACAGTTCACTGACACGCGATGGGCGGCAGCTGCGCCGGCTCAACCCCGTGGGCGACCATGAAGGCCTGGGCGAGGAGGCCGCGGGCGACGTCGATCCGCGCGGCGAAACCCGCGGCGCCGGCGGAGGTGGAGCCGTCGCTCAGGACCGGCTCGCCCTGGAGGACGCCGACGATTTCACCCGTCCACTCCGAGACGATGGGGCCGCCCGCATCGCCCACGCAGGCGGGCGCGTCGAGCCGGAAGGTGGCGTCGTCGAGCTCGCGGACGTGGCCGAGGAAGCCGACGGTGCGGGTGCCGGGCGACGCGCCCGAGCAGCGACCGAACCCGATGACGCGCACCGGCTCGCCGACCGCGACCTCGGCGCCGAGCCGCATGCGCAGGGGGGGCGCGTCGGGGATGGGCGCGTCGGTGACCATGACGGCGACCGAGGTGCACGGGGCCGAGAGCACCGCGATGACCGGCACGATGTGCCACGCGACCGCGCCGCCGCCGATGCGCGCGCGGATGCGATCGGCGTGGAACGTTTTGGGGCTCGTGATGTGGTCGAAGCAGCCCTTGGCGGTGACCACCAGACGATCGCCCACCACGGTGGCCGAGCACTCGCCGTTGACGCTGGCGACGCGGACCACGCCGTCGAGCGGATCGGTGGCGGGGAACTTGGGCTCTTCGGCCGGCTTGGCGGCCGCGGTTTTGGGCGCCGAGGCGTGATGCACGTGGACCTGCTCCACGTACGTGCACGCCGAACCTGCCACCGCGAGCGCGAACAAAATGCCCGCGCGCGCGACGCCTTGTCGCACCCTGCTCACGGAGAACCCGCGGGTTGTCATGCGTTGGCCGCTCAAGCAGCAGTGATCATGCCACCGTCAGAAGAAGGCGGCACCCACGAACGCCGCGAGCCCGAGCTCCCCGTAGGTGCGCCGGGGATCTCCGCCGCGATAGGCGATCCACGACCCACGCGCGCCGGCGATGAACCAGCCCACGCCGAGCGCGACCTCGCCGCGGAGCTCCATGTCCCGGTAGCCGGAGGACGACACCGGGAGGTAATACGCGTTGACGTGCAGCGAGGTGGCGTCGCTGAACCACACCCGGTTGCGCAGGCCGAGGTAGGGGTACACGCGGACGATCTCGACGAACTCGTGCCGACCGCCGTGGATGCCGAGCCCCACCGCGGCGGCCATGCTGAACGACCCGAGGTGGAAGAGCGCCGCCGCCGCGCCGAGCTCGAGCCCGACCACCCGGCGCGCGCGATCGCGCCCCGTCGAGAACATGCCGCCGATCTGGAGCCGAGCTTCGAGCCCGAGGTCGCGCGGGATGCGCACCGCCTCGACCTCCATGCCGACCGCGCCGCCGTCGTACCTCTGGCGGCTGCCGTGACCGACCAGCCGGCTGCCGTCGAAGTACTCGCCGTAGCCCGTGATCCGCGCCACGGAGTACGGCTCGCGGGGGCCGCTGCTCAATGCTGCCAATGCTGCCATGGTGACGATCATGGCGAGGCCAGCACCCCGAGCGCGCGCAGCTGCTCGGCGCGAAAGAGCTGCACGCCGGCAAACCCCGGAGCGAGTCGCAGCGTGCCTCCTGCGCGCTTGGCGTGGATCGTCGCGGTGCAGGGCGCGGGCTCGCGACCCCTGCCGAAGTCCGCGGCGCTCCAAGTGAACGCGCCGGGGTCGTGGAGCAGCGTGCGCTCGGCGACCGCCACGCACGGCGCGGCGATCCACAGCTTCATCGGAGCTTCGCTCGCGGGCGACCAGCGCAGGGTGTACGGCTTGGTCAGCTCGATGCCGCGCTCGGGGATCTCGAACGCGAAGGCGGGCGGCAGCTCGACGACCGAGCCGCGGACGCTCTGCGCGCCGCGCTCGAGGTCGAGCTCGAACGAACCCACCGCCGCGAGCTTCGCCGCATAGGTGGCGAGCCCTGCCGTGCGCTCCAGCGCGATCGGCTCGCTCCCGGGGACGCGCACGACCAGCCGCTCGCCGGGTAGCAGATCGAGGCGCGCGTAGGTGTAGCCGCGCGCGTAGATGCCCACCGCGATGCGCGTCTCGAGCTCGTCGGCCTCGACGAGCACCTGCAGCGAGAGCTCGCTCGTGGCGAGGCCGCCGGTGTCGCGCGGCTCCGGGTTGCCGCAGCCGACGAGCGCGAGGGAGAGGAGCGCGCGCTTCATGGGTCGAGGACGATCTCCACCGTGCGGGTCTGCTTGGCCGTGGCGTAGAGCGTGCGCATGCTGCGGCCCGGCGCCGTGCGCGTGATCGAGAAGGTGACCGGGCAGGGGGCGCTCGGATCGACGCGGAACACCTCGCCGCCGTTGACCACGTAGGCGCCCGCGTCCGCCGCGAGGGGACGCACGACCCGCTTGGTGCACGCGCCCGTCCACTCGATCGACGTGACGTGCTCGCCGGGTGCTGCCTCCCACGTGAGCTCGATTGGCTCGCTCCAGCGGACGCGGAGCGCGCGCGCGGTGAGCGTGAACGGCGGCGGCACGACGACCTCGAGATCGGTGAGCGGGTGGTCGTGCGCGCGGAGCAGATCGAGGACGAAGCTGCCGCTCTTGCGGGGGGACTTGAGGGCGTACTCGGCGCCGTCCGGGCGCAGCTCGCCCTCGCCCCGCAGCACCAGGCGATCGCCGCCGGTGAGCGTGAGCCGCCCCGAATAGGGGAGGAGCGCCGACGGGTGCGCGCGCACAACGGTGCCGTCGGCCTCGCCGTTCACCGCGACCACGACCTGCATGTCGCGGGTCGACACGTCCGCGGAGTCGTCGATCCCGTTATCCCGACACGCCGCGACCGTGAGCGGGAGCGCGAGCAGGGCGAATCGGACCGCGGATTTCACGTTGTGAACACACAGAGGAGCAACGCGCGTGCCGCGGCGCTAGTCTTTGGCCCCCCAGATGTTGGCGCGTCTTCGGTTCGGCGTGATCCCGGAGTCCGAGCAGGGCTACGCAGCGGCCGATCATTTCGCGGCTGCGCTGTCGCCGATCCTCGGCGTGCCGGTCGAGGTCCATCGCGCGCACGACTACCGGGTGCTCCTCGCGTCTCTCGAGCAGGGGCGGGTCGATCTCGCGTGGGTGCCGCCGCTCGCCGCGGCGCGCGCCCTTCGTATGCGCGGCATCGTCGACGTCGCGGTCACGATGCGCAACGGCCAGTCGAGCTACCACACCGGCCTGATCTCGCTGCGCGACGGGCCGATCCAGTCGCTCGCCGATCTGCGCGGGGTCCGCGCCGCATGGGTCGATCGCGAGAGCGCGTCCGGCTACCTCGTCATCCGCTCCGCCCTCCGCGCCGCCGGCGTCAGCCTGGTGAGCGCGTTCTCCGAGGAGTTCTTCGTCCGCAGCCACGCCGAGGTCGCGCGCGCCATCTTCGAGAGGCGCGTCGACGTCGGCGCCACGTGCTTCAACTTCGTGAGCGGCACGGTGGAGATCGCGCGCTCCGGCTTCAAGGACCACGGTGGCGTGCGCGACGACGCGGTCGCCCTCCTCGCGCACGCGGGGCCGATCCCGAGCGACATCGTCGCCGCCAACCAGTCGATCGGGAGCAAGTGGCTCCAGCTCATCCAGACGGCGCTCGTCGACGCGCGTCCCCTCGCGGCGCACGAGGCGGCCAAGAAGCTGGTCCACGCGGACGGCTTCGTGCGCCCCACCAGCGAGCACCGCGAGATGCTCTCGGTCTTGTTGTCGGCCGTCGATCGCCCGAACAGCGTTCCGCCGGCGGCGATCCCGGCGCGTCGCTGATACGATGCGCGGCCATGCGCTTCGCCTGCCTTGCCCTCCTCCTCTCCCTCATCGGCTGCAGCTCGGACGACACGCCTGCAGGGCCCACGGGTCCCAACGCGTGCGTCGCCGCGGGGTTCACCTGCCTCGACAACTTCCCGATGAAGTGCATCGGTCAGTGGGAGGACGTGACCAACGCGGCCGCGAAGAGCGCGTGCGGCAAGTCGGTGAGCGACGGCACGACCGACGTGCCGTGCTGCCAGAAGGTCGCCGACCCGCCCGACACCGGCGCGCCCGACACGGGCATGGCCGACTCCGGCGCGACCGACGCCTCGACCGACGCCACGGACGCGTCGACCGACGCCACAGACGCGTCGTCCGACGCGAGCGCCGACGGCGGCTGATCCGTTCGGTACCTTCCGTGCGCCCGTGGCATCGTAAGCCCGTGCGCCGCGCAGCCCTCGCCCTCGTGCTCGCCCTCGCGCCCGCGGCGTGCGGTCAGGTGAAGCGTCCCGACGGCGGCATCGGCCTGCTCGCGCCAAGGGAACCCGCGCCGGCGTTCTCCGCGCCCGATCAATACGGCAAGACGCGCACGCTCGCCGAGTTCCACGGCCGCCCGGTCGTCCTCTTCTTCTACCCAAAGGACGGCACCCCCGGCTGCACCAAAGAGGCGTGCGCGTTCCGCGACCGGTGGAGCAAGCTGCAGGCGACGGGCGCGGCCCTCGTCGGCGTCTCGCGCGACTCGGTCGAGAAGCACCGCGCGTTCGCCGAGGAGCACAAGCTCCAGTTCCCCCTGCTCGCCGACGAGGACGGCACGATCTGCAAGAGCTACGGCGTGAGCAGCACGCTCGGAATGGCGTCGCGCGTGACCTTCCTCATCGACCGCAACGGCACCGTCGCCCGCACGTTCGCGGACGTCTCGCCGGCCACGCACGCCGACGAGGTCCTCGCGGCGATCGAGGCGCTGCCGAAATAGGGCCCGATGGTTTGTCGGGGCGCGACTGGATCTGATATCCAGCCGGGATGCGTTTCGCCCTTCCCCTCGCAGCGATCCTCATCCTTGGCTGCAAGGAGCCGCCGAAGGAGACGCCCGCGGCGGCGCCCTCGGCCAGCGCTCCGGCCAAGGCCACGGCGCCGTCGGCCTCCGCCTCCGTGGTCGCCTCGGCGGCGCCCTCGGCCTCCGCGTCCGCAGGCGCCGGGCACTCCGAGACGTGCGAGGTCGAGATCTTCGGCAAGGTGATCTTCCCGCAGGGCATGCCCAAGGGGAAGAAGGCCGTGGTCTACGTCGCGCAGGACGACTGCCTCGCCGACAACGCCCAGATCCTCGGCCACGTCGACGCGGGGATCGACGGCGGGATCGTCATCGAGGTGTTCCCCAAGTGGGGCACCGACATCACCATCTGCGCCGCGCTCGACGAGGGCGAGGGCAAGCCCACCTCGATGTACGGCAAGGCCAAGGGTAAGTTCCACGCCGAGGCCGAGGGCGAGGTCACCTTCGCAGACGTGAAGGTCGAGCTCGCCAAGGGCAAACCCCACGTCTTCCCGGCCGACGCCAAAGAGATCAAGCCGTCGAAGGCGCCGTCGAATCCCCCGCCCAAATGATCGACGACGAGATCCGCCAGGCACGTCGCGCCGGGCTGCGCATGCTGCTCACGGGCGCCGCGTTCCTCGTGGCCGGTCTCATCATCCTCGTCACGAGCGACGCGCGCACGGGCGGCGCCGTCACCCACCCGGAGATCTCGCGCGGCGGGCGCGGGCTCTCGTTCCTCGCGGGGCTTCCGGCCACCATCGCCTACGTGCTCGGCGCGGTCGGCATCTACCGGCTCCTCACCGGTCGCGGCCCCGGTCACGCTTCGCGCTCGCCCCTGGTGATCGGGTTTCGCGTGCTCTTCACCGTGCTCGCGGCCGCGGTCTTCTTCTTCGCCGCCTTCTACATCGTGATGGCGGTGCGCGATCCGTCAGCCCCGATCCCACGTCCCGCGGTCCCGTAGCGCCGCGAGCACGGCCGTCGCGCGCTCCTCGCCGTCGCCGGCGAGCGCGATCGGCTCGTCGTCGATGCGCGTGTGCTCGGAGACCTCGGGGAGGATCGCGATCAGGCCCCCGCGCGCGCACGCCGCGAGCCCCTTCCCATCGTCGACCACGGTGGCGACGCGTCCGGCGTCGAAGAGCTGGCGCTCGATGAGGTGCGCGAGCGCCAGGGCAGCTTCGATCGAGCTTCCCCCGACGGTGATCGCTGCGCCGCGCTGACCGAGCCGCGCGCGACGCTCGGCCGCGCTGACCTGCGTGCGCTCGCCGCTCTGGGGCTTGAGGGCGCTCTCGCCCGCGAGGATCATCCCCGCGGCGACCGTGTCGTTGGTGAGCGAGTCGATGAGGATGAACGCGCCGGTGCTGCGGTTCTCTCCGTACGGGTCGTAGAAGAGCGGCTTTTGACACTGCACGGTGATGCGCGCGATGTCGTTGAGCGCGAGCGTGTGGGCAGCGCGCGGCGCGAGCGACTCGGGATCGGTGACCGCCGACACGGCCTCGACGCGCGCGCGCACGCTCCTCGTGGTGTGCTTGAGGAGGTAGGTGCGCTCGCAGTCGAGCGGCTTCTCGGACATCCACACCGTCATCGCCTCGAAGCGATCGGCCACGCGCGGCGGCTTGTCGGGGTGAACGAGCATGTCGCCGCGGCTGATGTCGATCTCGTCGGCGAGGCGCAGCGACACGCTCATCGGCGCGAAGGCTTCCTCCTTGGGGCCGTCGAACGTGTCGATCGAGACGACGCGGCTCCGCTTCTGCGACGGCAGCGCGAGCACCTCGTCGCCGACCCGCACGACACCCGAGGCGACCTGCGACGCGAACCCGCGGTAGGTGAGGTCGGGGCGGATGACGTACTGCACCGGATAGCGGAAGTCCTGGAGGTTGCGGTCACCGGCGATCGGGAGCGTCTCGAGGACGTGGAGGAGCGTGCCGCTCTGCCACCACGGCATCTTCTCGCTCGCGTGGACGACGTTGTCGCCGCGGAGCGCGCTGATCGGGATGAAGGTGACGTCGTGGAACGCCATCCTCTTGGTGAACGCGGCGAACTCCTCGCGGATCGACTCGAACACGCCCTGCTCGTAGTCGCGGAGGTCCATCTTGTTCACGCACACGAGCAGGTGCGGGATGCCGAGGAGCGACGCGATGAACGCGTGCCGCCGCGACTGCGGGAGGATGCCGAGGCGCGCGTCGATGAGGATGATCGCGACGTTGGCGGTGGAGGCACCGGTCGCCATGTTGCGCGTGTACTGCACGTGCCCCGGCGTGTCGGCGATGATGAACTTGCGCTTGCTGGTCGAGAAATAGCGGTACGCGACGTCGATCGTGATGCCCTGCTCACGCTCGGCCTTGAGGCCGTCGGTGAAGAGCGAGAAATCGATCGCGCTGTCGGCCTGCGCCCCGCGGGTGGCGCCCTTGATCGACGCGCGCTTCACCGCCTCGAGCTGGTCCTCGTAGAGACCGTGGGTGTCGTGGAGCAGCCGCCCGATCAGCGTGGACTTGCCGTCGTCGACGGAGCCCACGGCGACGAACCGCAACAGCTCCTTCTGCTCGTGCTGACGGAGGTAACCCTCGACGTCGCGTTCGATGAGCGCAGCTTCCTCTCCCATCAGAAGTAGCCCTCGCGCTTCTTGGTCTCCATCGAGCCCTCTTCGTCGTGATCGATGAGGCGGCCCTGCCGCTCGCTCACCGTGGCGAGGAGCATCTCCTTGATGATCTCCGGGAGCGTGGTGGCCCTGGAGCGAATCGCCCCCGACAGCGGGTAGCAGCCGAGCGTGCGAAACCGAACCACCTCTTCGCGCGGCTTCTCGCCGGGGCGCAGCCGCATGCGGTCGTCGTCGACCATGATCAGCGTACCGTCGCGCTCCACCACCGGCCGCGGCGCCGCGAAGTAGAGCGGCACGATCGGGATGTTCTCGAGCCACACGTACTGCCACACGTCGAGCTCGGTCCAGTTGGACAGCGGGAACGCGCGGATCGACTCGCCCTGCTTGATCCGGCCGTTGTAGAGGTTCCACAGCTCGGGGCGCTGGTTCTTCGGATCCCACTGGCCGTGCTCGTCGCGGAAGGAGTAGATGCGCTCCTTGGCGCGCGACTTCTCCTCGTCGCGGCGGGCGCCGCCGAACGCCGCGTCGAACCGATGGACCTTGAGGCCCTCGAGCAGCGCGTGCGTCTTCATGATCGTCGTGTAGCGGTTGCTGCCGTGGTCGAAGGGGTTGATGCCCTCGGCGAGCGCCTTCTCGTTCCTGTGGACGATGAGCTGCGCGCCGATCGACTTCGGCAGCGAGTCCCGCAGCTCGTACATCGCGCGGAACTTCCACGTGGTGTCGATGTGCATCAGCGGGAACGGCAGCGGCCCCGGCGCGAACGCCTTCTGCGCGAGGCGCACCATCACCGCGGAGTCCTTGCCGATCGAATAGAGCATCACCGGCCGGTCGAACTCGGCCGCGACCTCACGGATGATGTGGATGCTCTCGGCCTCGAGCTGCCGGAGGTGGGTTAGGCGACGTTTGTCGGCGCGCGGGTCGACCGGGGACACTCTTTTCCCGGTCTAGCGCGCACTGGTCCGCGACGCTAGAGGAGTGTTCGTTATAATGAACCCCGCCGCGCCCGCCCGCCCCGAACCGGAGGGCACCACCGCCTGAAATTCCGATCTACTCGCTATACGCGTTAGTTGCGCACGCCCGCGGCGCCCGCCGGTGTCCGCGCCCGCGCGCCCCGTCGCCGAGCCACCTCCCGCGCCGCACGTGCCGATCTAACGCGTATAGCGAGTAGATCGGAATTTCGATCGGTGGCGGCCGGGGGGGGCGGCC
>JALHOE010000266.1 GCA_022843175.1 Deltaproteobacteria bacterium
CGGTCGAGAATGGTGCGCTCGGAGCCGGCGGCGCCGGGCCCTCCGCCGGCGCGATCGGCGCTGGCCGGCATGCGCCGAAGCTCAGGAGCGCGAACGTCGCGTGCAGCCGCGTCCTCGACATGGCGCCCAGCGTACGCTCTTCGAGAGCGCTCACGAGCGCTACGTGCGCGGTCGCACGGTGGGGATGTCGTTGACGTTGGGGGGCGGGGGCGGCTCCGCGCCGCACAGCTCCGCCTCCTCGACGGCGCGCGCGAACGCACCGCAGTTGAACGGACGCGTCGGCCGCATCTGCAGCGCGAACCGCGGTCGCTCGACCCAATTCACCTCTTCGAGATCGGCGTCGCACAGTTCGATCTCGTCGAGCCCATCGACCACCACGCGCTCGCGCTCGTGCATCGTGTTCCCCCCCGGCACTCCTCGAGCGTGCCGCGGAAGAGTCGTGCAAGCTGCACGCCGCAGCGCCGTGTTCGCGCGTCACACGCGGCGAGCATGCACCGTCCGAACGAGAGACGAGCGGTGCGCGCGTCGTCGCGAGCGGGAGCGTGAGAGCCCCCTGGCCGCTCACCCGGGTGTCACGGCGGCGTCCACGTCGCGGTTCGCGTCAACGCGACGCGATCGCAGCCGGTGCCGGGATCGCCGACTCCGACGTAGAGCTTCCGCGGACCGGCGGTGGCCAGCGTGAACTCGAGGCGCGCGCCGGCGCCGCCGCCCTCCGCGCCGACCCAGATGAACTTGTTCCAATCGACGGTGTAGAACCGGCGAAGCGGCCCGCCCTCGAAGCCGACGTACATCGCGTCCGAGTCGCCGCCGCGGGTGTACATGCGGACCCACACGTACCAAGTGCCGGCGGGCAACGTGACCGGGAGCTCGACGCGGACCGGCGGCGCGCCGGTGCCGACGCTCCATGGCATCGAGGTCGACGGCACGTTGGCGTATTGGCCGTTCGACGCGGCCGCGTCCGCGATGAGCGCCATCCCGCCCACGAGCGTGCCGGACTCGCACTCGAGGTAGAGCGGATCGGGCGGAGCGGTGTCGGGGGTGCCGGTGTCGAGCGGCCCCGTGTCGGCTGGCCCTGTATCGGGAGGACCTGTATCGGGCGCTGCGGTGTCGGGTTTCGCGGTGTCGGGCGCAGCGCTGTCCGGCGTCGCCGTGTCGGCTTCGGTCTCGACGAGGACGTCTTCGCGGAATGTGTCCTCGGCTGCCGAGTCGATCGCGACCGAGGAGTCGACCAGGGGTGCGCCGTCCTCGAAGTCGATCGGGTCGCCGGTGCCGGCGCGATCGATCGCGCAGCCGACGCAAAGGACGAACGCGATCGCGAAGCGCACGCAGGCGAGTCTAGCTCAGTGGTCGCGCGCAGCGACGGCGCCGCAGGGCGAGCAACGCGAGGAGCGCGAAGAGCGTCGAGCCGCCCCGGGTGCCACTCGTTCGGCAGCCGCATCCGGCGTCCTCGGTCGCCGCGCCGTCGCCCGGCATCGCGATCGGATCGGTGTCGGCGACGGTGCTGTCGGACGGGGTGACGCCGGTGTCCTCCGGCCCGAGCATCGCGTCGCCGAGGCCGCCGTCCATCATCGGCGGCGCTCGAACGACCACGCCGTCGGAGCGCGTCTCCACAGACGAGCCCTTGGACTTGGAGATCGCACGGACCGCGACGAGATACTTCTTCCCGATCGAGAGGGAGAGGCCCTTGATGACCACGTTGGTCGAGGCGCCCACGTCGATCCAATCGGGCTGCGACACGTAGGAGCCGCCCTCGGTCAACACGGCCACCTGATAGCCATCCGCGCCTGTCACCGCGGACCACGAGGCGCCGAGACGATCCGCCGTCGCGACCTCGTCTACGTCCGCTGCGGGGAGCGCGGCGAAGGGATCGTTGTCGTTGACCTCCGCGGGCGCTTCGAGCGTGCGCTCGGAGACCGCGTGGAGATAGCCGTCCGCGGCGGGAACGAGGATCTCGTCCGTACCGTCGCCGTTCGTGTCGGCGAGGATCGGATCGCCGACCGCGAAGCGCATGTCGAACGCCCAATCGAGCTTCGCGTCGCACGGGTCGATCGCGTAGAGGTTTCCGTCGCTCGACCCGATCAGCGCCTCCGGATGTTTGCCGGTCCCGAGCAGGTCGGCCTTGATGGCGACGTTGCCGAGCGTGCCGAGGAACTTACCGGCCGTCGTCGCGTCCGCGGCGGCGGCGTAGAGCGCCCCGCTCGCGAGGTAGATCGAGGTGAGCTTCCCGACGTCGGTGCCGTTCATGTTCGTCAGGCGAACGAGCCCGGGATACTGCAGCGACGGCTGCACCCACACCGAGCGCGTGCCGCACGCCGCGCGCGCGCCGTGCTGATAGGGGCGATCGTCTCCGCCGATCCACGCTTGGGTGGTGAGGTCCTTCTTCCAGGTGCGCGCCGGGTAGTACCCGCTGCTGAGGGTGACGTCGTTCACGCCGTCGCCGTCCACGTCGTCGATGGTCGGGGTGAAATACGCGAGGAACGTGGCGTTCTCGGCCAGCTTGCTGCCATTGCTGCCATGCAGGACGCGGACGGTGTTCGGCACGGCGTACAGGTCCGCGACGCCGTCGCCGTTGTGGTCGGCGACGCTGAAGGGCTGGAAGCCCCAGTTCAGCGAGACGCTGTGCGGCGCGCTCCAGATCGGCGCGCCGGTCTTGCCGTCGTGGACCTGAAGGTTGATCACCGCACCGGCGCTCACCCACGCGGTGAAGAGGTCGTCGACGCCGTCGGCGTTCACGTCGCCGCCGAGCGCGTCGAAGCTCATGGAGCCGGCGAGTGGACGAGTCCATAGGGTCGCGCCGCCGCCGCCGAGCGCGGTGACCGCCGACGACTTGTTGCAGACGATGCCCGGCTTTCCACCGTCGACGCCCTTGGCGGTCGTCGGAGACGACGCCCCGCGCTCTTCCCACAGGACCTTCGGCGGACCGGCCATCCACGCGCTCGCTGCGTCGAGCCGAATCAGCGTCCCCCGGCTATCGGTGACCACGATCGCGTCGCTCGTCCCACCGAGACGGGGGGCGATCGGCGCGCCGATGAAGCCGCCGACGCGCATGCCGGGGAGGAACACCTTGAACTCGCCGGTGCCGTAGGTGATCCCGTTCGTCGCGGCGAACGCGTCGTCGAGGACGACCAGGTAACCATCGTTGCGGGTGACAAGCAGCTGCGGATAGGCGCGATTGACCTTGTTCCACACCTGCGTCGTCAGGATCGAGATGCCGTCGGGCACTTCGTAGGCCGCGGCGACCGTGGCCTTGCCGGTCGCGTCGAACCGGGTGGCGACGTAGCGCGCCTTGGTCGTGGCGGTCGGCGGGTAGAACAGGATCGGAGCCGCCTTCCCGTCGCCCTTGAGATCGATCGAGAGGGGAAGCGACGGCACGCCGAACCGCTGCGCACGGCTCATGTCGTGTTGCCAGGCCACCGCGGCGTTGGGGATGGTCGCGAACATGGTCACCGGCGGAGTGCCGCCGCGCTCGTACTTGCGTGCGGTGAGCCCAGCGGCGCCGAGCGTGAGGATCTCGGGCTTCTTGTCGCCGTCGAGGTCGAGCACCGCGGAGAGACGCTCGCCGGCGATCGTCGCCAGCACCGTGCCCGCGCTCGCGTCGTAGACGGTCGTCGTCCACACGCCTCCGCTGCTCCACGAGACGACGATCTCGAGCCGGCCATCGCCGTCGAGATCGGAGACCGAGGATCCGACGTGGACCATCTGGCCCGTCGCCTTCGGCGCGGACGAGGTGTTCCACAGCGTCTTGAGCTTCGGCGTCGCGGTGGGGTCGTACGTGAGCACCGCCACGCGATGGCCGCCGGCCATCGTCGAATCGATGTACGAGCTCTGGAAGCAGATCAGCTCGTCGCCCGGTCGTCCGTCGACGTTCGCAGCCTCACACTGCGAGTAGTAGATGTTCTCGCCGATGGTGGCCGAGGTGGCGAGGACGGCGCCATCCCTTCCCTGCGTGAGCACGTAGTCGGTGGGCCCGCCGTAGGCGACCTCCAGCGTCCCGTCGCCGTCGACGTCGAGCAACGTCACTGCGCTCGACCCGCAGTGGCCGCGCGTGTTCGGTGAATACAACTTCGTCGGCGCAGCGACCTTGTCGAACTTGTAGACCGCGCCGGGGGGCGAGGCCGTGGGGCTGATGCCGCAGCACGCGCAGTCGTCGATGACGAGGTCGGGCTTCTTGTCGCCGTCGACGTCGCCGATGCGCACGCCACCCACGTTCCCGACCTCGCCGTCCGGCTGCTTCCACAGCACGGAGCCGGTCTTCCCGGAGAGCACGTACACGTTGCGCACCGAGCTCGCGACGACCTCGTTCACGCCGTCGCCGTCGAGGTCGACGACCCCGTGCAACGTGGAGAGCTCGACCGGCGGCGACTCCCACACCAAGCGATCGTCGGGGAGCTTCGCGAGGACCTTGCCGCCGGCGATGTAGACGACGTCGGTGACGCCGTCCTTATCGACGTCGATCGCGAGATGGCTGCTCGGGCGCAGCGCGCCACCCACGTAATATTGCCAGTAGCGCGTTGGCTTGGTGATCGTCGAGGTGCCGGCTGCGATCGCGGTGCGACGGGCGTCGTGACGCAGGGTCGGCCAGTCGGCGTGGGCGACGGCGGGCAACATCAGCGCGGCGAGCGCGAGGAAGAGCGAAGAGCGCATGGGCGTTCATCGTCGCACGCGGCCGGTCGTTTGGCTCCTCGCCCCGAAAGGACTGAGCTTCAGTAGATCGGGAGCAGCCAGCCGGTGCGCAGTCGCAGCTGCGCGTCGAAGCTGGTGCTGCGACCGAAGCCGTCGGCCCACTCGATCGTGTAGCGCGAGTCGCCACCCGCGATGCCCGGTCTGGTGACCCACTCGCGCGAGACGACGGTAGCCTCGTACCACCAGTGGTCCTCGCTCGCTTGCGCCCACACCGCCTCGCCGTCGCGGTACCAGTCGCGCGTCTGCTGCGTCGGCGGTCGGGTGGGATCGAGGACGAACATCTCGCCGGGACGACGCGGGGGAGGCGGCGCGACGCCGCCGAGTTGGACGATCTCGGTCCTGGTCAGGCGTTGCCGCGCGCGCTCGCCGTCCCAGCGGCACACGAGGCTCTCGCCGTCGTTCGCGATGATCGTGCCGCCCAGCACGCGACCGTCGCTCCGCCGCGCGAGCACGTGCGTCCCGACGGGCAACGTCGGGTTGTTGCGCTCCTCCTGCGCGTTGCGGCCATAGAGGCCGTGGTGCGACGTGGGATCGATCGCGCGCGGATCGATGTGGTCGGCGACGTTGTCGCGGTTCCACATGACGTTGTAGAGGCCACGCGCCGGCTCGTACTCGATGATCATGCACGGCTCGAGGGCACCGTTGCGCAGCGCCATGACCTCGGCGCCCTCGTCGTAGACCCGAGCGCCCGCGGCGGCGGCGGCCATGGTGGAGGTCTCGGGGAGCCCGCCCTCGAGCGCGACGTGCGCGTAGGGCACCCACGTCGCCTCGGCGGCGCCGTCGAAGCGGATGGCGTAGTGCCCGTCGCGCGCGCCGACGACGAAGGCGCTGTACTTCCGGCCGTCGGTCCAACGGACCGTGACGCGCGAGCCGGGGGGGAGGAGCACCGGACCAGGATATCGCGAGGCCCGACGCGCCTGTCGGTCTCGGGCGCTCGGATGCCGCGACAGCGGTGAGACTGCGACCTCACACCGCGCGGTGCACGAGGCGCTTCAAGTACGCGCGACCGCGCGGCACGACGTGCGTGCCGTCGAGCTCGTGCCACCCGACGCGGGGGTAACGCGCGCGAATGGGCTCGAGTTGGTGCGGCGGGGTCATCGCGTCGTGCCTGTGGGCGATGACGTCGACGGACTCCTCGGGCACGCGCAGCGGGTATCGCAACGGATCGGCGTGGGCGAGGAGCGCCTCGTCGTAGCTCGGGTGCACCCACCGCCCGATGCGGCTCGTCCGCGGGTGCAACCTTCGCATGAGCCCGAGCTCGCGCGCGGTGCGCGCGACGGAGACGACCGGGGCGTAGAGCAGCACCCGGTCGACGCGCTCGGTGTTCGCCACGTGCATCGCGAGCTGCCCGCCGATCGAGAAGCCGATGACCGTCGTGCGGCGGTACTCGCGCGCCGCCTGCAGCGCCCGCACGACCGTGCGCGCGCCGGTCACCACCGAGCGCAGGTTCTCGAGCATGCATGCGGCGTTGGCGTGCGTGAGGCCCGAGCCCGGCCAGAGCGGGTAGTGGCCGCGCTGGTGGTGGTTCATGATCGGGTACACGACGTCGACATCGTCGCGCTCGTGCAGCCCGAACAGCGCGCCCATCAGCCGCGGCGACGGGACGCCGTAGCAGTGGAACACCACGACGAGTCGATCGGTCGGCCGCCTGCTCGGGACGAACCGCGCGACGACGCGGTGCTCGGGACGCGTCTCCTCGGTGTGGAACCGATAGGGGTTGTCGCCCACGAGCACGCGCGCGCCGGCGTCGAGGCCGCGCAGCGCGGGCCGCTCGGGGAGCTCTGTGTAGAACCCGCGGGTCGCCAGATCGGCGCGGAGCTGGGACTCGCCGCGCGTCGACTGGCGGGCGCGGCCGCGAGAGAGCATCAGCGCGACCTCGCCCAGCGACCACGCGCACGCGACGGCGTGCTCGGTTGCGGAGAGCGCACGACCCAACATCTCGCTCGAGGTTAACACCACCCCAACAGATGGCGCAGCGAAGCGGGCGTTACGGGCGGGAGCTCGCGTGCGCTCAGTTCCGACCGAGGGCTACCAGGACCTGATCGGGCAGGTCGCTCTGGAGCGCGTCGGCGCCTTTGTCGTAGAGCTCGAGGTACCGGCTGGCGGGTGAGCCGAGCTTGACCGAGACGTCGATCAGGAACGCATTGGTGAGCACGCGGGTGCCCATCGCTCGGACGACGTCGGCCTTGTTCGGGAAGATCGAGGAGTCGATCTCGACGAACACCGGGAGGTGCGTCTTGTACTTGGTGGCGATGAGCTCGGCGTCGGCCACCGCGTGCACGCGAGGCTGGATCATCAGCTTCGGCTCCAGCATCAACGCCTGATCGATCTTGGCGAGGTCGGAGGTGTCGAACACCGCCCAGTCGAGGGCGTTGGCCTCCTGGATCGCCTGCACCAGGAGATCGACGCGCGCCGTCTTGTTGGCGTCGACGAGGACCAGCGCGCGTCCACGACAGAGCTCGAGGATCTCCTTCAGCGTCGGGATGCGTTCGCACCCGTAGTTACCCGGCAGATCCGTCTTGAGCTCGATCGCGCTCAGCTCGGCGTAGGTCTTGTCCTCGACCTTGCCCGTGCCCTTCGTCGTGCGATCGAGCGTCGTGTCGTGGATGTTGACGATCACGCCGTCCTTGGTCGGGCGCGGATCGGTCTCGACCAGATCGACGCCGAGCACGATCGACGCGCGATAGGCCGCGAGCGTGTCCTCGGGGGCGATGCGGCCGAGATCGCCGCCGGCGCCGCGATGGCCGACGACCAGGCGGGTCTTGCAGGTCGGGTCGCGGAGGCACGCCTCCGGGGTGGTCGACCGGCGCGCGGGGGTCTTGCTCGCGGTGCAGTCGAAGAGCGCGGGATCGAGCACCGGCTTCGGCGCGGTGTCCTCCTCGACGGCTGCGTCGGCGGTGGGCGCATCCTTCGCGGAGCAGGCCAAGAGCAACGCCGCGGCGAGCCACCTCATCCCCGTGATGGTAGCCGACGGGGAGATCTTCGCCTCACCGCTTGAACGCCCGCGCCTCGTCCGCGATGGCGCGCACCAGGATCTTGTCGAGGTGCTCGACCTGGTAGTTGGTGATGTCCGGGATGAGGTGCGAGTCGCCGACGCCGCTGTCGTCCGTGAGGAACACGTAGCGGCCGCCGGTGTAGGCGCTCATCTGGCGGAAGACGTACTCGGTCGACTTGTCGATGCCGCTCGCGCCCACGCTCAGGAGCTTGATGCCGCGCGCGTTGAGGTCGACGATCGCGTTCTTGTAGGTGTACTGCTCGTCGGCGTAGAAGTGCGGGGGCGCGTCGGCCACGAGGAACGCGAGGCGGCCCGTCTCGTCGCCGGCCCAATCGAGCTTCTGCACGGTGTCGGCGAGCGCGGCGTTCACGCTCTCCGGCATGTCGCCGCCGCCCGCCGCCTGCGCGGTCTTGATCCACGAGAGGTAGGTGTTGAGGTCCTCGGTGAAGCCGAACGACTTGCTCACGTACTCGTCGCCGCGGTCGCGATAGATGACGAGGCCGAGGCGCACGCGGCGCATCGCGTGCTGCGCCTTGGCGCGCTTCACGACGCCCGCGATCTCGTTCTGCAGATACGAGATCTCGTCGCCCATGCTGCCCGTGCAGTCGACGACGAACGCGATGTCGAGCGCGGGCGACTGCGCGCGCGCGGGGACGCCGTCAAGGCGGAGCGTCCAGGTGGTGTCGCCGACGGGGGTGGTGAACCAGCCCTCCTTGCGCAGCGTGCCGGCCTGCGCGGCGACCGCGAAGGTGCCCTGGCCCTGGTAGTTGAGCATGCTCGTCGTCGGCCAGAAGTACGTGGTGCCGTCGGCGTGGGTGCGCAGGTTGACGACGCTGCCGTTCGGCGCGCGGAGCGCGATCGGCACGTCGCCGACGAGCACGCCCTTGCTGTCCTCGACGCGCACGGTCACCCGCTTGCTCATGTCGATGCCCCACTGCTGCGAGTAGCTCGGGTAGCGCGCGAGGAAGTTCTGGAACTGCGGGCGCGCGGCGTGGTCGTCCCAGATCGCGGCGGTGAGGACGCCGCCGGTCGGCGACTGGTCCTCGACCACGCCCGGCGGCGGGTAGGGGGTGGGGGTGACGGTGACGGTCGTCTTGGTCTCGATCGTCACCGGCGGCATCGGCATCATCGTCGGCGCTTTGCTCGCGGACTTGTCGGCCATCGACGGGGTCGAGGGAGAGGCGCCGGTGGGCGCGGGCGCCATCGTGGGAGGAGGCGCGTAACCGCCGCCGCTCGCGCCGCCGGGGGCAGCCGCCGGGGCCGCGTAGGTCCCGGGGCTGTCGCTGCCGCCCCCGTAACCGCCGCTCGCCGGCGCGGACTCTGCCGCGACCGCACCTCCGCTGTAGCCGCCTCCGCTGTATGAGGAGGGGGCGCGCGCGGCCTTGTGCGAGCTCCCGCCGCCGCATCCCGCGACGACGACAGTGACAGCCGCAAGTGCAATCAGGGAAACGGCGGAACGGTTCGACTCGATCATGGCTCTCCTCCGGGTTCAGCGGGCTTGGTTGAGAGGAGAACGAGGCCGGGAGCGCGGCCTTACACCCGCGAATTCTGCGGGCCCGGCGTAAGGTTCCGCGCAGCGCCCGCGTTGTCTCCCCATGCACGCGGCGACGTACGACCTTATGTGGACGACTCCGTTCGTTCGTCCGCGTACGATGCGCCTCGTGCAGCGTGGGGCGGCCGATCTCGACGTCGAGCGCGGTTGGGTCGACCGCGCCAAGGCGGGCGATCGCGCTGCGCTGCGCTCGCTCCTCGAGAAGTACGGTCCGGTGCTCTACCGCGCGGTGCTCCTCCCTCGCCTCGGTGACGAGGCGCGCGCGAAGGACGCGCTCGCCGACACCTACGCGAAGGTCGTCGCCACCATGCCTCGTTACGAGTGGCACCCCGCGGGGATCTACCCGTGGCTGCGCACGATCGCGTTCCACGTGGCGATCGACATGCTCCGCGCACGCAAGCGGGAGACGCCGTTCGACGTCGACGATCTCCAGCGCGAGGCCGACCGCAAGGCGGACGTGCAGGGGACCGACGTCTCGTACCTCGAGCAAGAGGAAGCAGCGCGCGCCCGCCGCAAGGTCGAGGGCGCGCTCGAGAAGATCAATCCGCGGTACGCCGAAGCGATCCGGCTTCGAGTGCTGCAGGAGCGGCCACGCGAGGAGGTGGCGAAGGCGCTCGGGGCGACGCCCGCGACCTTCGACGTCATACTCCATCGCGCGATGGCTGCGCTCCGCAAGGTCCTGACGGCTGAGGGTGTGCCGGACTCCGATCGGCTCATCGACTCGGCCAAGCGAGCAAGCCATGGTTGAACGACACCCCGACTGGGAAAACGATCCCGACGCCCCGCCCACGGACGACGAGCTCAAGGAGTCCGAGCGGCTCCGGCGCGAGCTCGAGGACGTGCGCTCGAGTCACCCCGACGCCGAGCTCGCGCGAGCGCTCCACCTCGCAGTGGCTCCTCGGCCGCTCGACCAGCTGTCGCACCGGCGCATCCTCGAACGCGCCGTACCCAAGCGGTATCCGGTGGTGCTCGTCGCCTTCGCGGCCGCCGCCGCCGCGGTCATCGCCGCGGTGTCCCTGCAGCGGCCCGAGCCGCCCCGCGCGGCGCTGGTGCATCCGCACACCACGCAGGCGCTCTTCAAGGAGCCGTTCAAGAGCGAGGACGCGAGCAAGCGCGTCGACGCGATCATGGCGTCGCGCTCGCGCGACCTGCGCGCCAATCGTTACGCGCGGTGGGGTGTGAAGTGATGCGCGCGCTCTGCCTCGCGCTCTCGCTGTCCCTGGCGCTCCCCGCGTGGGGCTGCGCCAAGCAAGCGGCCGGTTACGGCGAAGCCGTCGACGACGTCCTCCTCGCGTACCTCTCCACCGCGCGCGTGCTCCACCACGAAGCCGACCTCGCCGAGGACGCGGGGGACCTCAAGGGCGCGATCGCCGCGCTCGATCGCCTGCTCGCCAAGCCCGAGCCCCGCAAGGCGCCGGAGATCGACGAGGTCATCGCCGATACGCACGCGCGCCTCGGAGACCTCCGCAGCAAGAACAACGACTTCGTGCTCGCGACCAAGCACATCGAGCTCGGCCTCGGACGCGCGCCGTCGGTCTCGTACTTCCGCGGCCACCTCCTCGAGGTGCGCGGCCTCGTCGAGGAGCGTCTCTCCAAGGACCTCGCGAGCAAGGGCGACGCGCCGGGCGCCGCCGCCGCCAAGGATCGCGCGATGAAGGCGTACGAAGAGGCGATCGCGATGCAGGACGAGGTCATCAAGAAGGGCACCGCCGACGGAGGCAACGGCAAATGAGGCGTGCGATCGCGGCGCTTTCGCTCGCCCTCTGGGCGTGCGGCGGGGGTGGGGCCGCCACCGGTGGCGCGGCGCCGCCGGCCAAGAGCACGTCCGAGCCTCCCTCGCTGAAGAAGGCCGAGCCGATGGACGTGAAGGTAAAGGACGCTGAGACGTCTCTCGCAGAAGCCGAGACCGCCTTCGCCGCCGCGGGCAACGATTGCGCGCAGCTGTGCAAGGCGCTCACCTCCATGAACAACGCCACCGAACGCCTGTGCGAGCTCGCGAAGGAGGGCGGCGACGACCAGCGCTGCACCGACGCGAAGGCCAAGCTCGACGCCGCGCGCGCGAAGGTGAAATCCACGTGTGGGAGCTGCGGATGAAACGACTACTTCCCTTCCTTCTCCTCGTCGGGTGCGCGGTGCGCAAGGAGCCCGCCTCGCCCTCGGCCGCGCCCGCCGCCGAACAGGACGCGCCGGCCACCGGCACCGAGGGCGCGCCCTCCACGC
>JALHOE010000267.1 GCA_022843175.1 Deltaproteobacteria bacterium
TCGGCCGCGCCGAGGGCGGCCGCGTCGCGGCTCATCCGCCCGATCACCGCGACCGGCCCCCCGCTCTGCGCGACGCGGCGCACCTCGGCCGCGCGATCGCCGGGGAGGATCTCGGGGCGAATATGGGTGATGCCGACCGCCTGACCGATCGCGGCCAGACGCGCGCGCGCTCCGCCGCCGAGGATCACCGGCTCGACCTCGACGTCCTCGACCCGCTGGACGGCCGCGAGCGCGCCGACGCGGAGCGGGTACTGCAAGGAGACGAGGCCGATGATCCGGCCGCCGCGCGCGACGAGAACGACCTCGCGCCCCGACTCCTCGAGCTCGCCGATGCGCGCTTCGTGGTCGGCGGTCGGCACGTGCGCGCGGAGGCACAGCTCGCGGCCCCCGACGACGATCGCGTGGCCGCCGGCGAGCTCGCCGCGGACGCCGAGGCCGGGCTCGTGGCTCGCGTTTCGAACGTCGATCGGTCGCACACCACGCGCCATTGCCGCGCGACCGATCGCCTCGGCGATCGGATGGTCGACGCCGCGTTCGGCGCCGGCGGCGAGCGCGAGGACGTCGGCCGCGCTGGCGCGCCCGACGACCTCCTCGACGTCGCTCGCATCGGGCGCGGTGACGTGGAGCGTGCCGCGCGCGCAGAAGATGACGGTGTTGACGCTGCCGGTGCGGACGAAGGCGTCGGCGTCGTGGAACGCCGCGCCGCGACGGCACGCCTCGACGATGCCGCGGAGCTGCTCGCGCACGGCGAGACGCCGCGCCGGCGGGATGAGGATCGAGGCCGCGGCGGCGAACCCCGCCACCACGGTCGGACCGAAGCGGCCGCGGGTGACGAGGCCGAGCACGACGGCGGTGACCACCACCAGCGCGGCGACGATCGGCGCGGCGCGATCGAGCGAGCGCACCGCGGGCGACGCGCGATCGGAGCGCGCGATCGCGTCGCCGAGGAGCCGGGCGAACGCGCGCGATTTCCCGACCGCGCTCACGCGCACCTTGGCGTTGCCCTCGCGGATGACGGCGCCCGCCGCGATCGGATCGCCCTCGCGTCGGCGCGCCGCGAGGTGCGACGCGCCCCACTGCTCGGACACGACCTCGCCGGAGAGGACCTTCACGTCCTCGTGCACGCGATCTCCCGGCGCGAGCTCGCGCACCTCTCCCACGAACGAGGCTGGGCCGTCGAGCGCGGAGAGCAGCGCGCGCGCGTCGGCGAGGGTGCCGCGCATGACCGCGAACGACACGAGCTCGGCGGCGGCGGCGGCCAGCGCGACCCACACCGACGCAGACACGGCGCTCGCGGCGCCGGGCTTGCCGAGCACGAGGAGGATCCACGCGAGCGCCACCGTGGAGGTGGCCGCGATCGACGCGAGCGACAGCGGGCCGCCGAGCTCGGTCTCGATCGCGGCATCGGCGCTGCGGCGCTGGGCGTTGAGCGCGACCAGCATCATCAGGATCGCGCACGCGGCCGTCGCGAAGAGCAGGCGGAAGTGGTGCGCGCGCGCGTCGACGAGCGCGATGGCCACGCCCGCGGTCGCGAGGACGAGGGCGACGGCGCGCACGGTGCGGTTGTTGGTGAGGCTTCCGGGGGGCGGGCGGGTGGAGAACGCGGATTCGTCGTCGCGGGAGCGCATGCTCGGCGCCGGGGCCGAGGGGGCTGGCTCGGGCTCGAGATCGGGCGCGGGCTCGAGACCGGGCTCGGGCACGGGCACGGGCACGGGCACGGGCTCGGGCGCGGGGTTGGGTGGTTTGGGGGCGACGGGCGGGGGGGCGAGCGACTGTGCGGACGTCGACTGCTTGCACTCGGGCGAGCAGAAGTACGCGAAGCGACCGTCGAGAATTGCGACGACCGGCGCGCGCAGCGGGTCCACCGGGTTCCCGCATGCGGCGCATGCGCGGAGGGATGGAGAGGGCGGCGCGGCCATGGATTCTCGGGGAACAGTCGTCGACTCGGGGCGCGCGCGCAATTGCTCGCGATGTCCTGACACCTGAGCGGAGACTGATTATGCTCGCCGCCCAAATGACGGATAGCCCGGAGAACGGCAGCCCCCCCGAGAACGACCCGCCGGCGGAGGATACTCCCGCCCCGGATCCCCTTGAGACCGCCAGGGCCGAGTCGGCCAAGCTCCGCGACCAGCTCCTCCGCACCGCGGCCGACTTCGACAACTACCGCAAGCGCAGCCGCCGCGAGGTCGACGACGCCCACAAAAAGGGCTCCGAAGAGATGCTCCGCACCCTTCTTCCGGTGTTCGACAACCTCGAGCGCGCGGTGCTCCACGCCGAGCAGGCCAACGACTCCAAGGCCATCGCCGAGGGTGTGCGCATGGTGCTCAAGCAGTTCGTCGACGCGATCGGCAAGGTCGGCATCAAGCGTGTCGCGGGCATCGGCACCGCGTTCGACCCGCTCGTGCACGAGGCGATTCAGCAGATCGAGACCACCGAGCACCCCGCGGGCACCATCGTGGCCGAGGTCCAGCCCGGCTACACGCTCGGAGACCGCTTGCTCCGCGCCGCGATGGTCGTCGTCGCCCGTCCGCCCAGCAAGGCGAGCGAGCCGCCCGGGCAGTGATCGCGCGCGGCGTCGCGCACGTCCCCCGTCCGGCCAAGAGCGGCTGGACGGTCGACATGGTCGTGGTCGACGACCTCGTCTACTCGCCGGTGCGACACCTGCCGCTCGAGCCGCTGCTCGGCTCGGCTGGATTCGAATCGGCGCGCGTGCTCGTCGCGCCCAATCACTTCCATCACCTGGCGCTCCCGGACCTGCGCGCGAAGTTCCCCGACGCGATGGTCGTAGCGAGCGACGGGGCGCGCCCTCGCCTGGAGCGGAAGGGACACCTCGGCATCCGGCCCCTCGGCGACGCCAAGCTGCCCGAGGGCGTGCAGCTCCTTCCGGCCGAGGGCGTGAAGAACGGCGAGACGTGGATGGTCGTCGAGCGCGACGGCGCGCGCGTGCTCGTCGTCGGCGACGCGTTCTTCAACGTCGAGAGCGCGTGCACCGGCTTCGAGGGCTTCATGCTCCGCCGCCTCCGCACCGTCGGCGGCCTGCGCATCGGTCGCACCTATGAGTGGGTCGGCATCCGCGATCGCGCCGTCTATCGCAAGTGGGCGCTCGACACGCTCGAGCGCGTCGCGCCGACCGTGATCGCCTTCGCCCACGGCTCGCCGCTCTGCGAAGAGGGCGCGTGGCGGCGCTGCGCGGAGCTTCTGGAGCGGCACGTCTGACGTGTCATGCTTGAGCGATGCACCTCTGCGGCTGTGGTGCCAAGTGAACGCGAGAGCGCTCGCTTGCGTGCTGACGTGCGCCGGCTCGGTCCACGCCGAGCAGGTCTCGGTCCGCACCGCGTGGGGTGACGTGAAGAGCGGCGAGCTCGTCGAGGGCGTGCGCGGCGATTACCTGCTCCTGCGCTACCCGAGCAAGCGAGAGGAGCTGATCCGCTGGGACTCGATCCACAGCGTCGCGCGCACGGGGTATCCGTACGAGAGCAAGAAGAAGCTCGAGCTCCCGTGGCCGATTCGACCCACGCTCGGGGTGCAGCTCGGGCTCGGCGGCCTCGGCGCCGACTGGTTCGGGCCGTATCTGTCGACGGGCGCGACGCTGGGCGCCTCGGCGGGCGTCGCGTTCGCGCGCTGGGCGTCGCTCGTCGCGCTCTACGAGTGGACGTCGCACTCCTACGACATCCGGAACACCGGGGCGCCCGCCGGACGCTCGCACTTCGTCGGCCTCGGAGCGCGCGTGCGCGCGAACGACGCGACCGGGAACACCGGGCTCTTCTTTCAACCCTCGATCGGTCTGCGACAGACCGCCTACTCGTTCTCGCGCCTCGACGGCAACGCCGACCGCTACGGCACTCCGGAGGGCCGGATGAGCGAGCGCGCGTCGCTCCTCGGCTGGGAGGTGCGCGGGGGGCTCGGCATCGCGTTCACCGCGTCGCGCACGGTGTCGGTCGATGTCTATTTCGCGCCCGGTATCGGGAGCTTCTTCCGCTACACCGATACGCTCGGCTGCGCGACGTTTCGCTTCGGCGCATGCGGCGGCGGCTACAAGTTCTCCTACACCAGCCTCGCGTTCATGATCGGGGTAACGTGGAACTGATGCATACGTGCGCGCGTTGTCGAAGACACATTCGCGAAGACGCCTGCCCGTTCTGCGGGGGCGACGCCGCGCCGCTCGAACGACCGGCCGTCCACCGCGTCGGTCGGTTGTTCTTCGCGATCGGCACCGGCGTCGCCGTCTCGGGTTACGCCTGCTCCGCCTACGGACTGCCGCCCACGCCCTCGGGCCCCTATGCCGCGGTCGATACCGGGCCGGAGACCGACGCCGACGCCGACCCGGACGCGCCGCTGTTCGACGTCAAGTAGCCCGCTGCTTCACCAGCGCGCCGACCTTGTCGCGGAACGTCTGCGACCACGGGCACGGCTTCCCGGTCGCCGGGTCGAGCCGGACGATGCGGGTGGTGCCGTCGGCGTAGAGCGTCTTGCCGTCGAGCGACTGCACGTTGGCGGCGAGGATCAGCGACGACGTGCCGAGGTGCGTGGGCGCGAGCTCGACCGCCACGTCGCCCTCGCCGCGCACGGGCTGGAGGTACTTGATCTCGTGCGCCGCGACGACGTGGTACTTGTCCGGGTTGACGCTGAAGTCGTCTTCCCAGCGGAAGCCGAGCGCGTTGAACAGCTCGCCGCGCGCGCGCTCCATGAAGAGCAGGAAGCGCACGTTGTGGAGGATGTTGAGCGCGTCGAGGTCGTCGAAGTAGACGTGCTGCACCGAGCGGTACGGGCTGCCCAGCGGCATTACTTGCTTCCCGAGGCGGAGACCGAGGGCGCGACGGACGCGGACGGCGCGACGGACGCAGACCCAGAGGCCGAGGCCGAGACGCCCGGCGGCAGCGCGAGGTCGGCCGTGATCGCCGCGAGGGTGGCCTCGTCGATCTGCACCTTGAGCGACTTCTTCATCTCTTCGATGAGCGCCTTCTCTTTGGCGGCGCGCTTCTCTTGCAGCACGCGCACCCGCAGCGTGCGCTCGACGTCGGCGAAGCTCTGGTCGCGCGCGTCGTTCTTCGCCGTCATTCGGATGACGTGCCAGCCGTTCACGTCCTTGAACGGCGGCGACACGGCGCCGACGCTCGGCAACGCGAACACCGCGGTGCGGATCTCGCTGGTGGCCTTGGGGTTGGGCTGCGCGTGGGTGTCGGTGGGGCCGGTGACGTAGCCGAGATCGCCGGCGGTCTCGGGCGCCTCGGTCGCGAGCGGCTTCTCTTCGCTGTACTTCTTGACGATGCCGCCCCACTGCGACGGCAGCGCCGTTTTGGCCTCTTCATAGGCCTTCTTGGCGGTGGCCTCGTCCTTCACCACGATCTGCGACACGCGGCGGCGCTCGGGCTCGCGGTAGTCGTCGACGTGCGCGTCGTAGAAGGTGCGGAGCTCGCCCTCGGGGATCGCGCCCGGCGCGGGCAGACCCTCGAGGAGCTTGCCGCGCATCCACGCGACGAGCACCTGACGCACCTCTTCGGAGACGACCGGGTCTTTGTCGAGGCCCTGCTTCTTGGCTTCGTCCGCGAGGAGCTGCATGTCGATCATCGCGCGGAGCAGCTCTTTGCGACGCTCGATGCTCTGGTAGCGGAGGCGCTCGTACTCGGGCATGTCGGCCAGGGCGCGGGCGAACTCGCCGAGGGTGATCACGCGGTCGCCCAGCTTGGCGACCGGCTTCGCGGCCTGCTCCGGGGTAAGACCCCCCGGCACAGCCGCCGCATCCGGCTGCTTTTCGATTGCCTTCCGATTGCAGGCGACGCCCACGAAAAGGGCCGCGGCAACGAGCAGAGGCGAGCGCATCGCGGGCGCTTCTAGCACGGCCCCGCCGCGGAATGGATCGCCCCGCCCGCTCGTCCGTCAGAAGCCCATGGCCCGAAGATTCCTGCTCCTGTTCGTCGCCCTCTTTGCGCTGACCCTACCCGCGGTCGGCCTCGCCCAGAGCAAGCCCGTCGCCGCCGTGGCGGCCAAGGCCCACGTGGCGGGCGAGCCGCTGTTCGTGGAGTGGGGCGGGTCGTGGTGGAAGGCCTCGGTCATCACCACCCTGCCCGACGGTCGCACCGTCATCCACTACACGGGCTGGGGCGAGGACTACGACGAGATCGCCAAACCCAAGCGCATCCGTACCGAGCTCGCCAACGCGGTCACGCCGAGCCCGGGCGAGGCGGTGTTCGTGGAGTGGAAGGGCTCGTGGTGGCCAGCCAAGGTCCTCAAGGTGAGCAAGGGGGCCTACCGCATCCATTACGACGGCTACGGCCCCGAGTGGGACGAGGACGTCGTCCCCGCGCGGCTGACCCGCCTCTCGCCGCCCGAGGGATGAAGCCCTAGCGTTCGGCCCGAATGGTCGTCGACTTCATTTACGACCTCCGCGCCGAGGGCATGAAGGTCGGCCCCACCGAGGCGGTGACGCTCGCGCGCGCGCTCTCGCTCGGCCTCCACGAGTCGACGCTCGAGGGCTTCTACGACGTGGCCCGCGCGCTCTGCGTCCACCGCGAGGGCGACCTCGACGCGTTCGACCGCGCCTTCGCCAAGCGCTTCCGCGGCGCGACCATCGCCGCGCTCGACCTCGTGAAGGTGCTCGACGAGTGGCTGCGCGATCCGGCCAAGATGAAGCTCCTCAGCGACGAAGAGCGCGAGGCCCTCAAAAAGCTGTCGATCGAGGAGCTCCGGCAAATGCTCGAGGAGCGCCTCAAGGAGCAGAAGGGCCGCCACGAGGGCGGCAACAAGTGGATCGGGAGCGGCGGCACGTCGCCGTTCGGCACCAACGGGGTCAACCCCAACGGGATCCGCATCGGCGGCGGGGGCTCGCGGAGCGCGCTCGCGGTGGCCGACCAGCGCCGCTTCCGCGCCTATCGGTCCGACATCGTGCTCGACGTGCGCGCGATCGAGGTCGCGCTCCGCAAGCTCAAGGCGCTCTCGCGCGAGGGCGAGCCCGAGCTCGACATCGACGAGACCATCAATCAAACGGCCAAGCAGGGCGGTGAGCTCGAGATCGTCATGCGCCCACCGCGCAAGCCCAACGTGAAGGTGCTGCTGCTCATGGACGTGGGCGGCTCGATGGACCCGCACGCCGATCTCGTCTCCAAGCTGTTCTCGGCCGCCAAGCGCGCGTCGAACTTCAAGCGGCTCGAGTCCTATTACTTCCACAACGCGATCTACGGGCGCGTCTACCGCGACGCTGGCCTTCGCGACTCGGTCCGCGTGAGCGATCTGTTCCACCAGCTCGATCGCTCGTGGAAGCTCGTGCTCCTCGGCGACGCGCTCATGCACCCGTCGGAGCTGCTCGGCGGCTCGTGGGACATGACGATGACGGATCGCGGCCGCGGCATCGACAGCGGCGTCGGCTGGTTCAACGAGCTCTACCAACACTTCGACCGGAGCGCGTGGCTCAACCCCGAGCCCGAGGGCTACTGGAACGGCACGGCCGAGATGATCCGGCGCATTTTCCCGATGTTCCAGCTCACGCTCGACGGACTGACCGAAGCGGTTCGGCACCTGTCCCGCCGCGGCGCGCGTTAGCCGCAACGCGGCATTTCCGAGGCTCGAAGCGGCGCACGCTGCGTGCTAGTTGAGCGCGCATGGCGCGCGAGAATTTCGGGCTGATGGGCTACGACAGCTACCACTTCGCGGTGAACGACCTCGAGCGGAGCCGCAAGTTCTACTCCGAGAAGTTCGGCTTCACCGAGGTCGCCCGCGCGAGCGAGGAGCTCGTCGCGCGCACCGGCCAGCGTTCGATCGTGTTCGGCGCCGGTCAGGTCCGCGCCGTCGTCTCCACGCCCGACCCGAACCACCCCAAGGGCGCCGACTGCAAGGCCGCGCGCTACCTCCGCCGCCACCCCGCCGGCGTGATGAGCCTCTCGTTCCGCGTGCAGGACCTCGACCGCGCGTGGAAGACCCTCGAGGCGCGCGGCGCCACCATGCTCAACGAGCCCACCGAGGACCGCGACGGCTCGGGCAGCTACCGCGCGTTCGAGATCGCCACGCCGCTGGGCGACGTCGCCTTCCGCTACATCGAGCGCCGCGGCGACTACGGCAAGTTCGCGCCGTTCTTCGAGACGGTGAACGCCGACCCGTTCCCCAAGAACGTCTTCGGCATCGACTGCATCGACCACGTCACGTCCAACGCGCTCACCCTCGCGCCGCTCGTCCTCTGGTACCGCGAGGTGCTCGGGATGGAGCAGTTCTGGGAGATCCAGTTCCACACGCTCGACGTGCACAAGGACAAGAAGGCCGAGAAGCAGATGGCCGGCTCGGGCCTCAAGTCGCTCGTCTACTGGGACCCGGAGTGCGGCATCAAGTTCGCCAACAACGAGCCGATGCGCCCGTTCTTCCGCGACTCGCAGATCAACAAGTTCGTCGACGACAACAACGGCGCCGGCGTGCAGCACATCGCGTTCAACGTTCCGAAGATCCTCCCCACGGTGGAGGAGATGAAGACGCGCGGCGTCGACTTCCTCGCCACGCCGGGCGCCTACTACGACATGCTCCCCGAGCGCCTCAAGCGCCTCGGCATCAGCAACGTGCAGGAGTCGCTCGCCGAGATGCGCCGCCTCGGCATCCTGCTCGACGGCAGCGACGACAAGTACATGCTGCAGATCTTCCTCCGCGACGCCGGGCAGACCTACCACGACCCCAAGGCGGGCCCGTTCTTCTACGAGATCATCCAGCGCGCGGGCGACCCGGGCTTCGGCGGCGGCAACTTCCGCGCGCTGTTCGAGTCGATCGAGCGCGAGCAGTTCGCGCAGCGCGACCAGCCGTTCGACTGATCGCCCTCAGGTCAGGGGAGCCGCGCTGCCCGCCGCCGCGAGGATCGCCCGGGCCGCCTCCGGGTGTAGCGCGCGGATCGTGATCATGCGTTCGTCGACCTTGGCGGCGCGGAGGAACCGTTTGTTGGCGACGACGAGCGCGACGACGAGCACGACGATCGACGACACCAGGATCGGCACGCCGAGCTCGGGGAGGTCGTTGGCTGCGATGATGATTCCGCCGAACAACGCGGCGAAGAGGTAGAGCACGCCGCCGACCACCATCAGCGTGCCCTGCTTCCACCGCCCGAGGCAGAGGTCGCACAGCGGCAGCTGCAGGCGGCCCTTCTTCTGCACGATCATCGCGACGATCGCGCCGATGATCGGGCTCACGAAGAAGATGATGAACACCCACGGCGGTGTCCACACGAACTGCTGGTTCTTGCGCTGGTGCGCGGGGGCGGCGCCGCACTTCACGCACACGGCCGGCAGCGACGCGTCCTTCTGCACGGCGAGGTTCGGGCCGTCGGGCCACGCTGCGAAGCCGCCGGGGACGCCGTATCCCTGCGCCATCGGCTGGTGCGGTCGGTACTCGGGCGGCGCGTACGGGTTCATCTGCGTTTTCTAGCACGACCCCTTCTCGCGGCCGCGCCGGTGGATTACCCCGGACCGCGATGGCGGCGGACGGAGGCGAGGACCCGAAAACGACCGCCGAGGACGAGGCGCACGCGCGCACCGCGCCGTGGTGGGACGTGGGCGGCCGCTCCTTCACGCTGGCGTTCTGGGTCGCGATCGGCGCGATTTGCGTGGCGCTGTTCCTCTCGCGGTCGCTGCCCCTCGTCGACTATCCGCAGCACCTCGCGCTCGCGGCGATCCTGCGGCGCATGCTCGATCCGTCCGCGCCCGAGCGCGCGCTCTTCGAGACGAACCTCCTCAGCTACAACTCCGCGTTCCACGTGCTCGTCGCCGCGTTCAACGTGGTGCTGCCGATCGACATCGCCGGCAAGCTCGTGGTGTCGCTCTACGTCGTGCTCGCCGCCGTCGCGTCGCTGCTGCTGCTGCGCGCCACCGGGAGGCCCCGCGCCCGCGCGTTCCTGGTGGTGCCGATCCTCGTCGGGTACTCGTTCGCGTGGGGGTTCATCAACTTCGGCCTCGGCCTCGCCATTCAGCTGATCGTGCTCTCTCGCGTGCTCGACGAGCGTCCGCGCACCCGCCGGGACCACGCGATCACCGCGCTCCTCGCCGTGCTCGGCGCGTGGACCCACCTGCTCGGGACGGCGCTCGGCTACATGCTGATGCTGGTCGCGATCGTGGTGCGCGCGCAGACGGAGCGCGACGCGTTCGGGGTGCGACTCGGCCGCGCCGTGCGGACGGGGCTCCCGCTCCTGCCCGCCATCGCCTACTGCGCGATCGTCTACTACCGGCAGAAGCAGCTCGCCTGGCAGAACTTCGAGTACGGCGCGTACGAGGGCAACGACGTCTTCGCGATGGTCAAGGTGAAGGAGTTCACCAGCTACGCGACGGGCCTCCGCGCAGACCTGCTCGACGCGAAGATCCTCTCGGTCGGCCTCGGGCTCCTCTTGCTCTCCGCGCTCTTCCGCGACGAGGCCGACGAGCCGCCGCCGGTGCTGCGGTGGTTGTTCGTGGCCTCGGTGATCGCCTACCTGATCATCCCCCACGTGTTCTGGGCCACGAACTTCGTGTTCGAGCGGCTCACCTTCCTCGTCGTGCTCACCGCGGTTTTGTGGGTCCCGCGCGCCAAGCCGCGGCAAGAGGAGCTCATCAAGCTGATGTCGGTCTCGGTCGGTCTCGCCGCCGCGGCCAGCTTCTTCCTGTTCATGCGCGACGTCGCGCGCGAGACCGCCGACTTCGACTCGGTCGTGGCCGACATGCCCAAGGGACGGAGGGTCACCGGGCTGATCTGGCACCCGAAGATCGAGGCCACCCTGCAGTGGACGATGATCCACTTCCCCGCCTACTACGTCGCGCGCAACGGCGGCGAGGTCGCGTTCTCGTTCACGCGCACCATGAGCCTGCCGGTGCACTACAAGCGGCACACGCTCCCGCCCGACCCGCCCGCCAACTTCGAGTGGAACCCTGGCGATTACCGACACAGCGCGGCGTTCGCCAAGCACTTCGACCTGATTCTGATGAAGACCACCCACGACGACGGCAAGGATCCGCGCGCGTCGGTGTGGGGTCATCACGCCGACGAGGTGAAGACCGTGCTCCACCGCGGCCGCTACTGGGTCTTCGAGACCCACGGCATCAAGCCCGACCCCAACATCCTCGACGAGATCTTCGAATAGGCGCGCCCTCACACAGGCGCGCGCGTCAGCGAGCGCCTAGAGCCGTCTATTCACGCCCACACACGACAGGCGCGCGCGTCAGCGAGCGCCTAAAGCCGTCTATTCACGCCCACACACGACAGGCGCGCGCGTCAGCGAGCGCCTAAAGCCGTCTATTCACGCCCGCACACGACAGGCGCGCGCGTCAGCGGGCGCCCCCCCGCGTGTTTTTGGCCC
>JALHOE010000268.1 GCA_022843175.1 Deltaproteobacteria bacterium
GCGTGAAGATGCGCTCCGCTGGCGTCACGGTGGCAGAACGCACCTATGAGGCGACCGTGCCGATCTAGGCGGCTACGCACGTCGTGACCGCTGCCGTGCTGCCATGTCTTGCGGAGCCCTGCACCGCGCGACAGCATTGCGGCCATGCAGAAACCGAGTGGGATTCAGTCGCCGCGAGACGTCCTCCGCTGGATCGGTGCGCAGCTGCACGCCCAGGGCATCGAGCCGCACGCGGGCCTCGAAGTCGAGCTCGCCGGCATGGTCGCGCGCCCAACGCGGGAGTTCGAAGGGGACGAGCGCGATGTCGCGCGTTACATGGCCGAGAACGACAGAACGACCGCGGCCATCGAGTCCCTCGGCTGGCTGAAGAGAGGTCCGTTCGCGAACGTCGACTCTGTTGTGATCACGCATTTGGGCGAGGAGGAGCTGCGGGGGCTCCGCGCGTTCGCCGAAGGCCTCTCGGACGCTGAGGAACTCGCCGGGATCGCGCTGCACGACCGTGCGAGAGAACACAGGGCGAATCTCCGGCTTAAGCGCGCCGAGGCCGCCGCGCATGGCGGACGCGCGGGGTCGAAGCGTCTCACGTTCGCACTGCAGGACGTCGCCGAGGCAGAGCTCGATCGTCGCCGCGAGACACTCGTAGCCGTCGCGCGCGAGATCGCGGAGCGGGTGGGAGACCGCCGACTCGACGCGGCGGAGGCGAAGGCCCTCGAGGCTCGGATGCATGAGGTTCTCCCGGCAGTGGTAGGCGATCTCATCGCCCCGTCACCCGCCGACCACGCGATCGCGCCGGATGCGCTCGCTCAGGCAGCGAAGCGACTGAGCATGGCGGTGCGGAACGTGGTTGCTCGCCCTCCGCGCGGTGCCATTGGGTCGACGGAGCAGCGCACCGAGATTCACGGTCCACAGCTCACCGTCGTCGGCTCCGGGAACAACGTGCAGTTGAACGCTGCGCCCTCGCCTGATCTCGTGGAGAGCATCGCCGAGCTCGTGACGGAGTTGCGATCGGAGGCGCGGCTCGCGGACATGCAGGGCCAGCTTGAAGAGCTGCTCGAGTTGGCGCGCGCCGGCAGCGTCCCGCGTTCACTCTGGCGCCGCCAACTCAGCGAGCTCGAGAAGGCCGCGGCCGTCGACGGCGTACTCAACTTTGGAGCGCGCGCGCTCTCGGCGTACAAGACCATCTCCGATGCACTCGGTGGCTCGCTCGGGTGAGCGGGGCGCGGTCGTTGGGGTCGCTCACCTGACGTTCCGCCCAAGCGGGAATCAGCTCCCCGCGTCGACGCAGCCGGATGAGTTGACTCTGTGTTGACTGACGCGAAAACGGCACCCCAAACCGGGGTGCCGCTCCGCCATCTATCCTTCGGTCCCGCTTGCAGTTGCCCCTCCTGGAATCGAACCAGGAACCTTCTGATCCAGAGTCAGCGCAATAGTCCCGATTTGTTGACTCGGGTTTGGGCGGCTGTACTCATTCCGCCTTACACCGCAACGGGATAGGTATTGCGAGATGGTAGGTTATAGCGCATAATGCTACCGCGCTGTTGACCTACTGTTGACCGGGAGGGCTGTGAGCGAGGGGAAGCGAAGGACCGCAAATGTCCGCGATCTCAGCCTCAAGCGAGTCGCCGACGCGTGCCGTGGTGAGCCCGGGAAGCGCACCTATTACTGGGACAGCCGAGACCGTGGCTTCGGCCTCCGCGTCGACGCCAACGGGGTTCGCAGCTGGCTCTACGACTATCGCTTCGAGGGGCGGCACCGGCGCATCTCGCTGGGCCTGTGCGCGGAGACGCTGCCGATCGAGGCGCGGGAACGGTTCATGGAGCTCCGACGCCAGGTGCGCAACGGTGTGGACCCGCTCGAGGCCAAGGCGCTCGCACGCTCGGCCGAGGCCCGCGCGCGCGCGAAGGTCGCCACGGTGGACGACGTCGCGGAGCGCTGGCTAGAGTCGCTGCGCCTCACGAAGGGCGCGCGATGGTCGGCTGAGGCTGAGCGCCTCTATCGCTCGCACGTCGCGACACCGCTCGGCAGCCTCCCGGTGCGCGAGATCGAGGTGCGGCATGTGCGCGCCGTCTACGAGTCGCTGCAGGCGATGCGCGCGACGTCCAATCGCGTGCGCGCGGTGATCTCCGGCATCATCTCGCGCGCGATCGCCGATCACGACCGTGACGAGTCGCTCGGGAACCCCGTGCGCGAAGTGAAGAAGGCACAGGAGCCGCGACGCGAGCGCTTCCTCGACGACGACGAATGGACGCGCCTGGGCGATGCGATCCGCGCGCTGCAGGCCGAGTTCGCAGAGTTGCCAGAGTGGGACACGCGGCCGGCGCAGCTCCGGTGCATCGTGCTGCTACTCCTCACCGGAGCGCGGCGCGGTGCAGTGATGCCGCGGCGCTGGGCTGACGTTGACTGGTCGCGCCGCGTGATCCGCGTCGAGCCTGCCCACAAGGGCACGAGCGAAGTCGTCCTCGGCGCGGCGGCTGAGCTGCAGCTGCAGGACTGGGCCAAGGCAACGCGGGAGCCGTATCTCTTCGCGGGGCAGCCACGCGATCGACGCTCCGGGCCAATCAGCGCACTGACGAACGCGTGGGCGGCGATCTGCCACGCGGCGCGGATTCAGAATCTGCGACCGCACGACATGCGCCGATCGTTCGCGGTGGTCGCCGGCGACGTCGGGATCTCCGACCACCTCATCGGGGGCCTACTCGGTCACGCCGTGCCAGGCATCCGCGCGCGCTATGCGCTGCGGACCCCGCGCGCGATGATCGAAGCCGCTGATCGCGTCTCGGCGGAGATCGCTAATCGGCTCGGCCTTCCGGTTCCTGCCGAGGGCGTCGCCACGACAGTGCGCGCACAGCGGCTGCGGAGCGCACGGTGAGCGCTACCCCCCACCCCCCGTTGGTTCCCCCCCAGCGCTTTCGATTGCGGGTGCCGCGCCGCCCCCGATTCTTCCCATACACGAAGGTTCCGCGTTCGGATTTCGCTTCGCATCGCACGTCACCTCTCCCAACCTGCCAGGAGCACACCATGAACAGCACGAGCCAGCCCCAACCTCCGGAGCTTTCGAGTCACATGCGCTTCGTCGCCGAGAGTCGGCTCACGATCGGAGGCCGTCACCTCGAGCCTGGGGATGTGGTGACGCTATCGCGGGAGACGGGCGAGTGCGTCGTGCACGGCAGCATGGCGGCCGACCTCGCGCACCTCGAGCGCGTCCTCATGACCGGAGAGATGCGGAGCCTTGATCACGAGAACGCTCCCGCAACGCAGGCCGACTCGCGCCGTGGTCTTCGGCTGCTCAAGTAGCCGCATCACCGCGCGAACGGATCACCCCTTCACACCGCTCAACGACCCGTCATGGTCTCATGCTTCGAACACTCAGACGCTCGCCCGACTGCGCACGCTCGCGCGCAGCCGCGGAGTTCGGGCGCGAGTCGTGCGGTCGAGTGCGCATCTCTATGCGTGCGTACTCTCTTGACGGCGCTGATTGTTTGGAATAGCGTTAGCTCGTCGGCAGTCACGGATGCCGGCAGACAATCCATCTCGCCGCTTAAATCCCGGCTCCGCGCCTCTCACAGAGATGCGCTGGGCCGGTTTTCGTCGTAGTCCAACGACGGTAGGCGAAAGCGAAAGCGGGCCCGAGCTCTCTTGGCGGAGGGCGACTCGGGACCCGCTGTACACCACGACTCACCCCTTTGCCAGAGGATCACCGCGTGACAGAGAACGTAGCACATCCCGCCGGCCAGCGTCCACCCCTCGCCGAAGAATCCGCCGAGCTGCTCACGACGCGCGAAGTCGCGAAGCTGCTCCGCATCGACCCCTCGACGGTGGCTCGCTGGCGCGCACAGGGACAGGGCCCGCGTTGGATCCGCGTGGCGCTGCGCACCGTGCGCTATCGCCGAAGCGACGTCGATCGATTCCTCGCCGATCGCATCCGCACAAGCACCGCGGCCGCGTAGGCCCGCGTGACACTCACTGGAATGCGAAAGGTCCGGCGCCAGTCCGGACCCCTCGCGTCCCGTCTTGGCGTTGCCGCGCCGAAGGGGGATCAACTGATGTCGAATCTACCGACCGCCGCTCAGGCCATGCAAGCGCCGCGCACGAGGCAACTCGGCGGCGCAGCCCGGGTGCGCTGATGGCTCGAATCCGCAGCATCAAACCGTCGTTCTTCACGTCTCAGACGATCGCGCAGCTGCCACTCTCGGCGCGCCTCACGTTCGTCGGGCTGTGGACCTACTGCGACGACAACGGCCGATGTGCCTACGATCCGCGCCTCCTCAAGGGCGCGCTCTGGGCGCTCGACGATGGCATCGACGCATCACAGGTCGCTCAGGACATTGCTCGGCTCGAGTCGCTCAAGCTCGTGCAGGTGTACGAGGTGAACGGCCGCAGCTATCTCCAGGTGTCGAGCTTCGAGGAGCATCAGCGGGTGAACAAGCCGACGCCGTCGAGCATCCCGGCGCCGCCGAACGCGCGCGCGAGCGACGATGCGCGCCCCTCGATAACGGGAGGAGTTCGTGAGATTTCGCTCACGAGAGACACACCCATCTCGGAGGACTCCGGTAGCCCTCCCGGAGTCCTCCCGGAATCATCCGGGAGTCGTCCCGTAGCCCTCCCTGTGGGAAGTGGAAGTGGAAGTGGAAGTGGAAAGGAAGGGGAGGGAGAGGACGCGCGCGCGCAGGGCTTCGCTTCGCGAGAACCTGCCAACAGCGGCGCGCGAGGCCTTCGAGGCCATGATCGCCGGCGCTGGGTCGGCGGCGAAGGTGCTCTCCGCGATTGCAACGCTGCACGAGCCGCTGACACCGACGGCGCCGGCCTTCTCGTGGGAGATCATCGGCGCGGCGATCATCGACTACGAGAGCAAGCCGCGCGGCGAGTTCTCGATCAAGCTGCTACGAGCGATCTGCAGTGATCTCGCCAATCCCAAGTCGGCGACGTCACGCGGGAAGGCGAGCATAGCGGGGCCGGCGTTCGCCCCTGGTCACTCGAACCTCCCACCGACACGGTTCTGCGAACACTGTGAGGGCGAGCTCGCCACTCCGGAGGGACAGAAGCGCCCCATCCGCGTGCATGCTGAGGGCTGCCCCTCTCGCCGCACGACGCAGACGGCGAAGGCGAGGGCCTCATGAGCACAGCGCTCGCCCCTCGAGGCCGTCGCATCCTCGCGGCCGTGCTTGTGATGCGCTGGGAGGACGCAAGCGCACTGCAGTACTTGGTTCCTCGGAGCGATCGCACGCCGCACTGGGTTGCGATCGTGCCGGCGCACGCGGAGCGGCCGGCGTGGATCCCGCGCTCAGCGCAGCCGCACAGCCTGCAGCTGGACGAGACGGCCTACACCTGGAGAGACGGGGATGCCTGAGGCCACAGCGACTCTCACGAGCCTCTCGCCGGCAGAGGCTCGAGCCGAGGCGGAACGCGTATTCTCGTCGCTGATTTCGCTCGGCGCGACCGATCAGCTGCGGCACCTCTACTGCGAGCACCGCGAAGCCTTCGAGCGCATATGGGCTCTCGCGGCGATTGCGCTGCAGCTCGGTGAGCCGGTCGCCTGGCAGGTGGTCTCGCGCAGCGGAGATCGCTTCACGCTGAGCAAGTCGCGCGCGGAGGCTGACGAGCTCCGGGGATGTCTCGAGGCGAGCGGCCTCAGGTATCTGCAGGTCGCGGAACTTGTAGAGAGGACGCAGCTCGATCGGAGTAACTCCACTCGCGCCCACAGTACGCAGCAGAGTGAAGTGTGAGCGGTCACACGCTCATACGCACACGCGGGCGCTCTCGGAGGGGGGTACCCCCCCCTCCCCCGAAGGTACTGGGAAAGAAACGAAAACTGCGGGTGCCGCGCCGCCGCGGATTTTTTCTATACATGCGGGAATAGAGCACTAGCGATTTCACTCTGACGATGTGACTTCGTTTCGCCGCGTGCAGCAGCTCGCTGACGCCGTTGAGAAGTGCAACTCGCCACGCGCGCCGCGACACCGAGGCCGTTGACAGTGTTGGCGTGATTGTATATCGTCACTATGAAGCGCAGTCCACCGCGCCGACAATCCAGCCCGCCGCCTCAACCCCGGCTCCGCGTCTCGAATCCTGAGACGCTGAGCCGGTTTTTTTCGTTCCGGAGGTTCGATGCCCGACCCGAACGCCACACGCGTCGAGATGTCTGAACTCGCCTCGCGGCTCCGTATGCATCCCGCGTCGCTCTACGCGCGCGCGGTCGCCATCGGGGTGCCAGTCGCGCGCGCGGGCCGCCGTTCGACCGTCGGTGTTGAGGATGCACGCCGCATCGAAGCCTCACTCCAGAAGAGCGTGCCCGACACGCGCGAGCAAGTACTCGCCACGATCGGTCGCCACGCCGCCGCCATCGCGACGTCCGTTCTCGCGGAGATGAACAACACCGTGCAGGGTATCGCCACGGCTGCAATCGAGGCACGCGTGAAGGCGAAACTCGGCAGCGCGAAGGAAGAGATCGCGGCCGATCTCGACCGCGTCGAGGGCGCCGCCTCGGTGGGTGAGGTCGCGCCCTCGTGACCGCTCCTGTCGGCAACCTCGCGGTTCGGTTCTCGGCAGATGGCGCCGAGACGGTCCGGCGCGCCGTTGATCAGATCTCGACGGTGGCGAAGCAGGCCGCGGCTACAGCCGGGAAGGCCGCCGCGGACGCGGCGACGCGCATCAGCCAGGCCCACACCGCCACGCAACAGCAGTACGCACGCACGATCGAGGCTGCGGAGCGCGCGGCCTACGCTGAGCAGGCCGCGCGCGAGCGCACCGCGCGACTGGCGCAGCAGAGCGTGAACGCGGTCGCCGCGAACACGATGGGCAAGTATGGCATGATGGCGCTCTCGGCCGCGTCGTCGTTCAACGCGATCACCTACTCCGGGAAGGTCTCTGGCGATGCGCTGAAGAACATCTTCCAACAGACCGCGTTGGTCGGTGCTAGCATGTTCGGCGGCTCGGGACCGATCGTCGCGGCTGTCGCCGTCTCGGCGCTCGCGATCAGCAACCTGTTTACCAAGACGAACGAAGAGGCGCGGAAGGCGGAAGCCGAGGCCCGATCGCGCGCTGCAGCGCTCGTGAACTCCGGCGACCTCGAAGGGCTCCGAAAGGCCGCCTTCGCTCTCAAGACGGGGACGCCGGCGAACAACTACAAAGACGGCATCGACGCGCGCCAGCGCCGCCTCGAGGAGCTGGGGAACCCTCTCGATCTGGTCGGCGGACTCGATCGCTCGAGCGGAATCAATGCCGCAGCCTCCGAGCGCCTCAAGCTGATCCGCACGGAGCGCGCAGCACTCGCGCCACTCCTTACCGAGTACGCGCGCCTGAACCAGCTGATCGAGAACTTCGCGGACCCCAAGACACTCCCGAAGACCGCGCCGATCGTGATCACGCCGGATGCCATCGCGCGCCGCGCGCTGCGCGCACTGCCAACCGGTGGCCGCTCCGCCTCGACGCTCGGCTCCGGTGATCTCGACGATCGCCCGGACACCATGGGCCTCCTCGGTGTGCAGCTGAAGAACCCCGCAGCACCGGTCAAGAGGACGATCGAGCAGATGGTCGAAGAGTTCCGGGCGCAGCAGTCGCGCCTCTCAACTGGTATCGCCGACTCGATTTCGATGGGCCTCGCCGCCGGAATCAACGCTGCGATTACCTCCGGCAGCATCGGGCAAGCGTTCTCCGCGCTCGGCGCCACGGTGCTCGCGAACTTCGGGAACATCTTCGCGGATATCGCAGTGAACGCGCTTAAGCAGGCGACGTTCATGGCGAAGTTCATGTCCTTCCTGACCACGAATCCAATCGCCGCGGTCGGCGTGGCAATCGGCATGATGGCGCTCGCGAGGGCCATGGGCGGGGGTCGCTCGGCGCGAGTCGCTGGGATCGGTGGTAGCGGCGCGAGTTACGGCGGTGTCGCTGCGGGCTCGGCGACCGAGTCTGTCACGCGGCTCATCTTCGGCAACAACTCCGTCGCGACCGCCGCCGGCATGACGCCGCGCCAGGCGAACCACTTCACGATCATCGGTCCCGACGATCCCTCCGCACAGCGCGCGATCGCGGAGATCCTCAGGCGATCCGAGAGCCGCGGACTCCTTCCCTCGCGATGACGCGCAAGCCGACTCGCCCTCTCTATGCCCCATCCCTCTTCCTGGACGCACCGACTCATGCCCGCACCGACCAACGCACTGCCCGCGCTCCCGCCGAAGTTCGACCAGACGTGCAGCGTGACCAACACGGCGCGGAGCATCTTCGATCACGGCTTCGTGCGCGTGACCTACGAGGGACCGTCGCAGCGCGGGCGGGAGTTCCCAGACGAGCGCGTGAGCATCGGGATGCTCGGTCACAGCCACGGCTACATCACGCTGCGGCCGTCGTTCTTCAGCGGTCGCCCTGGGGTGCCGCCCGACACGCGATCCGACTGCGAGATCACGCTCCCCGTCGACTTGCTCCGCCCCTTCATCGCTGCACTCGAGCTCGGTGCGGCGGAGCTGATAAAGCACGAGCGGGAATACGAGAAGGCCGCCATCGAACGCGGTGAGCTCACCGCGACCGCCAGCGGCTGGCGGAAGCTGTAGCAACCGCCGCACACGCAGTAGCCGCAGCACCATCCATCACCCTTTGCGACGAGACGCTCTATGACCGCAGCAACCGCCCCCAGCCGCGTGACGAAGGTTCACGATCGCGCGAGCGATCAACCGTGGGAGGCGTTCGGCGATTTCCTCGGCGCCGTCATCCGCGCGGGCCATCCCCACGCCGCGATCGACCCGCGGCTCACGCGTGCCGCCACCGGCGCGAGCATCGAAACCGGATCGGATGGTGGTTTCATGATCCCGCCGTCGTTCGCGACGATCATCGAGTCGAAGGCCGCCGAGCTCGGCCAGGTGTGGTCGAAGGTGCGGAAGGTGCCGATCACCGGCAACACCGCCACGATCGCCGGCGTCGACGAGTCGTCGCGCGCCAACGGATCGCGCTGGGGTGGTGTCGTGGTCGGTCGACTCGGCGAGGCGGATCAGTTCACCGGCAGCAAGCCGAAGTTCCACCAGGTCGCGCTCAAGCTCAAGAAGCTCGGCGGGATCATGTACCTCAGCGAGGAGATGCTCGAGGACTCCGGCGCGATCGCGGCCGTCGGTACCGACGCGTTCGCGGAAGAGCTCGTCTTCGTCTCCGAGGATGAGTGCTTCAACGGCTATGGCGCGGGACAGATGCTCGGCATCATGCGCTCGCCGGCGCTGATCACCGTCGACAAGGTGGCAGCCCAGGCGGCGAACACCGTCGTCGCGCAGAACGTGATCGACATGAAGGCCCGACTCCCGGTGCGGTCGCGGCGCACCGCCGCGTGGTACATCGATCAGACGGTCGAGGCGCAGCTCCCGTCGATG
Organism: Deltaproteobacteria bacterium; assembly: GCA_022843175.1. Lineage (GTDB taxonomy): Bacteria > Myxococcota_A > Polyangia > Polyangiales > JADJMO01 > JALHOE01. The sequence continues at coordinate 9,348 of JALHOE010000268.1, forward strand.
ACGATCGGGAACCAGCCGGTTTACCTCCCGCAGGGCTCGCTCCGCGGGAGCCCGGACTTCGACACGCTGCTCGGGCTTCCGGTCATCCCGACGGAGTACCAGTCGACGCTCGGCACCGTCGGTGACATCGTGCTCGCCGACTTCAACCAGTACGTCGCGATCGAGAAGGCTGGCCGCGTCGCGCAGTCGATGCACGTCCGGTTCCTGTACGATGAGCAGGTGTTGAAGTTCGTGACCCGCAACGACGGCGCGCCGCTGTGGAAGTCGCCGCTCACGCCGAAGAACGGGGGCGCGACCCGCTCGCCGTTCATCGCGCTCCAGACCCGCGCCTGATCCAGCCGAGTAGCGGGGGGACACGGTAGGATGCCCCCCGCTACCCAGCACGCTGCACTGATCCGCATCTCCCTCTCCACTCCTCTCCCTCAGCCCCTGGAGCACGCAATGACCGCAGCACCAACCATCCAACTCAGCCAGTACCGTCAGCGCCTCGCCGAGGTCACGATCGACGGCGCTGGGAGCTTCGAGGTGTACCCGATCACCGGCGTGGCGCTCGAACTGATCGACGCCGCCCGTTCTCCGGGAAATGGACGGCAGATCTGGGAGGCGGCGAAGCTGTGTCTCCCGACCGCGCCGGCAGAGGCCGTCATGCGCCTCACGTCGGCGGAGGTCGAAGTGATTCTCTCGATTGCGACGACCGGTGAAGTCCCGGCCTCGGCCGCCCCAAGCGCGCCGACGTCGGAGTAGAGCAGCCTCGGTCCCGGTACGATAGACCGGGGTGCTCTACGACTAAACCCCTGTGACACCAGGTGCTCCAGTCGTCTCCCTGCACTCGTAAGGTGCTCCGCTCTCTGGAGGCCTCGCGGTATCGGCCGGGACCGCACCCATCGCAGGCCGCGTGCGCTGCGGTGGGTGTGTTCTCTCCCTTCTAACCGGCTCACCCGGTGGAGCGCATCATGTCCAAACTCGCGCGCCGCGAGACCGTCGCGGACCCCTACGATCACACCGACCAACGCAACCAGCTCGCGCCGCACGGCAGCGGCGAGGCCGCGCTCGCGCTGCGCAGCGAGCTCGGGAAGCTGTTGCTCACCGGGGAGTCGGAGTTCGCCGCGATCGCGAAGAGCGCCGGCGTGCCGGCAGAGCGGCTCGTGCTCGAGCTCGTATCGGTCGCGCGCCGGAAGCCGGAGATCATGCGGTGCACCCCCGACTCGATCATGACGTTCATGTTCGACGCGGCGAAGCTGGGCCTCCTGATCGGGCGCGGGGTGTTCCCGGTCCCAGTGAAAAAGTCGCTCGGCCGCGGCCGCGAAGAACTGCGGCTCGAGGCATGGGTCGGATACAAGGGATCAAAGGAGCTCGCGATCGGGACTGGCTCCATTCGCGATTGCTGGGCCGAGGTCCACTTCGACGGCGACGACTTCGAGCTCGAGCGCACGCCGGTTCCACGCGTCACGCGACACAAGGACGGGCCGAACTTCGGCAACATGGCGAAGGCCGTCGGAGTCTACGCGACGGCGCTGTTCCCGGGCGGCTCCACGCGTTCGGTCTACCTCTCGCGCGAGGACGTGCAGCGCCTCCGCGCGAAGAATCGCGGCGACACGACTGCAGCATCCTCGCCCTGGGTGACGAGCGAGCGGGACATGTGGAAGGCGAAGGCGATGCTCCAGCTGACCAAGGACATGCCGCAGAACCCTCGCTCGGCGCACCTCGCCGCGATGCAGGCGCGCCAGGAGGAGCTCCCCGCGGATCCCGGTGACCGCGCCGAGCTACCGGCCGGCCGCGAAGTCGCGGCGACCGCGACGATCGCCCCGTCGTTGCAGCCGGCGACCGGCGACGGGATTGCTGACGGCGCCGCTGCAGCGGCGCGCGCCGACGCCAGCGAGCCGCGTGGCGCTGCGGAGACCGAGGCCCCGGAGGTCGATGCGGAGCGCGCGGCGCT
>JALHOE010000269.1 GCA_022843175.1 Deltaproteobacteria bacterium
CCGGAGCCCGCGCCGATCGCCCCGGCGCCCGCGCTCGGCGAGCCCATCGCCACCGAAGCTCCGCCTCCGCGTCCGCGCGCGCCGCGCTACGTCGCGTACGAGAACGGCCGGCTCCTGCTCCGCGATCCGAGCGGCGTCCTCGAGGTGTCGCCGAGCGCGCTCCTTCAGTTCGACACCTACGGATTCGCGGGCCCCGGCGTCATCCACTACCAGCGCCCGGACGGCACCGGCCTCAAGAGCGGCGTCTTTGCGCGGCGCGCGCGCATCGAGCTCGCCGGCCGCGTGTCGGGCCGTTGGTTCTTCCTCCTCGGCCTGCAGTCCGGCGGCGAGGGTTCGAGCGCGGTCGCTCCGCTCAACAACTTCATCGGCGTCGATCTCGCGCCGATGCTCAAGGTGCAGATCGGCCAGTTTCGCGTCCCGTTCACGATGGACAACGTCAGCAGCATCCGCTTTGGCGAGTTCCTCGAGCGCTCGCTCACCGCGCGCATCCTCGGCGCGCCGCTCACGCGCGATCTCGGCGTCATGGCTTGGGGCGGCACCGATCGGAGCGCGCTCTACTGGGCGCTCGGGTACTTCGGCGGCGAGGGCGGAAACCGGCGCTCCACCGACAACCGCGGCGACGTCGTCGGTCGCGTGCTCTTTCGCCCGCTATGGAAGCGCGGCGGCGCCATCGGTCAGGCGCACTTCGGCGTCAGCGGTCGCTACGGCCGTCGCGACCGCACCTACGTCACCTACGACGCGCCGAGCATGACCACCCCCGGCGGCTACGCGTTCTGGGGGCCCACCTACGGCAGCGGGGCCGACGCGACGCGGGTGCTGCCGAGCAGCGACCAATCGGCGGTCGCCGCCGAGGTGTTCGTTCCCTTCTGCTGCCTCGACTTCCGCGGCGAGCTCGTCGTCGTGCGCGACGGCCGGCGCGAGGTGCTCAACTCGTCGCTCCAGCTCCCCACCACCGACGTCCGGTGGAACAACACCGAGCGGGCCGGCACGCTGAGCGGCTATTCGTGGTACGTGCAGGCCACCTGGTGGCCCTACGGTCCCACGCGGGCCATGGGCGCCCCCGGCAACTACCAGACGCCGACCGAGGACCACTCGCGCGCGCGCGCGCTGTCCGTCGCCGTTCGCTACGAGCAGCTCCGCGCGAAATACGACTCGACCGATCGCTCGTCGGACGACAACGGCGCGCTCATCGCGGGCGTGCGGCGCGGCGGGCTCGACGCGGAGAGCACCGCGATCAAGGTCGACGCGTTCCAGCTCGCGGCCACCTACTACTCCACGCGCCACATCAAGATCATGGCCCAGTGGAGCATGTTCATGTTCCCCCGTGACAACCAGGCCGGCGCGCCGGGGAGCAAGCCGAACAACGATCTGGAGAAGCGCGCCGACGCGCGCACGTTCCACGAGATCTCGGCGCGGGTGCAGCTATCGTTCTGACGATGCGTGCCCTCCTGTTTGTGGCGTGTCTGTCAGCGTGTGCCGGCGCCGCGGCGGCTCCCCCGAAGCCGCCGGTCGCTGCGGCGGCTCCCTCGGCGGCGCTCGACGACAAAGCGGTCGCCGCGGCCACGGGCGTCGACAAGACCGAGCGGAGCCCGGACGGCGTGGTGAAGGCGACGTGGCCGCGCAAGGACGTCGAGGTCCTCGTCGACAGCTGGAAGATGCCGCCGTTCATGGGCCTCACGTCGTGGGCCGCCTTCTCGCCGGGCAAGGCCGGCGTCGAGGCGATGGTGATGGGCGATCTCGTGCTCTTCGAGGACGAGGTGAACCCGGTGATGAGCAAGCTCTTCGAGGGAGGGCTTCAGGTCACCGCGCTCCACAACCACTTCTTCTTCGACCAGCCGCGGGTCTTCTTCATGCACATCGGTGGCGAGGGCACGGTCCGCGAGCTCGGGGCCGGCGTGCGCGCGGCGATGGAGCTCGTCGCGGCGATCCGCAAGGGCGCGCCCGAGCCCGCGCGTTCGTTCGCGGCGGCGCCGCTCCCCGACAAGAGCAGCCTCGACGCGGCGAAGCTCGACGCCGCGCTCGGCGCGAAGGGAACGGCGAAGGAGGGCATGTACAAGGCGGTCTTCGGCCGCAAGACGAGCGCGTCGTGCGGCTGCGCCGTCGGCAAGGCGATGGGCGTCAACACGTGGGCCGCGTTCGCCGGCTCCGAGGACGTCGCGATCGTCGACGGCGACTTCGCGGTCACCGAGGGAGAGCTGCAGCCCGTGCTCAAGTCGCTGCGCGCGTCGGGGATCTCGATCGTCGCCATCCACCATCACATGAGCGGCGAGGAACCGCGGATCCTGTTCCTCCACTACTGGGGGCGGGGCAGGGCCGAGGGCCTCGCAGCGGCGGTGAAGAAGGCGCTCGAGCTCACGGCGTACGAACGCTGAGCCGGTCAGCGCACGAGGGAGCTGCCCCGCGCCCGCCGATGCCGCGCTCGCCCCGGAAACGCGAAGACCCCCGCACCAGGGTGCGAGGGCCTCCACGGGCTCACGACTCGATCAGTTCGTGCTGGTGCGGGCCTGCTGGGGCTGGCTCTCGCCCGGCTTGCCCTCTTCGCGTTTGTCGCCGTCGGTCGGGGGGACCTCCGACTTGTCCATCGGCTTGGGCATCGACTCGAGCGCGGCCTCGAGCACCTGGTCCATCTTCTGGACCCAGACGAACTCGACGACGTCCTGGACCTCTTTCGGGATCTCGTCGAGGTCGGCCTTGTTGCGCTCGGGGGCGATGACCCGCTTGATGCCCGCGCGGTGGGCCGCGAGGACCTTCTCCTTGAGGCCGCCGATCGGCAGCACGCGGCCGCGGAGCGTGATCTCACCCGTCATCGCCACGTCGTGGCGGACGCGGATGCCGGTGAGGAGCGAGACCAGGGCCGTGAGCATGGTGACGCCGGCCGAGGGACCGTCCTTGGGCATGGCGCCCGCGGGGATGTGGATGTGGAGATCGCGCTTGTCCAAGAAGTCCTTGGCGATCGAGTACTGCTCGGCGCGCGAGCGCACGAAGGACAGCGCCGTTTGCGCGGACTCCTTCATGACGTCGCCGAGCTGGCCGGTGAGCTGGAGCTTGCCGCTCCCGTGCATGCTCGTGGCCTCGATGAAGAGGATCTCTCCGCCGACGCTCGTCCACGCGAGGCCGGTGGCGACGCCCGCGTCTTCGGTGCGCTCGGCGACCTCGGACGTGAACTTCGGCGCCCCGAGGTACTCGTGGAGCTCGTCGACGTTCTCGATCTTGCGCGGGGTGAGGTCGCCCTCGGCCACCTTGACGGCGACGCCGCGGATGACGTCGGCCACGCGACGCTCGAGCGAGCGGACGCCCGCTTCGCGCGTGTAGTGGTCGATGACCTCTTCGAGCGCCTTGTCGGTGATGTCGAGGATCTCGGGCTTGATGCCGTGCTCCTCGAGCTGCTTGGGCACGAGGTGCTGGCGCGCGATGGCGAGCTTCTCGCGCCGCGTGTAGCCGGGGATCTCGAGGATCTCCATGCGGTCGCGGAGCGGCGCCGGGATCGGATCGGCGATGTTGGCCGTGGCGATGAACATCACGTGCGAGAGGTCGTACGGGATCTCGAGGTAGTGATCGACGAAGGTGTGGTTCTGCTCCGGGTCGAGGACCTCGAGGAGCGCCGCCGCCGGATCGCCGCGGAAGTCGTGGCCGATCTTGTCGACCTCGTCGAGCATGAACACCGGGTTGACCGTGCCCGCCTTCTTCATGCCCTGGATGAGCTGACCGGGGAGGGCGCCGACGTACGTGCGGCGGTGGCCGCGGATGGCCGCCTCGTCGTGCACGCCGCCGAGCGAGATGCGGTGGAACTTGCGACCGAGCGAGCGCGCGATCGAGCGGCCGAGCGAGGTCTTGCCGACGCCGGGCGGGCCGAGGAGGCAGAGGATCGGGCCCTTCTTGTCCTGCTTGAGCTTGCGGACGGCGAGGTACTCGAGGATGCGCTTCTTGACCTTCTCGAGGCCGTAGTGGTCCTCGTCGAGGATCTTGCGGACGGACTGGATGTCCATCACGTCCTGCGTCTGGTGGTGCCAGGGGATGTCGAGGATCCAGTCGAGGTAGGTGCGGACGACCGTGTACTCGGCCGAGCCGACCTGCATCGCGCGCAGGCGCTTGAGCTGCTTCTTGGCGACCGTCTCCGCCTCGTTGGGGAGGTTGGCCTTGACGATGCGCTCCTCGAGACCGTCGAGGTCGCCCTGGTCGCCGTCGTCCTCGCCGAGCTCCTCTTTGATCGCCTTGAGCTGTTGACGCAGCACGTACTCGCGCTGGTTCTTGCCCATGTCCTCTTTGATTTGCGAGTTGATTCGCTCGCGCATGCGGAGCACCTCGAGCTGCCTCGTCAGCAGGCGCAGCACCATGCGGATGCGCTCGTTGACCTCGGTGGTCTCGATGATCTTCGCCTTCTCCTCGATTTGCGCGTCGAGGTTGGCGGCGACGAGGTCGGCCAACGCACCGGGCGCCTGGATCGAGTCGATGAGCGAGCCCGCCTCGCGCGGGAGCTCGGGCATGAGCTGGATGACCTGCTTGGCGATGTCGCGCAGGCTCATCGCGAGCGCCTCGGCCTCGACCTCGTTGCTCGACGTCTCGTCGAGGCGCTGGATCTTCGCCTTCAGGTAGGGCGCCGTCTGGTTCATCTTCTCGAGCTTGATTCGGCTGATGCCCTGGAGGATCAGCGAGTAGTTGCCGCTCGAGTGCTTGAGCGCCTTGAGTACGCGGGCAGCGCAGCCGTACTGATAGAGATCGTCCGCGCCCGGGTCGTCGGTGGCCGAGTCCTTCTGGGCGAAGATCGCGATGATCGGGGCCGTGAGGTTGTCGACGTCCTCGACGAGGGCGACGGACTTCTCCCGGCCCACGTCGAACGGCGCCACCGCACCCGGGAAGAGCACCGCGTTCCGGATGGGGAGGACGGGCAGGTCGTCTCCGAACTGGATGTCTTCTTCGGGGCGCTTCTTCTCGGTCATTGCGTTCCTTTCAAGGGATCGGCCGGAACTACCGCAAGCAGTGGATGAGGAATGGGATGCACGAAACGGGGACGCGGTTGTCGGGGGACCAACGAGCGCATCCCATCCTCGTAGTCACGAGCATACCGAAGCGCTACCGCGACTTTGGTCGAAAATGTCCGCCGGCGGACATTCAATTCCGGAAGCTCACCGTTTGACGCAGACCGCGCGGAGCTTGGGGCTGGTCGTCGCCGGCTCGAGGTGGACCGTGTGCGCGTGGTCGAGGTAGAGCTGACAGGCCTCGATGGCCGGGCCGGTGGCGTCGAGCGCCACGAGGGCGGTCGCCAGCAGCTTTCCGATGCGCGCGAGCTGGCTGCGGGTCGCGTCGCCCATGCCGAGCAGGCGATTGCCGAGTGCCACCGCGTCGATCCAGCGGCCCTCGATCACGGCGCGCTGGAGCTCGGGGACGTGCTCCTCGATCTTGCGCTGCCGTTCGCGGATGCGGCCGCCGCTCACCCCGGACGGCCCGAGCTCGCCCCGGTCGCCCGACGCCTCGGCCTCTCCCTCGGGCGTGAGCGGGAGGTTCTTGAGCGGGATGAGCACGACGTCCCCGCGGCGGATGTCGTTCTTCTTGAGGTCGTTGAAGACCACGAGCTGCCAGGCCAGCATCTTGTCGCCGAGGTAGCGCTCGGAGAGGTCGAAGATGGTCTCGTCGGCCGCCGCGAAGTGCCGGAGCACGTAGGGCACGACGATCACCGCGCCCGCGTCGGGCGGGAGCCACGGATGGGTGCCGTTGGCCTCGGCGAGCACCGCCGAGTGCCGCGGATCGCCGAGGAAGCGGTCGGCGAGCGCGGTCCAGGTGTCGCCGAGCGCGGCGCGCTGATACGAGACGGCCGGAACCTCGAGCCGCATGCCGGGCGCGATCGAGCTCCCGCCCTGCGCGTCGAGCGCGTTGGCGCCCACGAGGATGTGCTCGAAGTCCGGGCGGCCGTACACGCTCTTCGCGATCGACGCGAGGGTCTCGCCCTTGCGAACGACGTGGGTGAACGCGCGCGCGTCGCTCGTGAACGTCGCGAACGCGAGCAGGGCAGCGGCGAGGAGCGGTCGCTTCATGGGTTGAGACTCGAGGGCACGGGCGCGACGGTCGGCTTGGCCGACGTCGACGTGGAGGTGGAGGGCATCGTCGGAGGGGGCAGGAACTCGTCTGCGGCGTTCGCACCGGGCACCGAGAGCGCGACGTCGAGCGTGACGAGCTGCCCCTGGCCCACGTCGACGACGCGGCGTTCGGTCACGAGCGGATGTTGGAGGAGGATGACGTGGCGGCCGGGCCGCACCGAGAGCGGCCGAGCGAGCGGCGTGACGTCGACCCGCTTGCCGTCGAGCACGATCTCGGCCCACGGGCGAACCAGGATCTTGATCCGGGCGGTGTCGCCGCCGTCGTTGACGACAGGGAGGAGCGGCTTGGGGGCCTCGCGCTCGCGGATACCCCCGAGCTTCCACTGCACGTAGGCGCCCCCGAATACCATCGCCAGCGCCGCGACCGCGACGCCGATCAGCGTGGGCGTGAGCGGGACGGCGCGCACTCGGAGCGGCCCGGCGCGGAGCGCGGTCACCCGCGCCGGCGCCTCTTCGCGCATCGCCTTGCGCTCGTCGAGGACGCCGCTTCGCGCGAGGACGCGCCGGTGGACGGCGGACAAATTGTCGAGGTGATCGACGCGCGACTCGAGGAAGCGAGACAGCTCGGCGACGACCTCGTCGCTCCTCTCGAAGCGATCGGAGGGACGCTTGGAGAGCAGCCGGAGCACGATCTGCTCGAGCGCGCGCGGCACGACCACGCCGATATTCTTGAACGGCCGCGGCGGGTCGCGGCGAATGCGCTGGATCGCCGGCCTCCCGTCGTCGCCGTCGAACGGCCGCGCGCCGGCGAGCATTTGATAGAGCACGATGCCGAGCGCGAACTGATCGGTCCGGTGGTCGACGGCCTCGCCGAGCAGCTGCTCGGGGGACATATACGCCGGTGTCCCGAGCGACTCGCCGGACTCGCCCTCGCTCGGATCGCGCTCGCTCGCGACGCCGAGGTCGGCGACCTTGACCACCACGCGATCGTCGCCGTCGTTCGCCGACGTGCGGCCGAGGAGGACGTTGGCGGGCTTGATGTCCCGGTGGACGACGCCCCGCGCGTGCGCGTGGGCGAGCGCGCGTGCGACCTCGAGCGCCACCGCCGCTGCCTCCTCGGGCTCGAGACGCGGCGCGCGCGCCAGGACGTCGAGCAGGCTCGCCCCCTCGACGTGCTCGAGCACCATGAAGGGAGGACGCTCGCCGGCCGAGCCGGCGTCGTAGTCGAACAGCTCGATGAGGTTCGGGTGCCGGAGCGAGGCGAGGAGCTTCGCCTCGCGCTCGAAGCGCCGGAAGAACACGCTCTCGCGGCCGGTCGTCGAGCGCAGCACCTTGAGCACCACGACCCGCGCGATCCCGTCGGCCTCGGCGCGGTAGACGTTGGCCGTCACGCCCGTCCCGAGGACCCCGGTCACTCGGTAGTGGCCGAAGCGCGCGGGGTGCCCCGCGACGGACGGGCGCCCGGACAGCGGTGCGGACGGCTCGTTCACGACTGCTGGACTAACGCGGGCCGGACGGCGGGCAAAGCTCGCTGCACGGAACGTTGCCGGTTGGCTGGAAGGAAAAGTCAAGTCAGGACTGACCCGGGGATTCCGTGCTGGACACCCTTGCCGATCCGGCCAACCTGGATCCCACCCGGAACGGAGGAGTGTCCATGGCCACCCGCAGCGCAGTTCTTCTCGTTCTCTCCAGCCTCGCGGTCGCCTGCAGCGGCGCGATGGGGGGCGGCAGCTTCGAGAGCGACCAGAACAGCGAGCCGACGACCGAGACCGGGGAGGAGCCGACCCCCGGCGAGGACACGGGCGTCGAGCCGACGCCCGGTGAGGACACCGGCGCGACGACGCCTCCCACCGACAGTGGCTCGAAGCCGCCGACCGACAGCGGCACGCCGCCGCCGCCGCCCGCCGACACCGGGCCGCCGCCGAGCGATCCGCCGGTGACCGGGCTCGGCCTGATGCCGAACCTCGGCATCAGCGAGATCGGCGTGTTCCAGGGCGTGAAGGTGTCGGTCATGAAGGCCGGCGCCAAGTCGGGCCACACCGCCGACGTCATCGCGGGCCGCGAGGCGCTCGTGCGCGTCTACGTCGCGCCCAAGTCGGGATGGACGCCGCGCGAGGTCGTCGGCGAGCTCAAGCTCGTCTCGGCGTCCGCCGGCACCAAGACCTATACGGCGTCGCTCACGCCCTCGGCCGCGTCGACCGACGCGACGCTGACCTCGACGCTCAACTTCAACGTGCCGACCGGCGTCCTCGCCGTCGACACCCAGTACTCGGTCTCGCTCTTCGCGAAGACGGGCGACACCTCGGGCGACACCAGCGGCGCGCGCTATCCGGCGGGCGGCTCGACCGAGTCGCTCGATGCCAAGGGCACCGGCGAGACCCTCAAGATCAAGATCGTTCCGGTGCAGTACAACGCCGACGGCAGCGGCCGTCTGCCCGACGTGAGCGCCGCGCAGGTCGAGCGCTACCGCGCCGCCTTCTACGCGATGTACCCGGCGAAGAACGTCGAGATCACGGTGCGCGCGCCCTACGCGTGGTCGTCCACGATCTCCGCGAGCGGGAACGGCTTCAGCTCGCTCCTCCAGTCTGTCGTGAAGCTGCGCCAGACCGACGGCGCGCCGAAGGACGTCTACTACTACGGCGCGTTCACCTCGACGTCGTCGTTCAGCTCGTACTGCAGCGGCGGTTGCGTCACCGGGCTCTGCGGGCTGCTCACCTATCCGTCGGACTCGTCCTCGCGGGCGTGCGTCGGCGTGGGGTTCACCGGCCCCGACTCGCCGCAGACGGCCGCCCACGAGATCGGTCACGCCCACGGCCGCTCCCACGCTCCCTGCGGCACGAGCGGCGACGCGAGCTACCCGTACTCGGGCGGCTCCATCGGCTCGTGGGGCTACGACATGGTGACCAAGAAGCTCTACAGTCCGAGCACATATAAGGACTTTATGGGCTACTGCTCGCCGTCCTGGATCAGCGATTACACCTACAAGGCGATCACGACGCGCATGGCCTACGTCGCGGGCACGCCGTTCCTCTCGATCCCGAAGGACGCGCCGCGGACCTATCGGTTCGTCGACGTCGGCATGGACGGCAAGCTGTCCTGGGGCGACACGATGACCCTCGACGAGCCGCCGCTCTCGGATCCGCACACCGTCCGCTATCTCGGCGCCGACGGGTCCACCGTCGAGACCACCACCGGCTTCTACTACCCGTACGACGATTTGCCGGGCGGTTACCTGCTCGTCCCCGAGCTGCCCACAATGGCCAAGGGCATCGCCATCTCCGGTTTGTCCGCGACCGTCGAGAGCCGACTGATCCGTACGCCCTAGGGCCACCTACACCCACGCAAAAATCTTTTGCCGCGGCGGCCCGTCACGTTTCTGTGACGGGCGTCGCGGCATCTCGTTGGTAATCTTGGAGACCCCAATGCCCGCGAAACACTTCCTTTGGTTGTCCCTCGCAGTTCTCGCCTGTTCGTCCGCGAAGACCGTCGAGAACGCGCAGCCACCGGCCGACGACTCCGGCGCGGACGAGGACACCATCAGCACCACCGGGATGGAGCTCGCGAAGGGCCTCCCGATCACCGAGATCGCGATGTTCCAGGGGCCGAAGGTCACGCTGGAGAAGGCCGGCGCCCGGGTCGACAGCCGCCGCGCTCCGGTCATCGTCGGTCGCCCCGGCATGCTCCGCGTCTACGTCACGCCGGCCGCGGATTGGGCGCCGCGCGAGGTGGTCGCCACCCTGACCGTCGAGGGCGGCGGCGGGAGCAAGGTGCTGAGCGACAAGAAGACGCCGACCGGCCCGTCGGTCGACGATCGCCTCGACTCCACCTTCAACTTCGAGATCCCGCTCGACCTGATCGGACCGGACAGCACGTTCAAGGTCGACCTCAAGACCGAGCCGGGGCAGAGCGCAGGCGGCGGCACCGAGGCCGCGCAGTATCCGGCGGACGGCAGCCTCGATGGGTTCAGCGCGGTCTCCACCGGCGAGAAGCTCCGCGTGAAGATCGTCCCCGTGCAGTACAACGCCGACGGCAGCGGCCGCGTGCCCGACACGAGCGAGGCGCAGTTGGAGCGCTATCGCAAGGGCTTCCAGAAGCTCTACCCGGCGCGCGAGGTCGAGGTCACCGTGCGCGCACCGTACCCGTGGTCCACGACGATCGCGCGCAACGGCAGCGGCTTCTCGCAGCTGCTCAACGCGATCATTCGGCTCCGTCAGACCGACGGTGCGCCGAAGGGCGTCTACTACTACGGCGCGTTCGCCGCCGGCTCCACCTTCGAGGCGTGGTGCCAATACGGCTGCGTCGCCGGGCTCAGCCCGCTCGCGCAGAACCCGGCCGACACCTGGACGGCGGCCAGCGTCGGCGTCGGTTGGAGCGGTGAGAGCACCGTCGGCACCGCGACCCACGAGGTCGGCCACGGTCACGGCCGCAATCACTCCCCGTGCGCGCCCGGCGGCAACATCCAGGGCGTCGACCCGTCGTATCCGTACACCGGCGCGACGCTCGGCGTATGGGCGCTCGACGTCGAGAACAAGACCATGATCAGTCCGAGCAAGAGCAAGGACTTCATGGGCTACTGCGATCCCACGTTCGTCAGCGACTACACGTTCGGCGCGCTCGCGACGCGCATGAAGTACGTCTACGCGTCGCACCACTCCGGCGCGCCGCAGACCTTCCGCGTGATCAACGTCGACGAGAAGGGCACCCTCGAGGGCGGCGAGGAGATCACCTCGACCGAGCTCCTCGGCGGCGATCCGCGCCTGGTCAACCTCGCGCTCGACGGCGGCAAGAAGGTGCCGGTCACCGGCGCGTACTACCCGTTCGACCACCTGCCGGGCGGGATCCTCGTGGTGCCGGTCGGCACCGCGAGGGTTACCGCGATCGAAGCGCGCGACCTCGTGCCGGGGATCGATTCGAAGCTGACGCTGACGCGCTAGTATCGCCGGGATGCAACTTCCCCTCCTCGAGCGGCGCAAGCCGGAGCTCGAGACCTGTGCGTTCTGTCCCAAGCTGTCGCGTGCGGCCTGTCCGGTGTCGAACGCCGACGGCCGCGAGACCACGACGCCGTGGGGCAAGATGAGCGCCGCGTATCTCATCGCGCGCGGCGCGGTCGAGGCCACCGCCGACCAAGCCTGGCCGGCGTGGGCCTGCACTGGCTGCTTCGCGTGCCGGCAGGCGTGCGAGCTCCGCAACGACGTCGCCGGCACGCTGCTCGACGCGCGCGCCGATCTCACCGCGGCCGGCCTCGCGCCC
>JALHOE010000270.1 GCA_022843175.1 Deltaproteobacteria bacterium
CGGCGGCGGGGCCGGGGCGGGCGCGGGCTCGGCCACCGTCTCGGCGGGCTCGTCCTTCTTGTCGGCCGCGGCGTCGGCCGGCGCTGCATCGGCCTTCTTGTCGTCGGCCTTCTTGTCGTCGGCCTTCTTGTCGTCGGCCTTCTTGTCGTCGGCCTTCTTGTCGTCGGCCTTCTTGTCGCCCTGCGCGTGCGCCGCGCCGGCGATGGCAACGACGGCGACCGCGAACGCGAACGAGCGGAGGGAGTGCATCGGGCCGCGAGGATACGCGCGAAGAATCAGAAGATCGAGACCCCGACCGAAATGCCGGTGGGGTATCCCGCGCGCAGCGTCAGCGCCACGGAGTCGCTGAAGTGGAACCGGGCCCCGGCGTAGAACGACCACCACACGAACAGGTCTTTGTCGCGCCCGCTGTAGCGGCGATCGTACTCGCCGAAGGGGGCGCGGAACACGAGGCCGGGCTCGCCGAAGACGCTGATCTTGTCGGTCAGCCAGAAGTTCCACTGCAGCGCGACCGGCGCGTAGAAGGCCCAGAACGCCGGGCCGTCGTAGCAGCCGTTGCGATCACAGAACCGGCGGTCGTAGTAGCTGAGGCGAAGGATGTCGGCGCCGAAGCTGATGGCCACCGAGTTGTTGATCTTCTTGATGAACCCGGGGCTCATCACCGGGATCCCGAACCGGACGCCGGGGCCGAACCCGTGCGCGCCGTAGGTGTCCCGATAGAAGTACTGCACGTTGAGGTGCGGCTCGATCTCCACCTTGTACTTCGGCGGGTTCGGATCTCGGATGATCGAGGCCGCGGAGCCGGTGCTCGGAAGCAGCGCGAGTCCCAACGCCAGGCCCACTGCGACGCGTGTCGGCGTGCTCATCGATCCTCCGAGAGACGAACCACTACTTGCCCTTGGGCTTCTTCATCACTTCGTCGAACGCGGCGTCGAAGTCCTCGTCGATGTCGTCGCGACGCCGAGTGCCGCTGCCCTTCTCGGTGCCCTCGAGGTTCTGCAGACGCTGCTTGGCGTCGCGGTACTTGGGGTCGTGCGAGAGGATGCGCTTGAGGTAGTAGATCGCCTCTTTCTTGTTCGCGCGCTGCTCCCACGCGAGGGCGAGCTGGTAGAGCAGGCCGAGCTCTTCGTCGAGGGTGATGGTCTCGGCGTGGAGGCCGGCTTTGTAGGCCTCGATCGCCTCGGCGATCTTGCCCTGCTTCTCGTGGATCACGCCGATCATGCTCTGGCAGAGGGCGGCGCGGGTCACGTCGCGCGAGGCGATCTTGAACTCGGCGATCGCGTCGTCGTAGAGCATCATCTGGTCGTAGGCGATGCCGAGGTCGTAGTGGGTGGCGCTGTCCGACTGGTCGACCTGCTGCGCGACGCCGAGCTTGAACTTCTGGAAGACCTCTTCGACGTCGACCTGGTCGCCGGTGGCGGCCTTGGCCGCGGGCGCGACCGGCTCGATGTCGTCGAGCGCGTCGAGCGACGCCGCGATGTCGTACGCGCGGTCGTCGTAGCGTGAGGAGGGCGCGCCCTCGGGCGCTCCGCCGCCGAGCTGCTGGTTGATCTCGCGGAGCTTCTCGACGAGCAGCGGATGGTTGGGCGCGACCTTGAGCGCCTCGTCGATCGTCTCGCGCGCGGTCTCCCACTCGCCCTGGGCGCCGTAGAAGTCCGCCTCTTCGAGCGCGGACTCGACCTCGACCGGCGTCGGCTCGCGACCGCGGGGCGCGGGCACCGCGGCGACGGCTGCCGTGGGCGCGGCGACGCCGACCTCGTCGAGATCGTAGGACGGGAGGCCGCTCTCTCCGGAGCGAACCTGCTGAGGGGCTGGCTCGTCGAGGTCGTCGGCGTAGCTCGGGAGCGGCTCGTCGCCGTTGCCGAAGGCGGGCTCGTCGAGCTCGTCGAACGACGGGGTGCGCGGGCGCGCCCCGGTGCGGGCGTGTTGCTCTGCCTGACGCGAGGGCGGAGGCGGCTCCGGCTCGTCGAGCACCTCGAGGTCCTCGGCCGGCTCGGCCGGCGCGTTGCCCGCCGCGATCTGCAGCTGATCCATCAGCCGCACCGCCTGCTGGTGCTCGGGGTCGGCCTCGAGGATCCAGGCGAGGTTGTCGTAGGAGCCCTGCAGGTCGCCGTCCTCGAGGAGGATCGCCGCGAGGGTGACCATCTCGCCGATCGCGAGGTCGGTCTCGCCGGTCTCGATCAATACGTCGCGGATGCGCTCGCGGATCGCGATGCTCCGCGGGTCGAGCTCGAGCCCGATGCGCAGCGTGGTGAGCGCCTTGGCGTACAGCTTCACCTTGCGGAAGGCGTCCGCGTTGGCGATGACCTCGGCGACGCGCGACTGCTTGGGGCGTTGCGAACCAGCGTTGAAGTCTCCGAGCTCCTCGGCGGCCTCGCGCTCCTCGAACTCGACCTCTTCTTCCTCTTCTTCTTCGAGGTCGTAGTCGTCGAGCTCCTCGACCGACTGCGGCTGCGGACGCGTGGGCTGCTGCTGCGCGAGGGCCGGCTGCTGCGCGCGCGCGGGCTGCGGCTCGGGCTGGCGGGCCCGGGGCTCGGGCTCGGGCGCTGCTGGCACCGGCACCTGCTTGCCCTGTGCCGGCTTGCCGAGGAGCACCTCGTTGACGAGGAGCTTCACCTGCTCGTCGTTGGGCGCGATGCCCTGCAGGCGCTTGACGACGTCCTTGCGGAGGTCGTGCTTCTGTTGCTCGCCGGCGAGGCGCGCGGCCTCTTTGTAGACCGCGACGGCTTTGTCCGGCTGCTGGATGGCCACGAACCCGCGGGCGAGGAGCGCGAGCACCTCGACCGACTTCGGGTCGTTCTTCAGACAAATCTGGATCTTCGCGATGGCCGCGACGCCGTCGTTCTGCTGGCCTCGCTGGAGATAGAGCTCGGCGGCGGGGCGGGCGTACTTCGGGTCCTGCCGATGGTGGAGCAGGCGCTCGTACACCTTGAGCGCGTCGTCGATGCGGCCCTGTGCCTGGAGCTGGGTCGCCGTCGCGGCGAACTCGCTGATCGCTCCCTCGACGTCCTTGATGCGAGAGAGCGCCTCGGCGAGGCGGAGGTGGGCGAGGGGGTTCGACGGATCGAGGCCGACGATGCGCTTGTAGACGTCGACCGCCTCCTTCTCGCGACCCTCTTTTTGCAGTCGATCCGCGATCGAGTCCCACGTGGCGAGCGCGTCGGAGGTGAGCTGCAGCTTCTCGTAGAGCTCGGCGAGCTTGACCGGAACGTGCGCGTATTTGGATTGCAGCGCGGGCGGCTGGCGCGAGAGGAGGTCGCGCAGGGTGTTGTAGACGGCGACCGCCTTGAGGTGAAAACCCTGTGCGCCGTAGAACCGCGCGACCTCTTCGTAGGTACCGATCGCGCCCGGCGGATCGCCCTTCTTCTGCTGCAGATCACCGATCTTCAGCAGCCAGCGAGGGTCGTTCTTCTCGGCCGTGGCGAGCTTGCGATACTCCTCGATGGCGAGGTCGTACTTCTTCTTCTCGACCGCGCGTTGGGCCGCTTGGAGTGTCTTCTCCTTGTCGATCGCCACAGCGCCGGTTCCTCGCCTCCAGGACGCACGCTACCCCACCGATTCTCGCGTTGCACCATGAGTGGGGCACCGAGAAACGGTAGAAAGGAAGCGCGTCGGAGCAGCCGAAAGGCTACGGTTCCGTGCGTTTCCGGTCAAGGAAACGCTGGATCGCGTCGCGGCACACCGCGACGCACACTGTCGGCTTACGACGCGTCGTCGTCGCGCTTCGAGGCAACACCGCTCGCGACGAGGGACAGCAGCTCGCCAGCGAGCGCCATCACGTCCGACTCGCTGAAGCCACCATCGACGAGCTCTCGGTAGATCGACTTGGCCACGACCTTCACTGCGCGGGGGTCACGGTTGGTCGTCTCGGTCTCATGGGCGAGTGACATCAGGCTCGTTCCTCCGGGGGTCGGGCTGGCTCAAAGCATGGGGCATGCCTGTTTCCGCGACGTTACGCGATGCGGCATTCGTCTCGATGCGGCATTGCAGAGTCGGGCGAAAAGGCCGACTCGATCCGCTGTCGCCCGGCTCCCGTGCGCGTCCGAGCGCGTCACGACTCGTCTCGAGTGCGAACCCACGTACGCGGTGAGGTGCGCGAACGCGTAAGGGCGTACGCCGCAAATTGCTCCTCAGTGCGCGTCGGCGGAATCCGGCGGGCCGGCGTCGACGGGCTTCGGCTTCTCGATCGGCGCGCCGTGCTCGTCCTTCAGCTTGCGCGCGAGCCGGTCGAGGACGACCGTCTCGTGGTAGCTCGGGAACTTCGGGATCTGACACACCACTCGAATCGAGCGCTCACCCGGGAGCAGCTCGATCGAGGCGCTCGAGGCCGTCCCCTTGTCGGCGTACTCGAAGAGGATGTAGCCGGCCTTCTCGTCCTTCTCGACGATCTTGTAGCCGAGGTCCACGCGCACCAGGCGGAGCGCGGTGTTCCACGTCTGTTCGTACGTGTACGCGGACTCCATCCCCGACTTCGCGTGCGCGACGCCCTCGGCGCACTGCTTGGGTCCGATCACCGCCACGGTGGCCGCCGAGACGAAGAGCGTGATCGTGGTCGCGGTGGGGACGAGCAGGCGACGGAGCACGGACATGCTCGCCTCCTAGCCCGAGCGGCGTCACCGTGGCCAAGTTCGGCGGAACGTGCGGGCGAACGACGCGGCGCGCGCGCGATCGATCGGTCCCCCGGCGCGGCCGCCACGACGCAGCCACGAGCCCACGATGACGCCGTCGGCGCCGAGCTCGCGCAGCCGCGGCAGATCTTCGGGCACCGCGCCGCTCGCGACGTAGATCGGCGCGCGCGTCGCGTCGCGGACGCTCGCCAGCGCCTCGCCGTCGACCTTCGCGCCCGTGGCCGCGCCCGTGACGAGGACGGCATCGGCGAGGCCGCGGAGCACCGCGTCCTTGGTGACCTCGGCCACCGGGCGCTTGCCGAGGGGGGCCGCGTGCTTGACGTCGACGTCGGCCCAGACCTGCACGCTCTCGGCGCCCCACGCGACGCGCTCGCGCATCGTCTCGTGCGCGCGGCCCTCGATCAGGCCCTGATCGGCGACGACCGCGCCGACGTGGACGTTGACGCGGACGAACCCCGCGCCGGTGGCCGCGGCGATGGCGAGGGCGGAGCGGACGTCGTTGCGCAGCACGTTGACGCCGACGCCGAGGCGGCCGTCCTCGGTCGCGACGCGGACGCAGGTGGTCATCGCCGCCACCGTGATCGGCGAGACCGCGCCCGGTACGAACGGGGCGTCGCCGAAGTTCTCGATCACCACCGCGTCGAACTTGGCGCGAGCGAGGGCGTCGACGTCGCGTCGCACGCCCTCGACGATGCGCTCCATCGCGCCCCGTCGACGGTCCGCGCGCGGGCTGCCCGGCAGCGGAGGGAGGTGGATGACGCCGACGAGCGCGATCACGGCATCTTCATCCCGCCCATGGGGGGGAAGCCACCTGTCGCGCCGCCGCCGCCGGCCGGCGCGATGATCGGATTGCCGAGCAGCCCCTGGGCGCGAAGCGCGTAGAACCCGTCGCTCCGCTTCGACGCCCGCAGCTTCGGCTCGCTGTCGAGGAGGAGGAGCAAGCCGGCGGTCGACTCCCCCTTCTTCTTGTAGGTGTCGTTGAACTTGAAGCGGAGTCCGATGGCGAGATCGCTCTCGTTGACGCTCTCGCGCAGGGTGACGCGACCGTCGACGTTGAGCTCGAGGTCTTTGCCTTTTCCCTCGAATTTCTCGACGGTTGCGACGCCATTCTTCACGCTGATTTGAACCGGCACGTTGCCGATCACGATCTGCGGGAGCGTGATGTCCTCGCTGCCGAACACCGCCTTGAGCGCCGGGACCTTGAACGGCGTCTTGCCGTCGCTGACCCAGAAGTTCTCGACCTCGAGCGCGACGGTGCCGTTGGCCTTGTCGATCCGCGTCTCGCCGTAGGTGACATCGATCGACCCCTTGAGCGTGCCGCCGACCGCGGTGCCGACCGCGTCGCGGAGCGGGGCGAGCTCGGCGAGCGAGACGTCGTTGAGGTCCATCTTGATCGTGCGATCGTACTTGGGACCGGTGTCCTTCTTGCCGGGCAGCGGGGTGGAGGGAGCGGTCGAGAGCTTGTGGGTGATCGAGCCCTCGATCGTTCCGCCGATCGCCTTGGCGGAGAAGCTGAGGTCCTTGGCGGAGGAGAACAGCGAGCCGAAGGCGACCCGGGCGCGGACCTCGTCGGCGCGGAGCACGCTCGACGGTTTGTTCGGATCGGCGGGGATGGTGGTGAGGGTGACGTCCTTGAGGACCACGCCGGTGAACCACGACGGCTCGAGCTTGCCGATCGAGAGGACCTGCTTGGGAGCGCCGGGCGGCGTGCGCTGGCTCTTCTCGAACTCGGCGATGATCTTGTCGCGAACCCGGTCGTACGGGAACGACCAGTAGATGAAGAGCAGGAGCGCGAAGAAGAAGAACGACGAGTAGCCGACGTAGGGTCCGTAGACCTTGAGCTTCTCGCGCAGGGCCTCCCACCGCTCGTTGGTGACCGCGTCGGGGGGCGGCCCGCCCTCGGGCGGAGCCTGACCGTCGCGGTAGGGCTGCTGACCCTCGGGCGGCGGCCGATGGGAGATCGGCGGGGTCTGCGCGCTCACTTCGGGGCTCCGGCGGGCGTGGTCGCGGGCGTGGGCGCCTCGGTGCGATCCCACGCGGTGATCGTCATGGCGACGCTGTAGCTGTCGGCCTCGATGCGCTTGGTCATGTCGAGCTGGGTGATCGCGACCGGGTGCCCGCTCTGCTCGATGCGCTCCATGAAGTTGGCGAGCGCCTTGAGGCCGGTCTTTTGGATGGTGAGCTTGGTGGCGCGCTCGCTGTACAGCTTGCCGCGCGGGATGGGCGGCACGTCGGTCTGGACGGCGATGTCGATCCCCGCGCTCTTGGCGGCGGTGTCGACCAGGGTGCCGAGGGGCGGCGCCTTGTTCGCGTAGCGGGCGGCGACGTCGCCGAGGAGCGCGCGGCGCGCCGCGATCTTGGCGCGGGCGTTGTTCACGTCCTGCACCGCCTGACGGAGATCGTCGTTGTGGCGGCTGCGCTCGCTGAGATAGGCGGAGACGCGCGCCGGCACGAGGAAGATGATGACGACGGCGAACACGACGCCGAGGCCGATCACCATCCGCCGCTCGCGCGGTGCCATTTGATCGAAGCTCGCCATCTACTTGCTCCCCGCGGTCGTCGCGGTGGACGACTTCTTGGCGCCAGCGCCCTCTTCGGGGCAGCGCAGCTCGGTCTCGAGCGTGTACTTCTGGCGATCGTCGGCGATCGCCTTCGTCTTCTTGGTCACCGTTGGGTTGACGAAGCAGCGGTAGGCCTTGAGGTTGCTCTCGATGGTCGAGACGTCGGCGCCGGTCGGCGCGATGCCGGAGATGATCACGCGCGCGCCGCCGGACACCTGGCGCTGCAGCTCGAGCTTCTCGATGTCGTGCTTGAACTTGCTGCTCGGGATCAGCTCGGAGACCTGCACGAGCACGTCCATGGCGTCGGCGCGCGGCAGGGGGTCGTCGTCGCCGGCGGGGCCCTTGGCCGAGAGGATCTCCTGCACCCGCTCGGGGCTGCTCGTGGCCTCGCCGAGGACCTCGCGCGAGATCGACTCCAGCGTCTGTTCGAGCGTCTTGCGGTCGGCGCTGAGGTTTCGCGCGCGGGTCCAGGTGGCGAAGAGGAAGGTGACGAGCACGGCGGCGCCGAGGCCGGCCAGCATCGGCACCTTCTCGCGGAGGAAGCCGTAGCCGCGCTCGAAGGTGAGCGGACCGCGGCGCATGTCGAGGCCCTTGCGGCGCGGCGCCGCGGAGAGCGCGATGCCGAGCGCGCGGGCGAACCGCAGCGCGTCGGGGCGCTTGGCCTCGTCGTCGAGGCCCATCAGCGACAGGATCTCGATCGTGATCTGCAGCTCGCCCGACAACCACCGGGCGAGATCGGGCACCAGCGCGCCGCCGCCCGCGAGGTAAACGGTGGTGGGCGGCTCGCCGCCCGCGGCGCGATACGCGACGAACGTCTGGCGGATCTCGCGGGCGAGAGCCCCGGCGGTCTGCGGCATGCCGTTGACGCCGCGCGACAGCGTGCGCGCGAACACCGGCTCGCTGCCGCTGAGGATCAACAGCTCGGACTCGTTGTACCCGAGGTCGAGGATCGCGCGCGGCGGACCGGGCGGGCCTCGGAACCCGGGGAGGGCGGCTGCGAGATCGGCCAGGGCGAAGGCGCTCGGAGCGACGTGGTCGGGCTCGCGACCGAGCGCGCGCTTGACCAGATCGATCCGCTCGCGCACGTCGTCGATCCGCGCAGCGGCGACGAGCACGGGCTGCGGCAGGTTGATCGCGATGCCCGGGCGGGGGCGGAAGTCGAAGACCGCCTCGTCGATGTCGAACGGCAGCTGTGCCTCGAGCTCGAAGGGCAGGACCTCGCCGAGGCGACGGCGAACGGCGGCCGGGACCTCGAGCGAGCGGACGTAGGTCTTGGTGCCGTCGAACCCGACCGAGAGCGGGTCGTTGTTGGCGGCGGGCTCGCGCGCGACCTCGGCGATCATCTCCTCGAGCGTCTGCACGGGCGCCGCGTCGCCCGTGGCGTAGGAGACGTCGGCGGGCACGCGATCGATCGCGCGGAGATCCTCGATCGTCCACTTGCGGGGCGATCCGCGGACCACGGCGACCTTTACCTGGGTCGCGCCGATGTCGATGCCGACGTAGCGAGCCATGACCTTCCTTTACTCGATTCGGTGGTAGACGACGGTGCCGCCGGGGTTGGGATTGATCGCGCCGACGATCGCCTCGCTGCCCATCCCGCCGGCGCCGCCCGCGATGGAGGGCGGGGGCGTCTGCCCGGGGGGCGGCTGACCCGCGGTGATCCCCCCGGGCTGACCGGGGATCTGGCCCCCCGGCATCATCGCGTTGGGGATCGCCGGGGCGTTGCGGAAGTCGACGACGGTGTGAATGCGCACCTTGGTGACGCGGCGGAAGCCCTTCACCTCGCCGGTGGCGTAGATGCTGAAGACCTTTGACTCGGTGGTGAAGTTCTTGGCGGCCTCGGCCGGCGACTGGAACTTGAAGGGCGGGATGCCGAGGGTGCCGAACAGCATCTTGCCGTAGGTGCCGCCGCCCTGAACGGTGGTCACGAACTCCGCGGGGGTGCCGAAGAGCGGCATGCCCGAGGTGAAGTTGCGGAGGACGCCGAACATCGTGAGGAACTGCTGCTGTTTGGCGACGTCCATGCACAGCTCGGCGGTGGGGGCGAGCCCGCACACCACCCCGAACACAGCCTGCGGCGGCGCGGTGTTCACGTTGATCGGGCCCTGGCCCCACACCGTCATCACGCGCTTCTTCGGGTTGGTCGGATCGGGGTCGATGAACGTGGCCCAGATGTCGTCGCCCATGCCGCGGACGAGACGCGCCTCTTCGAGCGAGTCGTACGGCGCGTTCTTCACCCGATAGGGGCGGCGGGGCAGGAGCATCGTGCTCGTGTCCTCGGCGCCGCCGCCCGCGCCGCCGCCCTGGAACTTGTGCGGCTCGCACGTGTAGAGGTTCTCGTCGGGGTCGGCCCAGTCCATCAGCGCGCCGCAGATCGCCTCGCGCGGGCTGGTGTTGCCGTCGCGGTCGTTGCGCTGGAAGAGCGGGTCGTAGGCGGGGGAGCTGGTGAGGCCGATGAACGAGCCGCCGAAGCGGTTCTCGGCGATGATCTGGCCGCGCGCGCCGAGGTTGAGGTTGATCTTCGAGTCCTCGTCGACGACGACCACCTTGAACGACGCGCCCTCGGGCCCCTCGATGTTCTTGGCGCCGTTCATGTCGAACCCGCCGATGGTGCCGAAGCCCTCGCGACCCTCTTTGTCGCCGCTGAACGCGCCGAGCACCTGATCGGAGAACTCCCACACCGGCAGCTGCGGCACCGCGCGGCCGCCGAACAGCAGGCGCAGGATGCCGAGCGACTGGCGCATCAGCGGCTCGCTCGCGATCCACAGGCGGGAGAGGTTCTCGGCGCTCTTGGCCATGTACTCGGCGGTGAGCGAGTCGCGCTCGGCGAACGCGGAGTGGAGATCGGCGGTCTGCTCCTCTTGGAAGTCGACGACGGTGATCGTCATGAGCGCGATCGACGACAGCACGAGCAGCAGCGCGACGCCGCGCTGGTCCTGCTTCTTTCGACGTCGTTTGCGCGCGCTCATTTGAGGGCAAAAGCCAGGGGTTGGAGCATCGACAGCGCGGTCCTCGTGCGGAGCCGGATCGGATCGCCCGCCGGGCCTCCCTTGAGCACGAGGTAGATCTCGACCTGCAACGGGAGGCGGTTGGGCTGGCCGGCGACGCTCGTCGTGTCCCAGGTCTCGGTCCACATGCCGCTCATCGGGTCGAGGAACTTGAGGTTGAAGGTGTCGATGTCGTCGACCATCACCTGCGAGACGCCGCCCTTGCCGGGCTGGTCGTCGATGATCGTCTGCTCGCGACGCGCGAGGTCGAGCTGGCCGGACTTCTTCGGGTTGGTGGTGGTGAAGAACGAGAGCTCGCACTGGTCGCTCTCGTGCGCGTCCTTGAGCAGGCGGCGGTGCGCGAACGCGGTGAAGTCGACGCGGTTGCTGCGGCCGTTGAAGGTGGTCACCCGCGTGTTGAGGTGCGGGAGCATCGCGTTGTGCATCGAGAGGAACGCCATCGACAGCTCGCGCGACATGCGGGTCATCGCGACCCGGCCGATGCGATAGCGCTCCGCGAGGAGCCCGGCGGTCTGCTTGCCGCGCGTGATCGTGCTGAACGCGCCGTAGACGAGCACCGACACCAGCGTAAGCACTGCCACGGCGATCATCACCTCGAGCAGCGTCAGGCCGCGGGCGTGGGTGCGCTTGGTCATTTCGTGAGCCCTCCGGGCATGGGGGCGACGGGCGTGAGGCCGCCGCCCGGCGCGGCGCCGCCGATCGGTGCCGTGGTGCCGGCGGCGCCCGGCATGCCGCCCATCGACGGGTCCATCATCGGCGGGAGCCCCTTCTGCGGGTGCACGACGAACTGCACGACCTTCACGGCGCGCGCGTTGGGGCCCTCGTTCCACACCACCTCGAGCGTGACGCGACGGATCGACGCCTCGAGCAGCGGCTTGAGCTGCGGATAGACCATCGTCATCGCCATGCCGGCGATGCCGCCGACGCCGGTCTGTCCGCTCGGGCCCATCGGTTGCGCGAGCGTCGAGCTCAGGGCGCTCAGC
>JALHOE010000271.1 GCA_022843175.1 Deltaproteobacteria bacterium
CGCGCCGATGCCCGCCGACACCGCCGCGGCGATCGCGACGCCGGCGCCCGCGCTGGTCGGCGAGTCGACCGGTCTCGACGCCAAGGGCAACCCGAACCCGTTCGGCACCACCGCGGTGAAGAAGGGGACCAAGATGGTCCTCCGCCTCGACGGACCGGTCACCGAGATCAAGGGCATGCAGATGCCCAACGGCTTCGTCGTGTCGGTGCCCAACCGCAAGTCGCTCGAAGCGGCCGGCCCGCTCGCCGCCAAGGATCCCCGCATCGGCAGCGCCAAGGTCGTCAACCAGCCCGGCGGCGCCGAGCTCACCATCGCGTTCAAGGACACGGCGACGGCGCCCTACCTCGTGAAGGCGAAGGGCGACTCGATCGAGATCATCCTCGGCCACGAGAAGGCGATCGCGAAGAAGAAGAACAAGGGCGGCGCCCACCCCGCAAAGGCCCCCGCCAAGCACAAGTGATCTGACCGGCGCGCGCGCCCCAACAGGCGCGCGCGTCAGCGAGCGCCCAACCCGTACGCGCGCCCCAACAGGCGCGCGCGTCAGCGAGCGCCTAACCCGTACGCGCGCGTGAATGAGCCCGACTGCAAGAAGGGCGCTCGCTCACGCGCGCGCCTGTTTTGTCACTTCTTCGCGAGCTGCATCGACGTGTCGCTCACCATCGGTCCCGCGCGGCGGAGCACGATCGCCGGCGCGACGATGTCCTTGCCGTCGACCGATGCGCTGCTCACGGTGAGGTCGTCGGCGTTCGAGTCGAGCATCACGCGCTCGAGGCCCTTCACCGGAAGGTACGCGCCGCCGGCCGTGCCCCCCTCGAGGGTGCCGGTGCTCTTGCCGATCGCGATCGTGGTGTCGGCCGTCGCGTGCTGTGTTCCGAGCGGCGCGAGCGCCCACACCTCGTAGGCGCCGGGCTTGGTGACCATGCCCTTGAGCGACATCTTCGCGGTGGACTTGGAGTCCGCCCGCGCGGTGCGGAAGGTCTTGTGGTCGGCCCAGTCGCCGCTGAAGGCGAAGCGGTCGGCGGTGAGGGTGACGAGCTCCTCGTGCTCGTCGACGTTGGTCGACGGACCGATCATCCCCCGCCGGTTCTTCGGCGAGTCGGCGCTCGACCACTCCGCGAACCGCGTCGCCACGTTGGGCTGGTTGAGCGACGGCCAGAAGAGCGACCAGTGCGCGCTCGACGACGTGCACCCGAGGCCGTCGGCGCCGCACTCGCAGACCTGCTTGAGGTTCTTCTTCACCTGATCGCGCTCGACGTGGAGGTGAATCCCCGTGGACCACCCGGTGGAGCCGCTCACCGCGAGGCGCTGCCCGCGACGCACGAACGCGCCGCACTTCACGGCCGGATCGAGCGAGCCGTACGCGAGGTGGAGCATCGTGGTCTGCGTGCCGTCGCCGTGGTCGATGACGACGTAGTTCGCGTCGTTCACGCACGAGGCGTCGCCGCACCCGTGCTTCGACGACATCTTCACGTGCACCACGGTGCCGGCCTGCGGCGCGAGCACGTCGAACGCGTTGCCGTCGTAGGACGCGAAGTCGTAGGCCCATTTGTTGGAGCCGACGTGGTCGCTGCAGCAGTCGTCGTTGGCGTCCTGGGTGAGATAGAGGCTCGCGCCCGGCGACCACGGGAGGCGCGCCGCGACGTTCGGCGCCTTGGCCACGGCTTCGAGCGGCGCGGCGTGCGCGACCGGCTCGGTCTGTCGGGCCGAGAGGGCGAGCGTGAGCGGGAGGGCCAAAGCACCAACGCCGACAAGCTTCACGAGGGACACCGGTGCTCTCATGCTCGAGCACACGTTCTAAAGCCGAAGGGTGGTGCGAGGCTAGGCGACAACACGCCTACCCGACCGATCGCGGCCGCTACGGCCCGCCCACGACCTGGGGTCTGGCGCAGAAGAACAACTCCCCGGTGTTGCAGACGTTCCACAGATCGGCGACCCAGGCGCCCGGCGCGACGATGGCGTCCGGGCCGACGACGAAGCGGCGAACGTCGGCAAAACGGCTGTGATTCATGGCCAGGACGACGGCGTCGGCGCCGCGGAGCGCCGCCGTCAGCTCCCAGTTGCGGGCTGTACCGCCGTGCTCGAGCGGGATCTCACCGCCGAGGTTGGGCTCGACGATCCGGACCTCTCGCGGGACCTCTCGCTCGAGGTAACGGAGGAGCTTGGGGGTGAGGGCGTCGCGCGGGTCGTCGGTGTCCCGCTTGAAGGTGTAGCCCAGCACCGCGATCGTCTTCTGGTGCAGGCCGCCCGCGTGCTCGGCGAGCTTGCGGGCGACGAAGTTCGGCATGTACTCGTTCACCCGCCAGGCAGCGACGAGCATGTCCGTGGTGGAGTGGTTCTCGCTCACCATCCCGAAGTCCTTGCGGAGGCACGCGCCCGCGGCGAACCCCGGCCGCGCGATCGGATCGCGCGGGTAGTCGTGGTTGGCCATGGCGATCAGCGGGTGCACGCTCTCGCCGAACTGGTCCGCGATGAGCGCGAACTGGTTGGCGAGCGCGAAGGACACGTAACGGGTGACGTTGTTGAAGAGCTTGATGAGCTCACCACCGACGAGCGAGGTGTGGAGCTGGTCGACCGGGAACACCGAGAACAGCGCCGAGGCGCGCGCGCGCGACGCCTCGTCGTCCGCGCCGACGACCTGCGGCAAGGTCTCGAGCTCGACGAGCGCCTTGCCCTCGACGATGCGCTCCGGGCAGAACGCGAGGTGAAAGTCCTCGCCGGGCATGAGCCCCGTCTCGCGCGTGAGCACGCGACCGACGTACTCGGTGGTGCGCGCGGCGACGGTGCTGCGGAGGACGATCGTCTGCCCCTTGCGCAGCACCTTTCCCAGGCTGCGCGTGACCGCGGCGAGCTGCGTGAGGTCGACCTCGATGTGCGCCTGGAGCGGTGTGCCGACCGTGATGACGACGTACTCCGGCAGCGACCCGTCGGAGAGCTCGGAGACGTCTGCCACCACCTCGAGCGGACGCGTGCGCAGCAGCTCGTCGCAGCCCGGCTCGTGGAACGGCATGCGCTGCTCGGCGATCGCGGCGCGGGTTCGCGCGTCGCGCTCGACGCCGATCACCCGCAGACCCTTGGCCGCGAACGCCAGCGCGAGGGGCAGGCCGACGCGCCCGAGACCAACCACCGCGACCGACGTCTCGGGCGGCGGCGGGGGGAGGCTCCCGCGGACGATCAGGTAGGGAGGCGGGCTCTTCTGCGCGGTGGACATCGGTTTGGCGATGACTAGCAGGAGCCGTGCCGGTGTGCGAGTCGCGTCAGGTGCGCGGGAGCTCGCGAAGAAACCGATCGATTCGCTCGATCAACAGGCCCGGCTTCTCGAGGTGGGGGGAGTGCCCGCACCCCTCGGGGTGCTCGATGAGCGCGTGCCCGGGTAGGTTCGCGCGGAAGTATTCGAGGGCGGTCTCGGGGAACAACCGCTCGGAGCGACCCCAGAGAAACAGGATCGGCATCGGCAGCGCGCGGAGCTGCTCGGCGCTCGGCGCGTGATCGACCGTCGCGGTCTCGAGCAGATCGCGCACGACCGGCTTGCCGAGCACCTCGAGGAGCTCGTGGGCGAGCAGCGGCCACCAGCGCGGGACGCGGTGATAGATGCGCGCGAGAAACCGGAGCGCGTCGGCGCGGGAGCTCATCGAGAACGACTCGACGAGCTGTCGCATCTCGTCGTCGGTGAGGCGGGCGCCGGCCGGCGACACGAGGATCAGCGCGCGCACGCGCGCCGGCCGCGCGATCGCGTAATGGAGCGCGACCGCGCCGCCGAGCGAGTTGCCGAAGAGCACCGCCGGCTCCTCGAGCACCTCGTCGAGGACGTGGGTGACCGACTCGAACAACACGTCGGGCGTGAGCCGCTGCGATGGCGCGCCGGAGAACCCGTGGCCCGGGTATTCGAGCGCGACGACGCGGCGGGTGCGGTTGCGGAGGTGGCGGAGCAGCGGCGAGAACGACGTCGCGGTCGAGCCGATGCCGTGCAGCATCACGGTCGTGGGCAGCGCGCCGCGGCCGCGCGCGTCGTAGAGGTGCATCGGGCCGGCGGGCGACTCGAGGTGTCGCGCACGGTGACCCGCGCGCAGCAGCGCGGCGCGTCCGAGGCGCTCGACCCAGGGGACCAGCGAGACCACGGCGGCTACTTGTTGCCCTCGACGGTGAGGCTCCAGCTGGCGCCTGCGCAGCTCGGCATCGTCGCGCGCACCTCGATCGTCAGCACGCGCGTGTCGTCGTGACCGCCGATCGGCCGATTGTCGTTCCACGAGATCGACACGACGTCATCGGACGCGGGCTCGGTCGCCGACACCTTGAACGTCGTGCACTCGACGCCGCCGCCATCGCCCTTGCTGGGGCCCTGGTAGACGTAGAGATCGAAGTTTCCGCCCGTCGACTTGAGCGTGATCCGCGCCTTCGGATCCTTGCTGGAGAGCAGCGCCGAGTCGTCCTCGCTGACGGTCACGCGGAGGAACTTGCTGTCGGTGCCGGTCGCGGTCTTGATGCCGGAGCCGGTGTCGCCGCTGACGCTGCCGATCGAGCTCGCAGACATGCAGTCGGCCGCGGTCAGCTTGCTGCACGCGCCGGGGCCCGCGTCCGCCGGTGGCGCGCCGGTGTCCGCGGGCGCGCTTCCGGTGTCGGTCGACGGCGAGCCGGAGTCCTCGGTCGCCGTGCCGGTGTCGCTGCCGGTCGGCGGCGTGCCCGTGTCGGTCTCGGTGGCGGTGCCCGTGTCCTCTTCTGCTTCGCTCGTGTCGGAGCCGCCGCCGCCGTCGGGCTTGCGGCTCGGCGCCACGTTGTCGAAGTCGTCGGCCGCCACTGCGCACCCCGTGAGCGTGACGAGCGAGAGGGCCGCGAGCAGCGCCCCGACACGGAGTTTCATGCGCGGAGAGCTTACACGACACACGCGTCTGCGCTCCCCGCGCGAGCGGCTACCTACATCAGCGACGCGCCATGACGGCGCATACGTTTGCGACCTCGACGAGGACCGGCGGCGCGATCCGCTCGCCCTTGCGGGGGTGCGCGTAGACGATCGCCGCGACCTTCTCGTCGAGCACGATCGGGAGCGCGAGCGCCTCGCGCGGAACCTGCGTTCCGAGCGCCTTCCAGATGCGGATGTTGAGCTCGGAGCCCTCGGCAGAGGGGGTGCCGAAGAACGTGGTGCGCGCCTCGTAGGGCAGGATGAGGAGCGAGGGCTGGGTGAGGGGAACGGCGATCTTTGGCGGGTTGGACATACTCACGCCCGGGCCGAACGCTTTCCATGAGAACGCAATGTCGTTGCGGACGGCGAAGATGACCCCGGCCTCGAACGCGCCGCGAAGGTAGCCGACGAGGATCTCGATCCGCTCCTCGAGCCCGTGCGCGCTGCCGATGCGCGCGATGGCCTCGTCGGCGAGGAGGATGCGCGAGGACGAGAGCGGGCGCGCGGGCGGGGCGTGCGGCTGCTCGTTGGGATCCTCCCGCGGCAGCGGCGGCGCGCTCGCGCGACGTTCGACCGCGATCCGCTGCGGGGTGAGGCTGCGCGCGACGAATGGAGGCAGCGACTGCGGCGCCGACTCGGGCGGCGGCGCGTTCGGCATGTCGAGGGTGAGCTCGACCTTGCCGGGGGCGACCGAACGGTACGCCTGCTGCGGCGCCGGAGGCTGCGACGACGGCACCGCGTGCTGCGTCGCCACCGTCTCGAGCTCGTTGGAGTCGCCGGTCACGGCGACGAACGCGCGCTTCGTCATGCTGATCGGCACGCCGTACCAGCTGTGGAGCGCCTGACGGATGCGAAGCTCGAGCGCGATCGCCGGGACCAGCTTGGCGCCCGCGAGGAAGCGCATCTCCTCCACGGCGAGGAGATCGGTCGGCTCGATCATCGCGACGATCAGCGCGCTGCCCGCTTCGCCCGCCCACCCGAGCGGCACCGCGCAGTACTTCTCGGCGACCTTGCGCGGAATGCGCGCGATCGCCGACGGCTCGGCGGCGTCGAAATGCTTCTGCAGCGCCGCCGGGACCTTGCGCAGCTTGGCGAGCGCGCGCGTGGCGAGGTCTGCGTCGAGATACTTGAGATCGACGAGCACGCTCGCCAGGCGCCCGCCGTATTGCTCTTGCGTGCGGAGCCCTGCATCGAGCTGCGCGGCCGTGATCAGGCCCTGCTGGACGAGGAGCTCGCCGATGCGCATCTCGCACCGATCTATAGCAGGCTCAATCGAGCCCTCTTCACTTGATTCCGGAGCCGCAGTCCACGAAATCGAGCGTGGTGTCGATGCGGAAGTGCGAGTCGACGGTGTGCCGCTCGGCGAAGAAGAAGTCGAGCTGGTAGATGCTTCCCTTGCTCAAGCCGAGCTTTCCGGCCGCGGCGTCGAGGTTGACCTCGCCGGTCATCGAGCCGTGCACGCCCCCGAGATCGATCGCGAGCTTCTTGTTCACGAAGACGAAGAGATCGTCGTCGCCGGTGAACTTGAAGGTCTCGCCGCCGGTGTAATGGAACGTGGTGTGGAGCTCGTAGGTGAAGTGGTAGTTGTGCGGGTGCCCCTCGTTGCCGAAGCCCTGGCCGTCGAGCGGGAAGAACGCGTTGTTCTCGAACGTGAACACGGCGCCGGCCTTGCTCAGGCTGATCGGGAAGGTGACCGCCTTGTTCACGCCGTCGACGGTGCGGAACCACTGATCGAAGTTGGCCTTGTTCGTGGTCGTGGGGTTGCCCGCGCTCCCCGCGTAGACCGGCTTGCCGTCGCCGCCGAGGTCCTCTTTCACGATGCCGGGGTCGTCGCCGAGGAAGTCCTCGAAGTCCGGGTGGTCCTCTTTGAAGTCGCGAAGCACGCCGGTGAGCGTCGTGCCGCAGCGGTTGTTCGCGTCACCGCCCGCGCCGTCGCCCGGCGTCGGGTTGCCGTCGAGCCCGGGGTTTCCGTTGCCGTCTCCGCCCACGTCGACGTTGAAGCCGCCGTCGTTGGTGAGGTTCTCGCTGTCGCCGTTGGCGCTGCTGCACGCCGCCGTCGAGACAAGGAAGAGGATCGCGAGGCGCATGCGCCGCAGCGTAGCAACCGACATGGAGCCCGCGCTCGCCGTGTGGGTGCCGAGCGCCCTCGGTGCGAGGGGCCCGCGCCGGCAACGACCATGACCGAGTGCCACCGAAGTTGGCGGCCTCGATCGGCAAATCTCCGCGAAATCGTGCGAGCTTGCTTCGGCACGCGGCTCGCTACACCCACCCCTCGCCGACGTGGCAAAGCTCTGCGCTCGCGTGTTAAGCTGCACGGCGCTCGCAGTTCGGATCGAGAACCATTCCCTCGGAGGAGAGATTTCACATGGATCGCACCCGTCAGTCATGGGGCAAGCGCCTTACCGGCGCAGCGTTGGCGCTCGGCGCCTCGGCTGCCCTCTTCGGCGCACAGGGGTGCCTCGATCGGCCCGTGGTTCCGATCGTTCCCGGTAAGGGCGGCATCTCGATCAACAAGATCCGCGTGACCCGCGTCGACAAGGTCGACCTCCTCATCGTCGTCGACAACTCGATCTCGATGGCCGACAAGCAGTCCGAGCTCGGACGCCGCATGCCGGAGCTCGTCGCTGCATTGACCGACCCGACGCCCGATCCGGTCACCAAGAAGCCCTCCAACGTGCTCGACATGCACGTCGGCGTCATCACGTCGTCGCTCGGCTCGCACGGCACCAGCGCCTGCGCGGTCGAGATCACGAACCGCGCGAACAACGACCGCGCCCACCTCCTCCCGCGCTCCGGCGAGGGTGGCGGCAGCGGCTTCAAGGTCAACGCGGTCGCGCCCTACGGCGAGCCCACCGCGTCCCCGTGCCCGACGCCGGTCGCGTCCACGGCGCTCTCGTGGACGTTCAAGGCCGACGCCACGCCGCCCGCCCAGTTCAAGGGCGCCGCCGGCGCCGACCAGCTCCAGACGGCGACCTCGTGCGTCGTGCAGAGCGCGAAGGAGAACGGCTGCGGCTACGAAGAGACGTGGGAGGCGATGTATCACTTCCTCGTCGACCCGGCCCCCTACGCGAAGGCCGAGGTCAAGTGCACCTTCGGCATCTCGGGCGACGCCTGCGGCAACAACAAGATCGTCGTCGAGGGCGTCGACAACGAGGTCCTCACCCAGCGCAAGGCCTTCCTCCGCCAGGACTCGCTGCTCGCGGTCGTCGTCCTCTCCGACGAGAACGACTTCTCGCTCAAGCCGGCCGGCCTCAACTGGCTGCCGTGGGGCTACGGCAAGGGCCAGATGCAGCGCGGCTGGGCCGCCTGCGCCAACGTGCCCGACGACTTCGAGCCGGAGACCGCCGCGGAGTTCAAGAAGCTCCACGACGAGTACAAGTGCTTCAGCTGCTTCGAGGACGCGTCCGACCCGAACTGCAAGGTCAAGTGGGCGACCGACCCGCTCAACAACGACGTCGACGGCCGCAACGAGCGCGGTTGGAACCAGACGCAGCGCTTCGGCTACAACTTCCTCTGGGGACGCCAGCGCTACGTCGACGCGTTCACCAAGGGCCAGGTCTTCGGCTCCGACAACAAGCTCGCGGCCAACCCGATCTTCCAGGGCGGCTTCCGCAGCCAGGACCTCATCGTCGTCGCCACCATCGTCGGCGTGCCCAAGGCGCTCGTCACCAACCCCGACGGCAAGCCGAAGGAGCTCTCCGGCGAGGACTGGGACAAGATCGTCGGCCCGATCGGCAAGCGCGACCCGCACATGATCGAGTCGATCAAGCCACGCGACGGCGTGCCGAAGTTCGCCGGTGACCGCTCGGTCGACCCGATGAACGGCGGCGACCGCGACGTCACCGACGGCGACGACCTGCAGTACGCCTGCATCGCGCCCCGCTCCGACACGAGCAAGGGCAACGACTGCGACGCGCCCGACAGCGACAAGAAGAACCCGCTGTGCGGCGCCGGCGCCACGCAGCCCTACTTCAAGGGCTACCCCGGTCTCCGTCACCTCCGCATCGCGAAGGACCTCGGGATCTCCGGCTTCGTCGCGTCGATCTGCAACGACACCTACCGCCCGGCCATCCAGGGCATCACCGACAAGCTCAAGGCGGCGCTCAACTCGCAGTGCCTCCGCACGAGCCTCACGCCCGACGCCAACGGCAGCGTGTCGTGCCTCATCGTCGAGGCGATGAAGGAGGGCACCATCCCCGACGGCACCAAGTGCGAAGCGATCGGTAAGGGTCTGTGCACGCCGGGCGCCGAGCCCTGCCGCCGCGCGGGCACCGACTACCCGCCGCTCTCGCCCGAGGCCGCCGCGGCGCAGCTCAACCTCCCGATCACCGTCGTCGGCGCGGACGGCACCGCCGCTCCCAAGCAGACGCAGGCGATCGTCGAGAACGGCAACGTCTACGCCCTCGGCGACGACCTGCCGACGCCGAAGAAGCACCTCGTCTGCGAGCTCCAGCAGTTCGCCGACGCGACCCTCAAGAGCTGCATCGAGACCAAGAACTTCTCGACCGGCGACGGCTGGTGCTACTCCCAGAAAGAGGACGTCGTGGGCGAGTCGTGCCGCAAGCGCGGCGCGCCGGGCACGATCCAGTTCGCGGGGACTGCCGAGCCGCGCAACGGCTCCGAGGTCTTCACCTACTGCATCAGCGGCTGATATTCGCCAGCTCTGACGCAGAGCGACGAGCGCGGCCGAGGCCGCGCTCGTTGTGTTTTTGTGGGGCGCCGTATACTGGAGGCCATGGTCGATCGGCCGTCGGACGAAGCGCTCGTGTACGACTGGAACGGCGTGAATCGCCGCGGCCGGCTGATCCAGCCGGGCGTCACGTTCTTCGACGAGACGTTGCGCGACGGGATCCAGAACCCCTCCGTCACCGACCCCAAGCAGTCCGACAAGCTCGAGCTGATCCACCTGATGGACCAGATCGGCATCCACGTCGCAGACATCGGGCTGCCCGGTTCGAGCAAACGCAACTACGACGACGTGCTCGCCATCTGCGAGGAGATCGGGCGGAGCAAGCTCAAGATCCGCCCCGCGGTCGCCGGCCGCACCGTGGTCACCGACATCACGCCGATGATCGACATCGCGCAGAAGGTCGGCATGCCGCTCGAGGTCTACACCTTCATCGGCAGCTCGCCGATCCGCCAGCTCGCCGAAGCGTGGGATCTGCAGGCGATCGCCAAGAAGAGCGCCGAGGCGATCGACGTCGCGGTGAAGGCGGGGCTCCCCACCTGCTACGTCACCGAGGACACCACGCGTTCGCGGCCCGAGGTGCTGGCGACGCTGTTCAAGAGCGCCATCGATCACGGCGCCACCCGCCTGTGCCTGAGCGACACCGTCGGCCACGCCACGCCCGACGGCGTGCGCAACCTCATCGAGTTCACCAAGTCGGTCATCGTCTCGATGGGCCTCAAGGCCGGAGCCGGCGGCATCGGCATCGACTGG
The DNA here is from genome assembly GCA_022843175.1 of Deltaproteobacteria bacterium. Lineage (GTDB taxonomy): Bacteria > Myxococcota_A > Polyangia > Polyangiales > JADJMO01 > JALHOE01. Next base: position 10,335 of record JALHOE010000271.1, read on the forward strand.
CACGGGCACAACGACCGCGGCCTCGCGCTCGAGAACGCCATTTGGGCCCTCGAGTTCGGCGCCGACCGCGTGCACGGCACCGCGCTTGGCATCGGCGAGCGGGTCGGCAACGCCCAGATGGAGCTCATCCTCCTCAACCTCAAGCTGCTCGGCGAGCTCGAGGGGCAGGACACGACCAAGCTCGTGCAGTACTGCGAGACGGCCGCGCGCGCGACCCACTGGCAAATCCCGATCAATTACCCGCTCGTCGGCCGGGACGCGTTCCGCACCTCCACCGGCGTGCACGCGGCCGCGATCATCAAGGCCGAGCAGAAGGGCGACGCCTGGCTGGCCGACCGCATCTACAGCGGCGTGCCCGCCGGGCTCTTCGGCCGACACCAGGAGATCTGCATCGGGTTCATGAGCGGGGTCTCCAACGTCACCTACTGGCTCAAGAAGCGCGGAATCGAGCCCAGCAAGGCGCTGGTCGACGGGATCCTCGCGCACGCGAAGAGCTGCGACCGCATCCTCGAGGATGAAGAGGTCATGGTCCTTGTGCGCGAGCAGGGAGTTAGCTGATAGAGTCTTCGACGTGGCCATCCTCTGCAGCCAATGCGGCGCGCAGGTCCCGCGTCCCGACGTCTCGCGCGGTCCCATCGTGTGTCCGCGCTGCGCGACCGCGCAGAGCGGGTCCGACGACGAGGACATGCCGACCGTCGATCACCCGCCGCCGCCGCGCGCGCAGCCAAGGCCGCCGCCCGCCGCGGGAAGACCGGCCACCATTCCGGCGCCGCCCCCGGTCGCGCCCGCGCGCCCCTCGATGATCCCGCGGCCCGTCGTCGGTGGACCGCCCGGT
>JALHOE010000272.1 GCA_022843175.1 Deltaproteobacteria bacterium
TGCTCTTCCGAATCTGCGCCGAGCGACGACACCAGCAACAGCCCGGAGAGCGCGACCGCGGCCCTCATTTCTCCCACCACTTCGCCGTGGGGATCGCACGAAACACGTTCGAGCCGCAGTGAACCTCGCCGAGGTTCCGGTGATACGCGTCCCAGTCCTCGACCCACGACACGCTGATCCCGTGCGCTCCGAGCGATGCTTCGACGTCCTTCTTGAACGGGTCGCCGCCGTCGATCGCGGGGCCGTGCGGATCGGGCGCGGCGAGGTGGGTGCCGTCGAGCACGAGCGCGTTGACGATGCCCGGCTGGTACGCGACCGAACCGCCGAAGACAGCCCAGTGGAGGAACGGGATCGGGATCGTCTCCTCGGTCGTCACGCCGGTCTCTCGCGCGAGGACCTCGATCTGCGCGTCGACCGCGGCGGCCGCGGCGGCCGACGCGGCCATCAGATCGGGATCGTCGAGCAACGCGGCGATCGTCTTCTCGGCGGGGATCTCGTCGCCCGACTCGTGGTCGATCCACGACTTCCCGACGAAGACCTTGGTGTCGCCGTGACCGGCCGCGCGCGCATCCTCGAGGAGCTTCTTGGCGCGCCGTGGATCGTTGGCGAGGAGGAGGAACGAGCGCGCCCCCGGCGCCTCCGCCGCGACGAAGCTCACGGTCTCGTCGACGTGTCCGACGAGCAGCCACGACGTATCGATGAGCACCGGTTGTTGCACGCCCTGCGCCTCGAACAACGCGGCGAGCTTCTTGTCCGGGTAGAACGACGGCGTCGAGCCGCGGAGGATCCGGCCGAGCGGCCAACTCTTACCGCCGTGCGCGAACGGCGGGATCGTCTCGGTGTTGCCGAACGAGTTCAGCGAGTCCATGTCTCGCGGCGCCCGCGGATCGAACTCTTGCAGGCCGGCCACGTCCTTGCCGCGGAGCGTGGTGAAGACCACTCGACCGGCTGCGCGGAGCGGGCTCGTCGCGGCGCGGCGGCTGATGTTCGACGAGCGAATCGCGACGCGGATGACGTGTTGGCCGGCGGGAGACGGCATCGACATGTAGCCGGTCTCGAAGAAGTCCTGCGTCCACGGATCGTAGTCGGGCACGTTCATGGCGGTGAGCGGCGCCGCCATCTTCGCTTTGACCATCGCCTGGTCGATGTCGTCGCGGAAGCGCGTCGCGCTCGTCCCCGGGATGTTGGTCGCGAGCACCGACTCGGCCGCCAGCAGGTGGTGCTGCAACAGCACCGGCGCGACGCGCATCCGCACTTTGTCCTCGGCGGTGAACGCCGGCCGACCGCCGGGCACGCCGGCGAACGACACCCGGAAGGTGAGGTCGACGAGGCCGTTCCACACCGCGAGATCGCGGACGACGTCCTTGCCCTCCACGGCGAGCTCCACGCCCTCGGCGATCTCGGCCGCGGTGAGCTCGGCCCCGGAGTCGATGGCCACGAAGCCCGCAGAGGTCTTCTTGAACACCCGCACGAAGCCCGGCTTGCTGACGACGATCGAGCCGGTCGCCTCCGCCGGCACCTCCGCCCACGGCACCGTCCGGAGACGCGCGAGATCGAGGAGATCGTCGTCGCCGTCGATCACCTCGTTGGCGGCGTCGTTGCACTTCGGTAGCTCGACGTCGGGGAGCAGCTTGCCCGCCGCGTCCCTCGACGCGCACGCCACGAGATCGTCATCGATGTTGGCGAGGAAGATCGCGCCATGGTTGAGGTTCCAGGTGTCCTCGTCGCGGTCCTCGCTCGGATCGTCGAGATCGATCGTGCCGTTGCGGTTGTTGTCGGCGCGAAGGTCGACCACCGGCGCCGGGTACACCGGGGCCGGCGGCGCGGGCGGCGCGGGCTGACTGCACGCGACCGCGAGGGGCAGAGACCACGCGAGCCAACGTGCTCGCGACGACCGAAGCATCCGCTCGTTCTGCCCCACGGGCGCGAAATGTCAAAGCTCCGGCGAAACCGGGTAAAGGTCGACGCGAGGAGAGCTCTACTTCTTCGCCTTCACGTCCACCTTGAGATCGAACGCTCCGGCAGTCGTGCCGTTCGCGCCGGCGACGCCGATGTAGACCGTGTACGGGTTCTTGAGGGCGTTGAGCTTCACCGACTCCGGCTTGCCGGGGTTGTTGTCGGTCTTCTGGTCGTAGCCCGCCTCGCAGGTGACCGCGGAGTTGACGTTGGGCGGGATGGTCTTGGTGTCGTTCGCGCCGACCATGTACGCGTAGACGCTGAGGTCGGTCTTCGCGTCCTTCGGCGTCGCGGTGATCACCATGTCCGAGTACGGCGGGATCGACGTGCGGTAGACGACGTGGTTGCCGTTGAAGTTGACGTTCTCGGTCGCGGGCCAGCAGGCGACCGAGCTCTTGGCGGCGAAGCCGAGATCGATCTTGCCGCCGTCCTCGAGCTTGCCCGACGCGGCGCCGCCGGTGAGCGCGATCGGGACGAGCACCGCGCTGGTGATGGCGCCGCCCGCGGTCTTGAGATCGACCTTCAGGGTGTAGCCGCCCGACGTGACGCCCTTGGGGCCCGCCACGCCGATGATGACGTTGTACGGGTTGGTCGTGGCGTTGAGCGTGACCTTCTCGGTGACGCCGGGGTTGCTGTCCTTCTTCTGATCGTAGCCCGCCTCGCACGAGGTGACCGACGCGACGTTGGGCGGCAGCCGCTTGAAGTCCGTGGAGCTGATTGAATACGCGTAGACGTTCACGTCGGTCTTGGGGTCGTCGGGGATCGCGGTGATGGTGACGACCGACTGCTTCGGAAGCTGGAACCCGTAGAACACATGGTTGCCGCGGAAGTTGTCGAACTCCGTGGCCGGGAAGCACGCGACCGAGCTGTTGGCGGCCCAGGCGAGCTCGACCGGCTTGCCCGCAGACAGATTGCCCTTCACCTCCACGACGCCGTTCGCCTTGGCCTCGATGCCGGTGATCCCAGCCGCCCACTCCGCCTTCGGCGGATCGCCGGCCCACACCACCGGACACACTGCAAGCATCGCGACCAACAGCCCCTGACCGATTCGCTTCGACATCTTTCGCTCCCTGTTGACGTGTCCCAAGGGACGGAGAGCCTAGGGGAACGTTCCAGTGCGTTCGCCGAAAACCGATCGAAAAGCCAGGAAATTGCCGCGATCGGGCGCGCCGTTTTAGATCTAAGATGAGCGCCGATGGAGTCGACGCAGCAAACCATGCGCCACTCTGCGGAGCCGCTCCCCGTGTGGACGCTCACGGTCGTCCACCATCCGCAGGCCGAGCGGCTCGGTCGCCGGCTGGTGCTCGAGGAGGACGTGCCGGTCACGCTCGGGCGCGACCTCGCGACGCTCGACGCCGTCGACGACAAGCGGCTGTCACGCGCCCACGCGCTCGTGCGGCTCGTGCACGACGTCCCGACGATCGAGGACCGCGAGAGCCGCAATGGCACCTACGTCAACGGCGCGCGTGTGACGCGCGCCGAGCTCGCCGAGGGGGCGCTCGTCGGCGTCGGCGGCGTGCTCCTGCTCTGCGATCGCCGGCCGCCGTTCTATGACGTGCCCGACAACCCGCGGATCGCGGGCGTATCCCGCGCGATGGGCGCCGTGCTCGCGGACGTCGCCCGCGTCGCCCCGAAGCCCGATCCGGTGCTGATCTACGGCGAGACGGGCGTCGGAAAGGGCCTGCTCGCCGAGGAGCTCCACCTCCAGAGCAACCGCCGCGGTCCGCTGGTCGCGGCGCACTGCGCAGCCTTCGCGGACGACCGCCTGCACGCACAGCTCTTCGGCGACGGAGAGCAGCCCGGCCTGCTCGAGTCCGCGGACGCGGGCACCCTCTTCCTGGACGGCATCGACGACGCGAGCCCCGCGCTGCAGGCCGCCGTCCTCGCGTTTCTCGAGCGCTCCGAGGTCCGGCGCGTCGGCGCCGCGACGGCGCGTCCTCTCCAGGTGCGCGTCGTGTTGTCCTCGCGCACCGCGCCGCGCGCGCTCGTCGCAGAGGGCAAGCTCCGCGACGACCTCGCCGCCCGCGTGTCCGGGTCGTCGATCGAAATCCCCCCGCTCCGCGACCGTCGCGAGGACATCACCGCGATCGCGGCGCGCCTGCTCGGTGAGATGGAGGGCAAGCCCTCGCTCCATCACGACCTCGCCCGCGCGCTGCTCACCCACTCCTTCCCGGGTAACGTGCACGAGCTGCAGGCGGTGCTCGCGCGCGCGGCGGCCGAGGCCACGAGCACCGAGCTCCGCATGAGCGAGCGCATCGCGGCCATGCTGCAGCAGCCCACCGAGCGCCCGGCGCCGCTGGCCAAGGGCTACGCGGTCGCGCGCTCGGGCGCCTTCTTCGACGCGCCGGGCGCCGGGCGCGTGTCGCTCGACTCGCGCAAGGTGCTCGCCGGCCTGCTCCGCGTTCTCGCGCACGCGCACGAGCACGCGCCCGGTCGTCCGATCTCGGTGGCCGAGCTCGTCGCGGCCGGCTGGCCGGGCGAGAAGATCCTGCCGCGCTCGGGCGCGAGCCGCGTCTACGTGTCGATCACGTCCCTGCGAAAGATGGGGCTTCGCGACGCGCTCGACCGCACCGCCGACGGCTACTCGCTCGACCCGGCGGTGCGCATCATCGAAGGGTGAACGGCGCCTCGACGTCGCAGATCCGCTCCGGCTCGCGCACACGCGCGCGCGCCATCCACGCGCGGCCGGCGTCGTCACCGAGGCGCATCCGAGCGACCGCAGCCGTGAGCGCGAGCCCGTATCGATCGGCGATGGTGACCGCGTCGCCGAGCGCCGACCGCAGAGCGGCGTGCTCGCCTCGCAGCGCAGCGATGCCGGCGCGGAGCAGCGCGGCCCGCGCGCGCGCGTAGCCGAGCCCCTCGGCGTCGAGCCGCGACGCGAGCCACGCGCACTCGAGGAGCGAGCTCGTCCGACTCGTTCCGTGCGCGGCGCGGGCGAGGAGGAGCTTGCCCCGCGTGGTGCGGGCGAGAATCCGCGGGCGCTGGAGCCGACCGACGAGCGAGCGCCGGAGCGCTCGGAACTGCGCCGAGTGCCGGTCGAGCGTGGCGTGCCCGCGCCCCTCGTAGAGGTCGATCTCGGCGTAGCCCTCGAGCTCGAGCCAGTGCTGGATGTGGAAGCCGTCCTGCCACGACGTCCACAGCGTCTCGCCGAGCGCGCGCTGGGCGTGCGCGAGCTCTCCGTCGCACAACCAGATCATCACCGAGCCGCGCGTCATCGTCGTCTCGAGATAGCGGTCGTTGCGGCGCCGCGCGTCGGCGATGTCCTCGGGGAGGGTCTCGCGCAGCGTCTGGAGATCGCCGACGAGGAGCAGGGTCAGCGCGCGCACGAGCTTCAGGCTGTCGAGCGCCCACTGATTTCCCCGGGTGCGCTCCTGGAAGAACGCCTCGGCGCGCGCGAGCGGCGAGAGCACGTCGGGGTTCTCCAGCGCGAGCGCGTCGAGCACCGCTTCGGCGCCGGTGGTCCAGGCGAGCGCCGTGTTGTCGCCGCTCTCCTCGGCGAGCGCGCGCGCGAGCGGGAGCAGCTCGCGGGGCCTCCGCGCATCGACCGAGCCACGGAAGATCGACTCGACGGCGAGCGCCACGCCGGCGCGCGCGGGATCTCCGAGCTCGAGCGCGGCGCGCAGCGAGCGCGCGTTGAACACGGCTGCGCGCAGGTTGTCGGCCATGCCCAGCCCCTGGGCGACGCCGCGGAACAAATCGGCGCGCGCGGCCGCCTCGGGATCGATCGTCGCGCGCCGCGTGGGGGTCGAGCCGCGAAGGGCCAGCCGCGCGCGCTCGACGACGAGCGCCGCGAACGCGTCGATCTGGGTGCGCGGAAGGGCCTCCCCCGCCTCTTCGAGCATCGCCCCGAGGATCGCGCGACCGCGCTCCATCTCACCCCCCGCGAGGAGGAGCTCAGCGGCGCGAGCGTGCGCACGCGAGCGACCCTCACCGTTGATTTGCAGGTATACGTCCGCTGCCTCGACCCCGCGATGCGCGCTGACGAGCGCGTCGGCGAGCCGGAAGCGCAGGGAGTCGTCGGCGGCGCCGAGGGCCAGCGCGTCGCGGAGCGACACCGCGGCACGATCGAACGCGAGCGCGTCCTCGGCGCGACGCGCAGCGAGCAACGCCGCGTCGATCGCCGCCTCGCGATCGCCGGAGCCGGCGAGGTGATGGGCGAGCGCATGAGGGTCGTCGCGGTCGCGGAGCGCGCGCACCAGGTCGGCGTGCAGCTCGCGCGCGTCGCCGAGCGTCGCCGCGATCGCCTCGCGCACGCGATCGTGAAACGGCTCGACGCCGCGATCGGAGACCCGCAGGAGCCGGTCGACCCGCAGCGACTCGATCGCGCGCTCGGTTTGGGCGCTGTCGCTGCGCGCGGCGATCGAAAGGATGTGGGAGGGGAGCGGCGAAACCGCGATCGAAACGAGCTCGACCAGGCGGCGGAGCTCCGGGGAGAGCGCCGCGACGCGCGCGCGGAGCATCTCGTCGAGATCGGACGCCCCCGGCCGGCGCGCGAGCTCGCGAAGAAACAGCGGATGGCCTCCGGCGATGCGGACGAGGTCGTCGCGCTCGAGCGCGCTCACATCGGAGAGCAACGCGCGGGAGGCCTCGGCGTCGAGCGGCGGCACGGCGAGCGTCTCGCTCGACCAGGGCAGCGTGCGCGCGATCTCGCGCTGGCTGAGGATGAACAACGCCGGGACCCCGACGATCGCCGCGAGCAGCGCCTGGCTGTCGCGATCGGCCCAGTGAAAATCGTCGAGGAAGAAGACCAGCGGCGGCCCCAAGCGCTCGAGGACGGCGCGGAGCGCGGCGAACGCGTGGCGGCGAACCGCGTCGGCGTCGAGGTCGTCCACCGCGCCCGGCTCGCCGAGCACGGGGAAAATGCGCCGGAGCGCGGGGGCCTCGACGACGATGCCGCGCGCGGCGAGCACCCGCGCGAGGTCGTCGATCGCGCCGTCGAACGCGTTGTAGGGAATGACCTCCCGCGGGTTGCACCGGGTCTCGAGCACGACCGCGCCGCGCGCCCGCGCGCGGTCGAGGAACGCACGAACGAGCGTCGTCTTCCCGATGCCCGACGGGCCCTCGACGACGACGACACGTCCCTCGTGCTCGCAGCGAGCGAGCAGAGCCTCGAGGCGCGCGATCTCGCGGTCGCGACCGATCACCGCGCCGGCGTCGGCCGAGGCCGCCGAGAGCCCTCGCTCGCCGGGCTCTCGACGGAGCAGGCGCGCGCACAGCTCGACGAGGTCGGGAGGTGCGCCCGTGACCAGCTCGTCGATCCGCGGCGCCTCGCGCTGGCGCTTGTCGACGAGGATCTGCAGCGGCGACCCCTCGAACGGAAGCACACCGGTGATGGCCTCGAAGAGGATGACGCCGATCGCATACCAATCGGCCGCCGGTCCGACGTCACCCGTGGCCTGCTCCGGCGCCGCGTAGGCCGCGGTCCCCTCGAACCCGCGCTCCTCCGGCGCCAGGGAGATGACGAGGCCGTAGTCGAGGATGACCACCCGTCCATCCCGCCGCACGAGCACGTTGGAGGGCTTGAGATCGCGATGCACCTTGCCGCTCGCGTGGAGAGCGCGCACGCCCTCGATGAGCTCGGCGAGCACCGCGCGCAGGCGCGCTTCGTCGAAGGTCGCGCTCGGACGCGGACGCTCTCGGCTGCGGCTCTCGATGACCCCGCTCGCGAACGTCTGAGTGCTCGACGCCGAGGACGCACCCGACTCGCCGCGCACGAACGAGACGAGGTCGACGCCGTCGACCAGCTCCATGCTGAAGAAGCACTCTTCCCCCTCGACGAAGAGGTCGTAGAGCGTGAGCAGGCGCGGGTGCGCGACGTCGGCCAGCGCTCTGAACTCCTGCTTCAGCCGCAGCAGCGAGCGGGCTCCGGGCCGGCGGAACGTCTTGAGGGCGACCTCGGTGCCGCGCACGCGATCGTACGCAGCGACGACGAACCCGCTCCCACCCTCCCCGAGCTTTCGCCGCACCTCGAACCGCGGATGCTCGATCCGCAGCGCCCCTCCCGCCATCGGAGGCAATGCTACGTCAATGCGCCCGGGCAGGCGAACGCGGGCCTCAGCCCTCGACGTACGGGCGCAGCCGCTTGGCGTGCCGCGGGTGGCGAAGCTTGCGGAGCGCCTTGGCCTCGATCTGACGGACGCGCTCGCGCGTGACGTCGAACATCTGGCCGACCTCTTCGAGCGTGTGGTCGCCCTTCTCGTCGATGCCGAAGCGAAGGCGCAGGACCTTCTCCTCACGCGGGGTGAGCGTGGCGAGCGCTTCGCGGGCGTGGCGGCCGCGCTGCTCGTCGATCGATGCGTCGCCCGGGTCGACGCCGTTGTCGTCGGCGACGATATCGCCGAGCTCGGCGTCGCCCTCTTCGCCCATGGGCGCCTGCAGCGAGACCGGCTCCTTGGCCGCGCCGAGCACGCTGCGCACCTTGTCGAGCGGGAGGTCGACGCGCGCGGCGATCTCCTCGGGGGTGGGGTCGCGGCCGAGCTCCTGGAGGAGCACGCGCGCTGCGCTCATCACCTTGTTCATCGTCTCGAGGAGGTGGACCGGGAGGCGGATGGTGCGCGACTGATCGGCGAGCGCGCGCGACACGGCTTGGCGGATCCACCAGGTGGCGTACGTGCTGAACTTGTAGCCGCGCTGCCACTCGAACTTCTCGACGGCGCGCATGAGGCCGATGTTGCCCTCCTGCACGAGGTCGAGGAGGTGGAGCCCGCGGTTCTTGAACCGCTTGGCGATGGACACGACGAGGCGCAGGTTGGCCTCGATGAGCTCGTCCTTGGCTCGCTGATACGTGCGCTCGCCCTCGCGGACCTCGCGCTCGATCTGGCGGAGCTCGTCGCGGTCGACGCCGAGCGCGCGCTCGAGCGCGGCCCTGTCCGAACGCGAAGCGCTCGGCGCTCGCTCGGCGGCGGCGCCCTCTTCGCCTGAGGCCCGGCGTACCACGTCGCGGAAGCGCGCGACGAGCTGCTCGATCATGCGCTTGCTGAGCTTGAGGTGCGTGACCGCGGCCTGCAGCTCGGTGCGCGCGGAGGCCCGCGCCGTCTGCGAGCCGCTCCGGCGCGCGTTGTGGAGCTTCTTTCCGACCTTGCGGAGCATGCCCATCGCCTCGCGAACGCGCTGCTCGACGGCGGGCTCGTCGAACTCCGGGTCGTCCTCCTGCTCGCGCACCACGTTGGTGACGCGGAGCTCGCCGCGCTCGATGCGCTCGCCGAGCTCGATGAGGTGGTCGAGACCCCAGGTGGTGCGGAGGATCGCGAGCAGGACCTTCTGCTCGCCCGTCTCCATGCGCTGCGCGATGTCGACCTCGCCCTGACGGTCGAGGATTTCGCGCTTGGCCATGCGGCGGAAATAGGAGGTGAGCGCGTCGGCCGTGTCGTCGGTGTCGCTGTCCTCGGAGGCCTCGTTGGCCGCGCTGCTCTCGAGGTTGGCGACGATCTTCGCCACGGGTGCCGCGGGCGGGTCGTCGACGAGACGGATGCTCGCGTCGTTGAGCGCGGCGACGAGGTCGTCGACCGGCTCGGCCTTCACGCCGTCGGCGTCCATCGCCGGCGCGACCGCGTTCTCGAGCTCGTCGTAGGTGACCCAGCCGCGCGTACGGCCGAGCTCGATGAGCGAGTGGCTCCGCTCGGGGGCGCTCGAACGGGCGCTCCGCTCGGGGGAGGAGCTCTCGTCGCGGGCGGGGCGGCCCGAGACCTTGCGCAGCTCAGCGTGGTTCTTCGAGGAAATCGACTTCTTCATTTTGAGCGGGGTCGACACGGAGCCCTCCAACTCCTCGCGGTCGGTGAGGATCCGCGGGAGGTCGCCCGCCACGGGCGCGTGGGAGTGAGGGATGTTGGAACCATGGGTTCCGATTCGCTTTGGACGAGTGGGGCGGCGATTTCGTTCCCGAGCGCAGAGCTCGGGCCCGGTAGATCTCTCCTTAACGTCCCCCCGCGGCCCTTCCTTACCCCCCGCGCGCCTCTTCGTCGAGTCTTCGCATGCCCTCGAGCAGCAGGCCCTCGGCGCTCCCCCCGATGGACCGCTGCTCGGCTTTGAAGTTCGGATCGAGCGAGAACTCACCCGTCCGCAGCTTGCACATCGCATAAAAGGCGTCCTCACCCCGTTGGCGACCCCAGGCTGCCTGGTAGATGTCGCCGGCGACGAAGTGAATCTCTCCGGTGTCCCCGCCCGACCGGATCTTCAAGGCGCCGGTCTTGCGGCCCTGCGCGAGGATTTGGACGAGCTCGGGGAAGCCCATCTCCTCGAGGGAACCGGACACGCCGCGCGCGGTCGTGCGCGTGCCCGAGCCCTGTTCGACCAGCTTGCGCAGCTTGGCGACCAGGATCTCTGCCTTGACCGGCTTCTCCACGTAGTCCGACGCCCCGAGGGCGAAGCCCCGGTCGATCGCCTCCCGGTCGGTGTTGCTCGAGAGGAACACCCACGCCCCGTTGCGGACGCTGTCGATCTGTTTGGCCCGCTCGTAGAGCGCGAACCCATCCATCGGCTGGAGGTCGGCCTCGCAGATGACGAGCTCGAACTCCTGCTCGGCGAGGGCCTTCATGGCGAGGTCGGAGGTGCGGGCGATCTTCACCTCGAACCCCTGCTCGATCATCCGCAGCTCGAGGACCGTCGTCTCCTCGGGATCCGGGTCGACGATCAGCGCCGCGCCGCGGTTGGCGAGCAGCTTCGCCTTGAGGTCGTCGCCCGTGACGACGTGACGGAAGATGTCGACGAGGTTGTTGTCGAAGATCGCGCCCTTGTATTTGCTGAGGACGTCGGCGCCCTCCACCGGTCGCAGCGTCTTGCGGTACGGGTTGCGCGGGTTCTGCGTGAGGTCCGCGTAGGTGTCGGTGATGGCGATGACGCGCGCGCCGAGCGGGATGTCCTTGCCCGACAGCGCGTCGGGGAAGCCCTTGCCGTCGAAGCGCTCGTACATGTGGTTGAGCGCGCGGATCGTCGCGTCGGGCAGCTTCACGCCCGCCATCAGCCGCGACGGCGTGAGGTAGCCCTTCTGCGCGGCGACCTTGTGACCGTCGTACTCCGACACGTTGAGCGCCGTGAGGTGATAGCTCGACGCCTTGCCCAGGTCGTGCAGGTAGGCGGCGGCGACGATCTCCTCGGTGTCGCGGCCGGCGAGCCCGAGGCGCTCGCAGAACTTCCGGGAGAGACGCGCCACCTGCGACGAGTGTCCGCGCAGATCGGGGCGGTTGTTCTCGAGGAGCGAGA
>JALHOE010000273.1 GCA_022843175.1 Deltaproteobacteria bacterium
CGGCGGTACGCGCGCGCTGCACCGCGGCGGGGCTCGCCCGCGCCGCGCGCTACGGCCGCGCGGCGATGGCCCGCGGCTACGTCGACGTGTGGCGGCGCATGCTCAACCCACGAACCGCGGCAGCTTCTCCGCCGGGAACTCAGCCAGCGGAACGCCAGCCCGATCCCGCGCCGAAAGCGAAGGCGGCTCCTTCAGCGGCCACTCGATTCCAATCGCCGGATCGCTCCACAGAATGACGTGCTCGGCCTCGGGCCGGTAAAGGTTCGTGCACTTGTAGGCGAAGAGGGCCTGCTCGCTCAGCACGACGAACCCGTGGGCGAACCCGCCGGGGACCCACAGCTGATGTTTGTTCTGCTCGTTGAGGATCGCCGCGGTCCACTTGCCGAACGTCGGCGAGTCGCGCCGCACGTCGACCGCGACGTCGAACACCTCGCCCGAGAGCACGCTCACGAGCTTCCCCTGCGGCGTCGGGTTCTGGAAGTGCAGCCCGCGGAGCACGCCCCGGCGCGAGAGCGACAGGTTGTCCTGCACGAACGGCTCGACGATCCCGTGCTCGGCGTAGCGACCCTGGTGAAACAGCTCGACGAAGAACCCACGCGCATCGCCGTGGACCTTCGGCTCCACCAACAACACCCCCGGCAACGACAGCTCGGTGACCTTCATGGGCTCAGTCCTGGGAGAGCTCGACGACGCAGTCGTCGCCGACCATGAGGCTGAGGGCGCCGTGGCGGGAGATGCCGGGGCGCACGACGACGCGCTTGCCGAGGAGTGAGTCCTCGAGGCGCGGGATGTCGATGATGCTGCTCTCGGCCATGATGACCGAGTGCTCCACGGTGGAGCGCACGACCTTCACGCCGTCGCCGATGGCGGTGAACGGGCCGATGCGCGAGTCGACGATCTCGACGCCGTCGCCGATGATCACCGGGCCGCGGATGACCGAGTTCTCCACGCGAGCGCCCTTGCCGATGCGCACGCGGCCCGACACCTTGCTCGCCGCGTCGACGGTGCCGTCGATGCCGCCGGTGAGCCAGTCGTCGAGGACGGTGTCGTTGGCGAGGAGCATGTCGTCCTTCTTGCCGGTGTCGAGCCACCACGAGGTGAGCCGCGTGAACTTCACCGTGCCGCCGAGGGCGATGAGCTTGCTGATCGCGTCGGTGATCTCGAGCTCGCCGCGCGTGGACGGTTTGATCTGCGCGATCGCGTCGAGGATGCTCTTGCGGAACAGGTAGATGCCCACGAGCGCGAGGTTCGACTTCGGCTCCTTCGGCTTCTCGACCAGCGAGACGACGTTGCCGCTCGCGTCGATCTCGGCGATGCCGAAGGACGACGGGTTGGGCACCTCGTGCAACATGACCGAGGCGGCGAAGGTCTTGTCGGAGCGGAACGTCTCGACCGCCTCGCGGATCTTCATGCCGATGAGGTTGTCGCCGAGGTACATCACGAAGTCGTCGTCGCCGAGGAAGGGCTTGGCGGTGGCCACCGCGTGGGCGAGGCCGGCCGGGCGGTCCTGGAGGATGTACTCGAGGCGCGCGCCGAAGGCCGAGCCGTCGCCGAGCGCCTTGCGGATCTCGGCGCCGGTCTCCGGCGAGATGATGACGCCGATCTCGGTGACGCCCGCGTCGACGAGGTTGTCGATCACGTAGAACAGCACCGGCCGATTGGCGACCGGGACGAGCTGCTTGGCGCCGGTATAGGTGAGGGGACGGAGCCGGGTGCCGGAGCCGCCGGCGAGGACGAGGCCTTTCATGAGGTGACTCCGAGCCTCTCACGGCGGTAGACGCCGTTGCTGATTCGCTCGCACCACGACCGATTGTCGAGGTACCACTCGATCGTCTTGCGGATGCCCACGGCGAAGTCGACCGCCGGTTTGAACCCGAGCTCGCGGCCGATCTTCGCGGGATCGATCGCGTAGCGGCGGTCGTGGCCGGGGCGGTCCTTCACATAGGTGATCAGGCGCTCGCGCTTGCCCGCGGAGTCGGGCCGGAGCTCGTCGAGGACCTCGCACACCTTGCGCACGATATCGATGTTTGCCCACTCGTTGTGGCCGCCGATCAAATACGTCTCGCCGGGCGTCCCGCGCTCGGCCACGAGGGCGAGCGCGTCGCAGTGGTCGTCGACGTAGAGCCAGTCGCGCACGTTCTTGCCGTCGCCGTACACCGGCAGCGGCTTGCCCTCGAGCGCGTTGAGGATCATCAGCGGGATGAGCTTCTCGGGGAACTGGCGCGGGCCGTAGTTGTTCGAGCAGTTGGTGACGAGCGTGGGGACGCCGAACGTATGGTGGTAGGCGCGCGCGAGGTGGTCGGCCCCGGCCTTGGTGGCCGAGTAGGGCGAGGACGGGTGGTAGGGCGTGGTCTCGGTGAAGAAGCCGTCGGCCGAGAGCGAGCCGAACACCTCGTCGGTCGAGACGTGCACGAAGCGGTAGTCGCCGGTGAGCTCCGCCCGCGCGGCCTCGAGCAGCTCGAAGGTGCCGAGCACGTTCGTTTGCACGAAGGCGCGCGGCCCGTCGATCGAGCGGTCGACGTGCGACTCGGCTGCGAGGTTGAACACCACGGAGGGGCGCTCCTCGGCGAAGAGCTTGCGGACGAGCGCGCCGTCGCAGATGTCGCCCTTGACGAAGCGGAACCGGTCCGCGGGGAGCCCCTCGAGGTTGTCCGGGTTGCCCGCGTAGGTCAGCGCGTCGAGCACGACGACCCGTGCATCCGGCCGAAGGAGGAGGCGACGAACGAGGTTGCTCCCGATGAAGCCCGCCCCGCCCGTTACGACATGGGTCGTCATGGCCCGGCTCTTTAGTCCTGCTCGCGGCCCGACTTCAATTCAGGCGGGCTGCCGGGCGGCTTTCAGGGCCTCGAGGTAGGCCATGCCGTAGCGCTGGTCGGGCTCGAGGTAGGCCGATTCGGACCACTCGTTCCAGGCGTTGATGAAGATGAATCGCTCGTCCTCGCGGCCTGCTTCGACCTTTTGCAGGAGGCGCTTCATGTATTGCCCGAATTTCTCGGGCGTGGCGCCGTGATAGACGGTGGCGCGGTTGCGGTAGCGGGCGGTGTTGTCCCAGTCGACGAACGCCCCCTGGAAGACCGGCAGGTGGCGGCCCGGCTTCCAGCCGAGGATCTCGTTCCACACCGCGTCGTAGTCGATGAGCTGGGGCCTCGCGAGCTCACGCTGCGCGAGCTCGCGGCGCCGTCCGGGCAGGAGCCTCGCGGCGCGGTCCGCGGCGGGGATCCACCACTCCTTCGGCCCCTGGGTCGACGGGATGTTGCCGCTGCGGGTGGCGGCGAAGGGCTGGAAGAGGTTCGCGGCGTCGAAGTGGCGGAGGATCTCCCAGGGCGGGAAGTCGTACTGCACGACGTTGACGAAGAAGATGCCGGGCAGCCCGTAGTCCTTGTGGGCGCGCTGCTGGAAGTAGTCGAACATCCACTGGATCTGCGGGATCTTCAGCGCGCGGTAGATCTGGAACACCGGCTTGCCGTCGATGCGCAGGGCGCGCTCGTCGAGCCAGTACTTGATCAGCGTGTCGAAGTGGCGGCCCCAGCTCTCGACGGTGGGCGGGTGCGTCTGCTGGATGAGGATGTGGTGGTCCATCCCGTCCCACCGGCGCGACCAGGTCTCGTTCGCCCAGGTGAGGCAGAACTGGATGTCGATGTCCTTGTTGGCGAGGAGCTGGTCGGTGGGCGCGTTGAGCAGCTGCTTGCCATCGAACCAGTAGTGATAGTGCGCGAACGCGTCGACGCCGTGGGCGCGCGCGAGCTCGGCCTGTCGCCGCACGACGTCGGCGCGGGATTGGTCGTAGTAACCGTCCCGCGGGACGCGCGGCTGGTAGTGGCCGGGGAACTGCGGTGTCCCGCGTTTGACGTTCTCCCAGTCGGTGAAGCCCTTGCCCCACCACTCGTCATTCTCGGGAATGGCGTGGAGCTGGGGGAAGTACTGGGCGACGACGCGGACCGGGGGGCTCAAGCGGACCCCTCGTTAGCCGTTCTTGGCGTTGGGCGCGAGCGGGATGGCAACCTGCCCGCAGGCGGGCTAATCGGACGGAAAGGCCGTGCCCAAGCTCCGCGACCAGCTCGACCGCGCCCGCCGCGCCTACGACGACGCAAAGCGTACCTTTCGCGGCGAACCGATGCCGGTTGATCCGAACCTCCTCGCGGAGATCGGGAGGCAGCGGGAGGCGTACCTGCAGCTGCTGCTCGGCTGCATCGTCGGCACGATCTACCGCGACCCGCCGCTCCGCGACGACCAGGGCAAGGGCTACGACCCGCAGGTCCGCGAGTACGGGTGGGACTGGCCGTCGAGCGCCCACTCGATGATCGGCCTCAAGCGGATGCAGAACGTCCGCGACCTCGTCGAGTCGGTCATCGGCGAGGGCGTGCCCGGCGATCTCATCGAGACCGGCGTGTGGCGCGGGGGCGCGTGCATCTTCATGCGCGGCATCCTCAAGACCTACGGCGTCACCGATCGCACCGTGTGGCTGGCCGACTCGTTCGAGGGCCTGCCCAAGCCCGACGAGGCGCGCTTCCCCGCCGACAAGGGCGACTCGTTCCACACCTACAAAGAGCTCGCGATCACGCTCGACGAGGTGAAGGATAACTTCGCCCGCTACGGCCTGCTCGACGACCAGGTCCGGTTTCTGCCGGGCTGGTTCAAGGACACGCTGCCCACCGCGCCGATCGAGCGGCTCGCGGTGCTCCGCCTCGACGGGGACATGTACGAGTCCACGATCGAGGCGCTGACGCCGCTCTACCCGAAGCTCTCGCGCGGCGGCTACGTGATCGTCGACGACTACCACGTCGTCCCCGGCTGCCAGAAGGCGGTCGAGGACTACCGCGAACAACACGGCATCCGCGATCCCATCCGGGAGATCGACGGCGTCGGCGTCTACTGGCAGAGGTCCTCGTGAGCGACAGACACCTCTACGACTACGACGTCGACCCGACGAGCGACACCGCGCCGGCGCGGGTGTGTCGCATGGTCGGCAGCGGCAAGAAGGTCCTCGAGATCGGCGCCGGCCCCGGCTCGATCACCCGCGTGCTCCGGCAGCAGCGCAACGAGATCACCGCGCTCGAGCTCGACGAGACGGCCATCCCCTACCTCGAGAAGCACTGCGACCGCGTCATCCCGGCCAACCTCAACGACGCGGACTGGCCGGCGCGCTTCGACGGACGCTTCGACGCGATCGTCGCGGCCGACGTGCTCGAGCACCTGACCGATCCGTGGGCGACGCTCGAGCGCATGAAGTCACTGCTCGCCCCCGGCGGCGCGCTGATCCTCTCGGTGCCGCACGCCTCCCACGCGTGCATCCTCGCCTGCCTGCTCCACGAGGACGTCGAATACCGCGACTGGGGTCTCCTCGACCGCACCCACATCCGCTTCTTCGGCCTGAAGAACCTCGCCGACATGTTCGCGCGCGCGGGCCTCAAGGCCGTGCGCGGCGAGTTCGTCGTCCGCGACCCGCGGGTCACCGAGTTCAAGGACAAGTGGGAGGCGCTGTCGGAAGAGGCGCGGAGCTTCCTCGGGCGCCAGCGATTCGCGCAGGTCTATCAGGTCGTCGTGGCGGCGGCGCCGCTCGACGACGCGCGGCCCGCGATCGATCTGATGCAGCTCGACCCGGCGGATTTCGGCGCGCAGCCGCTCGAGGCGAAGTGGCAGGAGTCGCTCTCGACCGGCATGAACGCGCTCCGCTCATTGGCGAGCCGGGTGGCCAAGCGCTGAGCTACCGGATGAACAAGTAGCCGAACGCCTGCGTCGCGCGTTCGTTGCCGGCGCTGCCGCCGCACGAGAGCGGGTTGAAGTTGCCGACCACGACGCCCGGCTCGGTACCCACGCAGGCGTGCGGCATGACGAAGCCGGCGCCGAGGCCGATGTACGAGTCGGGCGAGTCGCAGTCGGCCTCGTTGTTGCCGAAGATGCCGAGGCGCGCGCGCGCCGCGTAGGAGGTCACCGGGCTGAAGTCGCGGTTGATCCCCTCGGCGTTGCAGCTCGCCTGCAGCCGCGGGTCGGCGAGGAGCTTGACCCACTCGGCGCGCCCGAGGCTCGTGCTGATCGACGGCCCGGCGAAGAGCGCGCGCAGCGACGCGCCGGCGACGTTGATGCGGATGTACCGGCGCGTCCCTCCGTCGAGCATGCCGAGACGAATCGCGGTGAACGGCATCGTCCAGAACGAGGGCTGCTTGGCCTCGGTGGTGTCGAGCGCGATGGACGAGGGGTTGAGCGGCTCGCTGTTCTCCCAGAGCGGCGACGTATAGACGAACGTCTTCTTGGCGCCGTCGGCCTTGAGCGCGAGGGTCCAGCCGCCGCCGTCACCCGACATGTCGCAATACGTGACGAACGGAGCGATCGGGCCGGCGCCGTCCGGGTCGAGCATGAAGGGGCCGCTCGAGAGCCCCGCCGCCGCGTCGTGGAGCGCTCTGCACGAGGGATAGGGCCGACAGCCGCCGGCGACGCACTGCTCGGTGGCCGCGCACGAGGCGCACGCGTCGACGGCGGGGGTGGTGTCGGGGAGCGCGACCTCCTCGATGAGCGTGTCGGGGACGTCCTCGACCTCGGCGAGCGCGCTGTCGACGAGCGGCGAAGCGCTGTCGACCTCGGCCGGCGCGTCCGGCGCGAACCCGAAGTCGGGGTAGCCGCAGCCGGCTGCGAGCAGGCACCCGAGGAGCAGTGAGGCCTTCACGACCCCTTGGTTATGCGTCGGAAAGTGGAGCGCGACAACCATCGCGCGCTGCGGAGCGGGTGCCGAATCATCCAGCCGAGACCCTGGCGCGGGTAGGTCGCGACCAGCCGCACGTGCAGATCCTCGCGCTCACGATCGGTGAGCGTGTTGCGACTCGCGCCGTGGAATCGGTAGCGTAGCAGCGGCTCGTCGACGTACACGCCGGAGTGGCCGTGCACGAAGAGGCGCGCCCACAGCTCGTGGTCCTCGTGCGCGGGCCACGACGGATCGAAGCCGCCCTCGTCGAGGAAGACGGCGCGCCGGATCAGCACGCTCACGGGGATGAAGTTGCCCTGGAAGAGGGCGCGCCCGTCGAAGGCACGGGTGTGGAGGAGGCCCGTCTGGAGACCGAACTTCTCGACCGCGGTGTAGGCGTAGGCTGCGCTCCCGAGCGCGCGCAGGCAGCGCTCGACGAACGTCGGCTGGAGGATGTCGTCGGCGTCGAGGAACACCAGATACTCGCCGCGGGCCTCGCGTGCCCCGCGGTTGCGGGTGCGGGCGACGCCCTCGTTGGACTTGGCGACGAGGCGCACCGGGAACCGCCCGGCGACCGCGACGCTGTCGTCGGTCGAGCCGTCGTCGACGACGACGACCTCGATGTTCCCGTGCGTCTGACCGAGCGCGGAGGCGATCGCCTCGCCGAGGAAGCGCCCGTAGTTGTAGCTGGCGATGACGATCGATACGAGCGGCGTCATCGCGCGAGGATGAGGTACTGCACGGTGCACGCGTCGGCGATGAGCGAGCGCAGCGTGCGCTTGCCGGTGACCGGGGTGCCCTTGGCCAGCTTGTTGAACCGCTCGGTGTCGACGACGCGCTCCATCCGCTCCACGCGGAACCCGCCCTGCTCGACGAGCTCGCGCGCGGTGTCTCGGGTGAAGAACCGGAGGTGGGTGCGGTCGAGGACGCCGGCGTCGCGGTAGTCGAACCGGCCGCGCCACAGATCTCCGAGCACCGAGTGGTGGAGCACGTTGGGGATGCTGACGACCAGCGCGCCGCCCGGCGCGAGGAGCGCACGTGCGCGGCGCACCGCGGCCCACGGATCGACCAGGTGCTCGAGGACGTCGGCGAAGATCACGCAGTCGGGCTTCGGCCACGACTCGGGGAGCTCGTCCTCGGCGTGGCCGACGTGGACGTCGTCGAGCACGGCGCGCGCTCGCGCGGCCTGCTCGGCCACGGGCTCGACCCCGTAGACCCGGCGCTTCGGGTGCGCGGTCTTGAGCGCGCGGCCGAGCGCCCCCCCTGCGCACCCGAAGTCGATCACCCGCTCGGCCGACTCGGGCACGAGCGCGCACACCTCGGGCCGCGCATAGCCGTAGTAGCTCGCGCGAGCCTGGATCTCCTTGGCGACGGTGAGGAACCCGGGCGGCGTGTAGAAGCGCGCGCGGTGCTCCTCGAGCAGCTGCTTGTGCTCGTCGACCCAGGCGTAGGCGTCGCGTCGCGCCCGCGCCTCGTCGCCGGTGCTCCTGGTGCGCCGGTCCTCGAGGACGCGCGCGAGCGACGCTTCGTCGAAGTTGCGGTAGGCCCAGATCACCCTGTTTCGAAGCATCAGGTACAGGTAGCGATACGGCTCGTTCGCCGTCGACGCGCGCACGCGGTGCCAGCACACCGGCTCGGGGGTGTAATAGAGCTTCCATCCCTTGCGCACGGCCCGCGCGAAGAAGTCCGTCTCCTCGTAGTAGGCGAAGAAGATCGGGTCGAGGAACGGCGCGCCGACGTCGTCGATGGCGCTCCGCCGGATCAGCACGGCGCAGCCGGAGAGTGTCGCTACCTCGCGCAGCTCGTCGGGCGCGTCGGCGACGGCGCGGGTCGCGAGGCCCTCGACCAGGGTGTACGCGTAGTAGTGATTGGCGGGATCGAAGGGCGGGTTCGCAGCGTCCCAGAAGTACTGCTTGCCGCCGACGGCCGCCGCCCGCGGGTGCGCGCGCAGGAAGTCGACCATCCGCTCGAGCCACGCCGGTTCGATGAGCGCGTCGTTGTTGATGAGCGCGATGAAGTCGGCCGTGGTGTGCTTGAGGGCCACCTCGTGCGGCTCGGCGAAGCCCCGGTTCTCCTTGTTCTGCAGGAGGGTGACGTCCGCGAACGAGGCCGCGACGTCGGCCGAGTCGTCCATCGACGCGTTGTCGACGACGATGACCTCGTCGGGGGGGATGGTCGACGCGAAGATGGCCTCGAGCGCGAGCCGGAGATCGGCCGCGCGGTTCCAGCTCACGAGGATGACCGCGGTCCGGGCCGAACGACTCATCACCAGCTCGCCGCCATGCTAACTCGGGAATTACGCCATGACCGCCGCCGCGTCGATGACCAGAGAGCCCCCGGCGGGGACCATCGACGTGCGCGACCTCACCAAGGTCTTCCGCCTCTACAACGGCCCCGGAGACCGCTTGCTCGAGGCCGTCCACCCGCTGCGTCGCAAGTTTCACCGCGAGTTCGCCGCGCTCGACGGGCTCACGTTCTCGATCCCCCGCGGCGAGACGGTCGCGTTCATCGGCAAGAACGGCTCGGGCAAATCCACGCTGCTCAAGACGATCACCGGCATCCTCACGCCGACGCACGGCTCGGTCGTCGTCACCGGCAAGATCTCCGCGCTCCTCGAGCTCGGCACCGGCTTCAATCCGGAGCTCTCCGGTCTCGAGAACATCTTCTTCACCGGCGCGATCATGGGCGTGCCGCGCGCCGAAATGGAGAAGCGGCTCGACGACATCCTCGCCTTCGCCGACATCGGCGAGTTCGTCCGCCAGCCAGTGAAGCGGTTCTCGAGCGGCATGTTCGTGCGCCTCGCGTTCGCGGTCGCGGTGCACGTCGACCCGGAGATCCTCATCATCGACGAGGCCCTCTCCGTCGGCGACATGCGCTTCCAGCAGAAGTGCTACCGCCGCATCCGCGACTTCAAAGAGGCTGGCGTCACCATCCTGTTCGTGAGCCACGACATGGGCGCGGTCATCAACTTCTGCGATCGCTGCCTATGGCTGAAGGACGGTAAGATCGAGCGCGACGGCGTCCCGGTCGAGGTCGTGCGGGCCTACTCGGCCTACATGAACTACGACGCCGACGAGGTCGCCGCGCCGCTCCAGGCCCCGCGCGAGCTGCCCGCTCCGAGCGCCGCCTGGCAGGACGTGTCGGCGTGCGCCTCGTTCGGCGATCGCGGCGCCGAGATCAGCCGCGTCGCCTTCACCCGAGCCGGCCGCCGCGTCGAGGTGCTGCAGGGCGAGGAGGACGTCGAGTTCGCGATGGAGGTCGTCTTCCACCGCGACATGCCCGACCCGCTCTACGGCCTTTTGATCAAGGACGGCTACGGCAACCAGATCCTCGGCATCAACAGCTTCGTCTACGAGTTCAAGTGCGCGCCGCGAAAGAAGGGCGACCGCGTCGTGTTCAAGTTCGCGTTCAAGGTGCCGCGCCTCCGCAACGGCGAATACACGCTCTCCGCCGCCATCGCCGAGGGCACGCAGGAGACGCACGTCGAGCACCACTGGGTACACGACGCGCTCATCGTGCAGGTCGCCAACAAGGCCCTCAAGAACAGCCTCGGCTGCTACGTGGTGGTCGACGCGGAGCTCTCGGAGGAGTCATGAGGTGGGGCGTCGTCGTCGCGCTGCTCTCGTGCTCTTCGCCGAGGGAGCCCGCCGCTCCCACGCCGCTGCGCTTCGACACCCTCGACTACACGCTCGCCGCCGGCGAGGAGAAGTACTTCTGCTACACGATGTCGCTCCCGAGCGACCGCGACACCGTCATCACCGGCTTCACGCCGCACTACGGCAAGCTCGTCCACCACTTCGTCCTCTCGTACGCGAAGGTCCCCGAGCCGGGCGCGTTCTCGGAGTGCCCGGTCCGCTTCAAGGACAGCTGGGTCCCCCTCTACGAAGCCGGTAGGGCGAGCGGCAGTCTCTCGCTGCCCGCTGGCGCGGCGATGCGCTTCCGCGGCGAGCAGCTGGTCATGCAGCTCCACCTCGTCAACCCGACGCGCGCGTCGGTGACCGAGAAGAGCGGCGTCACCATGGACACCATCGATCCCGCGACGAGCGTGGTCCCCGCGGGCATCTTCGGCTTCGACAACCGGGCGATCGCGATCGCCCCCCGCGCTGTCGACGCCCGGGCGGAGCTATCTTGCACGATGCCCCGCGACATGGACGTGTTCGCGGTGCTCGGCCACATGCACGAGCGCGGCTCGTCGATCGAGCTCACGCGCGGCAGCGAGGTTGTCTACCGCACGGCGTGGGACTTCGACGTGCAACCCACGACGCCGCTCCACCTTGCCGTGAAGAAGGGCGACGTGATGCGCCTCCGCTGCGCGTGGAACAACCCGACCGACCAAGCCATCGGCTACGGTGAGCGCGCCACCGACGAGATGTGCTCGCTCATCTGGTACTACACCCCGTTCGAGAGACTCGACGGCTGCGCCCAATAGCCCTCGGCGCGCGCGGTCCCCGGCCCCTCGGCCCCTCGGCCCCTC
>JALHOE010000274.1 GCA_022843175.1 Deltaproteobacteria bacterium
GGTGGCCGCGATGTGCGTCGCGATGCCGATCGCCAGCAGCGCCGGCGCGCAGCGGACGAGGAGATCCTTCGCGCGGCTCAATGCACCCGCAGCGCGCCGCCGTCGGTCGCAGCGATCGAGGTCGAGCGCGGCACGACGATCCCGTCGCGCTCCTCCATCTTTTTGTCGCCGAGGATGAACCGCCACAGCTCGGAGCGGAGCCGCTCGAGGTCCGCCGGCCGCTTGCCGGACACGTCGAGCAGCTCGCCGGGGTCGGTCGCGCGATCGAAGAGGAACCACCTCGGCCCCTTGCGCGTGGGCGCATAGACGAGCTTGAGGTTGCCGTCGATCACCATCCGGTGCTTGGCCGCGATCACGATCGGCTCGGCCTCGGCGCGCATCACGACGTCGTGACCGAGCCGCGGATCGAGCTCGGTCAGCATCGAGACGTTGGGGTACGGGAGGCGCAGCGGGTTGTCGCCGCCGCTCGGCAGCTCCGCGATCGACTCGGTCATCCACACCTCGGTCTCGGCGAACACCGGGCGCGGCGGCAGCGCCGAGCCCTCGAGGAGCGGCTTGAGCGAGCGCCCGTCCATCCCGGCGAACGAGGCGGGCGGCGCGCCGAGGAGCTCGAGGATCGTCGGCGCGAGATCGAGATCGCGCACCAGATCGGGGACCACGCGAGGCGCCGTCCTCGGCGCGCGGATCGCGAGCGGTACGTGCACCACCTGGTCGCCGAAGAGGTGATCGCCGTGCCCCTGTCCGTGGCCGTCGTCGTAGAGCATCTCGCCGTGATCGGCGGTGACGATCACGATCGTGTTGTCGTCGAGCCCGCGCCGGCGGAGCTCGTCGAGGATGCGACCGGCAGCGTCGTCGATCGCCGCGACCGCGCCGTCGTAGAGGCCGCGCACCTGTCGAACGTCGGCGTCGTCGAGCGCGCCGTCCTGTCCGAGGACGTTGGGCTTGTGGTAGCGGAATCGACCGCGATAGCTCGGGTCGGTGTAGCGCTGGTAGTAGGGCGCCGGCGCGGCGTAGGGAAAGTGCGCAGTCGAGAAGAACACCGTCAGCATGAACGGGTTGCCGTCGTCGAGCCGCTCGAGCGCGCGGATCGCGTCGCCCGCGACGAGCGCTGGATCGGCGGCCTGGTTCATCTCTCGCATCGCCGGCATCACCCGCCGCCCGAGGCCGGAGTGGAGCAGCGGCAGGAGCGGCGTCGCGCGCTCGAGCGCACGGGTGGCGATCAACGCGTGAAAATTGAACGTCGGCGCGTCGACGTAGTCGAAGCCGTAGCGCACGCGGGTGAAGATGTCGGCGGCGTAATCGCCGACGACGCCGCTCTTGTAGCCGAGCGGAGAGAGCCGCGCGGGCAGCGCGCGGAGGTCGCGCGCGCGGTCCTCGTAGCGGGGGAACATCGTGCGTAGGCCGTGGGCGTGCGGCTCGCGACCGGTGAGGATCGTGGTCCACGACGGCAACGTGCGCGGGATCGTGACGTACGCGCGGGAGAAGCGGGCGCCGCGCTCGCCGACGCTGTTGAGTCGGGGCGAGAGCCGCGCCGCCAGCCGGTCGTCACGGAGCGAGTCGACCGCGAGGATGACGACGTTGGGCGCGGCGCTCCGCTTGGACGGCAGCCGCCTCCGGGTGCCGACGAGCAGCACCGCCGAGAGCGCCCCGACCACGCCGAGCGCGATCGCGGCGGTGCGCCGCGAGGGCCGGTCGGCGAGCGAGGGCATCGACGGCGCGACGTAGACGAAGAGCCCGATGGCGACGAGGCCCACCACGCCCACCGGGCCGAGCACATCGGTCACCAGGATTTGCATGGTGCGGGCCAGCGGCGCCCAGCTGCCCGACCGCTGCCAGAGCACGTCGGTGTAGAGCTGCGGCATGCGCGCGATGCCGTACGCGAGCAGGCTCGCGTGGAGCGCGGCCACGAGCAGCACCCGCGTCAGCGCGCGCCCAGCGAACGTGCGCGGCGGCCGCCGCCGCAGCAGCATGGCGAGCTCGGCGACGATCCCGAGCGCCGCGCCGAGCGCGATCGCGGTCGCGATCATCGAGGTGGTGACCGCGCGCACGTCGCTCGCGAAGTGCTGCTTCGCGAGCGACACGATCGGCGAGGCGCGCACGCCGAGGACCTTGTCGTCGTCGCCGCCGGAGAACGCCCACGCCGTGGCCGCGAGCACGAAGCACGCGCCGACCGCCGGCCCCGCGACGAGGGCCTCGGCGATGCCGACGGCAGCGCGGCGATTTCGCGGGAGCACGCCGTCCACTGTTACCGCGGCGGAGCGCGGTCGGGTAGCATCGGCGACCCATGGCCGAGATCGAATTCAAGCGCCCCGATAGCTCAACCGCGCGCGGTTACCTCGCCGAACCGGCCGGCGCCCCACGCGGCAACGTCATCGTCATCCACGAATGGTGGGGACTCACCGACCAGATCCGCGGCGTGTGCAATCGCCTCGCCAAAGAGGGGTTTCGCGCGCTCGCACCCGACCTCTACGAGGGCGAGGTCGCGAAGAACGCCGAGGAGGCCAACGCGAAAATGACTTCGCTCGACTTCGTTCGAGCCGTCAACCAGCACATCCGTGGTGCGGCGCAGCACCTCTCGGAAGCTGGCGGCAAGGTGGCCATCCTCGGGTTCTGCATGGGTGGTGCGCTGACGCTGGGCTCATCGGCGATGCTCACCGAGCTCGACGCGGCCGTTTGCTACTACGGCATCCCGCCGGGCTTCGAGCCGAGCGGGATCCGCGTGCCGGTGCTCCTACACTTCGCCAAGAAGGACGACTGGTGCACCCCGGCGCTCGTCGACCAGCTCGAGGCCGGCCTCAAGAGCTCGGGCAAAGCGTTCGAGCTCCACCGCTACGAAGCGCAGCACGCGTTCGCGAACGAGAACCGCCCCGAGGTCCACGACCCGGCGTCCACCGACCTCGCGTGGCGCCGCTCGGTCGAGTTCCTCCGCGCGCAGCTGCTCAGTACTTCCAGTTGAGGCCGACGCCGAGGAGCATGGCGCCGCCGCTGTAGCGGCCGCCGTTCACCTTGGTGACGTCTTCCTCTTTGGGGTCGTTGGCGCGCACGACCTTCACCTTGGTGATCTTCGCCGCGCGCGGGTCGACGTCGGTCGTGAAGCCGAACGTGTAGCCGATGACCGCGTCGAGCCGGAGGTTCTTCTTCTCGCTCACGTAGAGCGAGCCGCCGGCCGCGATCTGGACCTTGTCGAGATCGACGGTGAGCACCGAGAGGTACTCCGGCGGCACCGCGCTCCGCTCGTACGAGGTGCCGAGGCGTACGTCCAACGGGTAGCCGCCGGCCTCGAAGCGGTGCTCCATGCCGGCGTGGATCGAGAAGGTGTCGCGGAAGCCGCGCGCCTGATTGAGCTCGCCGACCAGGTAGGGATCGGGGAATCCCGTCACGCCGCGCAGCTTGATCCCGTCGCCCGCGGGCGAGATCGAGATGCGGTCGTGCATCGACCACGCCTCGTAGAACACCGCGAGCTCGAGGCGAGTCTGTTTCTTCTCGCCGAGGCGCGTCTCGAGGCCGAGGCGCGCGATGAACGGCAGGCGGAAGCGCACGCGCGCTTCGTCGCCCTCGACGCTCGCGCCACGGAACACCGGCGCGGTGGGCAAGCGGATCTGGGTCTTGGCCGCGGCGTTGACCCAGAACGGCAGCTGCGCGGAGCCGCCGATGCGCACCTCGGCGCCGGGGCTGTCGTGCACGATCCCGATGAAACCGGCGTTGGCCGACGGCGCGAAGATCGGGCCGACGGTGAGCTGCGTGTACGCGTCGTAGGCCGGATCCTCCTCGACGCAGATGAGGTTCTTCGGCGGGCAGGCGTTGAACGCGAGCCGCGACGCGAAGGTGCCGGTCATCATCTGCAGCCCGCCGCCGAGCGCGAACTTCTCGCTCGGCTTGTACGACGCATACACTCCGATCACCGCGAGCGCCGAGCCGTCGAGGGTGATGAGCGAGTAGCGCTGCGGCGGCGGCACGTTCTGCCCGCGGAACGCGATGTCGCCCTCCGGGTACGAGGTGAGCGCGCTGTACGGCGCGAACACGCCGAGGGCGAAGTTCCACTCCTTGGAGTCGAAGTTGTTGGAGACCGCGAGGGTCGGGAGCGGGAGCACCGGCGACGTGCCCTCGACCTCGGGGAAGTAGTTGGTCCCCTGGATGACCTCTTCGCCGGTCGACGGATCGCGCACCAGCGACCGGCGCTGGAACGTGGACCGGAAGCGCAGCCAGCTCGCGTCGACGAGCACCGCTTTGCCGGCGAAGGCGAGACCGGCTGGGTTGTACCAGATCGATCCGAGATCGTCGGCGCCGGCGACGAACGCGCCCGCGCGCCCGACGGGACGCACGCCACGGTCGGAGAAGTAGAGGCCCGCCGCGCTCGCCGCGGAGGTCCCGAAGCCCACTGCGAGGAGAAGCGCGCCGCTCAAGAGGCGGCGCGAGAGGTCATTCCACATTTCGGTTCTTCACGATGGCGTAGAGCTGCTCGAGGCCGCGGGTCTTGTCGACAAGGAACTCCTGAACCTGGCGGGCGACCGCGCCGTAGTCGACCGGGTCGAAGGCGTCGCCCCGGCCGGGCGCGTCGCGGTGCAGCTCGCTGATCACGTCGAGGTAGACCTCGATCGGCGTGATCTGCGAGGTGCCCATCGGGGTGACGGTGTTGGCGAGGACCTTGGGGATGACGCGCCGCTTTTTGTGCGCGCTCGCGAACGGCTCGCCGGTCTCGACGGCGCCGATGCGGTCGATGAGGTCGAGGCTGCGCTGCAGGGCGCCGTCGGGCGACGCCGCGACCGCGAGCGCGTGATAGAGCGGGACCATGTTCGCCTCGTCGCCCATCAGCTGCATGATGTCCTGCGTCGCGGTCATCACGCTCGGGAGCGCGTCGTTCGCGCTGGCCTGATTGGCGAGGTAGACGAGCATGTCGCCGAGCGACTTGCGCGCCGCCTCGTCGGCGTAGACCTTCTCCATCAAATCGATCGCCGCCGAGAAGATCGGGCTCTCGATCGACTCGATGAACGAGGTGACGAGGCCGGTCTTCGTCCACTCGGCGAAGTCGCCCTTGGCCTTGTGCTCGGCGACGCGGTCCTCGAGCAGGTCCATCAGGATCGGGCCCGCGGCGCGCACGCCGGCGTTCTTGAACTTCGACTTGGCCGGGTCGCCGGCGGGCGCCTCGACCGCGAGGAACTGGTCGACGAGCTTGCTCCGGGCCGCCCGCCACTTCTCGTGGTCGGCCTCGCCGCTCGAGCCCCACATGGTGTCGAACTTGTTGATCGAGTCCGCGAACAGGTGGAAGTAGGTGAGCGGCGTCGAGGCGCCGTTGTTCCACTTGGCCGTGGCGCTGCCCTCGTGATCGACGAGCTTCATGGCCTCGGCGACCTTCGGGTCGAGCAGATCGCGCACCAGCGCCGCCATGACCTCGCTGCCGTTCTTGCCGTTGACCGTGAGGCCCTTGACCGTCTTGGTGAGCTCGTGGAGCGCCGGGACGATGTCGGTCGCGAACGCCTCGGCGAGGATCGGCTCGTAGGCGCGGACGTTGGTCTTGTAGCAGAAGCGCGGGTTGGACTCCGGCGTGCCGCCGGGGGCGCAGCGCGTGGCGTTGTTGCCCTTGGACCAGTGGCGATGGAACGTCGACACCATCCGAATGAAGTACTGCTCGCGGCCCTTGCCGTCGGCGCGCCGCTTCACGAACGGCGTGATCGTCGGGGCGAGCCCCTTGAGCGCGTCGTACGCCTCGCCCATGAAGATGGTGCCGCGCTGCCGGTAGGCGAGGAGATCGTTGGTCGACGCGCACTTGCGCGTGCCCTTCGACGTGGCCACGGGGCACACGTTGGTGGACATCGGGTCGGTGAGGTCGCTGACGAACTTGTTGGGGTTGCGCCACATGACCATTCGGTTGAGCGCCTCGATCGTCGGCGTCTGCTTGAGGCCGGTGATGAACGACGCGCTCTCGAGGAGGTTGTCGACCTGACCGGAGCCAATGATGCCGTTCATCGCGCTCACGAAACCGTCGGTCACCGGCAGCTTGCAGCGCGGGGTCGAGGTGCCCTCGACGTTCCCGCCGGCGATGCAGCCGAGATAGAAGACGGCGAGGTCGGGGACATTGAGCACCTCGCACTCGTCGTAGGTGCCGAACAACGGCAGCTTGACGCTGATCGGCCCGAGCTTGGTGACGATCGTCGCGCCCTGACGGTTGCACGCGCGCACGCCCGACGAGTCGTTGATCAGCGAGAGGAATCGCTGAAACAACGCGCGGTTGTCCTCGGTGTCGTCCTTGGTGTAGTCGACCTTCGCGGCGAGGTCCTTCTGCTTGCCGCCGCCGGTGACGTTCCACCACGGGTCGTTGATCGGCGGGCAGGACTTGTCCTCCTTGGCGCCCATCGGCCAGCAGCCGTCGGCGGCCGGGTTGTAGTCGACGACGTCCTTGTGGTTCGCGAACTTCGCCATGCCGGTCGGCAGGAACAGCACGCGCGGATCGCTGAACGAATCGAGCACGTCGCGCATGACCTCGGGCTCGGCGGCCATCTCGCTCACGATCTTGAGGATCTCGTCCCACAGGATCGCGTTGCTCGGGAGCTGGACGTCTTTGTATTCGGGCTTGTTGGCGATGTCCTTGATCTTGAGGGCTGCGCCGAGGATGCGCGCGAGCTTGTCCGGGTGGTCGCGGAGCAGCTGGCGCTGGAGCTCGAGGTAGTCGGGGAGCCGCGGCAGCTCGAGGAAGCGACCGAGCGCGTAGACCAGGCCGGTGATCGGCGAGGTCTTGGCGTCGAACTTCTTGAACGACACCGAGATCGACTTGGTGGAGCCGTCGGGGTCGGCGTAGCTCTTGGTCGCGTCGATGCGCTTGCCGAACTGATAGGTGGCGCCGTGCGTGAGATCGAGGAGCGCGCCGTTGCTCGGGTCGGCGATGACCTTGGTGTCCTCGAGGACGGCGTGGAGCATCGTCTTCGACGCGTCGCCGTATTTGTACATCGGCTGGGTGCCGTTGAGCGCGCGGCCGAGCGAGTCGCGCGTGCCCTTGCTGTCGACGCCGGTGACGGTGACGAACGCGAACGGCGCGGGGAGCGCGAGCGGCTTGCCCGCCGCGTCGATGAAGCGGCCCTGGGCGTCGACGTCCGGCAGGCCGTCGCCGTCTTTGTCGGTGGTGCCGCCCGGCAGCGAGGCGAACGCCGCGTAGCCGCGCGCGTCGCGCACGAGGAACGGCACCGTCGGCAGCGAGCCGGCGTACGCGTCGGCCCACGTGGGCGCGTACGCGGGGCCGCTCAGATCGGCCTTGAGCGGCGGCGGGTCCACGAGGAGGTTTCGGAGGATGTCGGCCGTGAGCTTGGGGCGCCCCGCGGCGAGGCCGCTGAAGCGGTCCTTGTAGCCCATGATCGGGTTGCGCGCCGGACCGGGCACCGTGTTGGCGAGCTCGAGCTGCGCGACCTCGAGGACCTTGCGGATCTCCTTGCGGGCGCCCGTCTTCTCGTCGGCCTTGGGGCCGAACATGCGGAGCGTGGTGTCGACCACCTCGGGCATGTTGGGGTACGCGAGCATCGGACGCGCGACGCCGATCGCGGTGGAGATCGGCCGATAGCCCTTGCGACCGCCGAGCCGTGCGAGCGCCGCGCGCACCTCTTCGGCGCGCTTCAACCGCGCCTTGCGCACCGTGGCGTCGGCCGGGGACTCGTCGACGCCGGGCTTCGTCTGCGAGAACCCGATCGCGTCGAGGATCGCCGCGAGCGTACGCGTCGACTCCGGCATGGTGTCGTCGTCGTAGAGGGGCACCAGCGCCGCGAGCAGATCCTTCATGTCGGTCTGCAGGTTGTCCTTGTCCGGGAAGGTCGCGTTGAACGCCTCGACCAGGCGCGCACGGTGCTTGACCATGACCGCGACCTTCTCGGGCATCGGCGCGTCCTCGTCGCGGTACGCGTCGGCGTACTTGCCATCGGCATCCGGGTGACACACCGCGCGCGACTTGCGCCCCTCGAGGTCGAAGGGATCGGCCGACGCGGCGACGCGGTCGCACAGCGTCTGGAACAGGTCGTCGCCCAGCGTGAGGGGCGCTGGCGCGCGACTGGTCGTGTCGAACTCGTGGGCGCACGCGCCCCCGGTCGCGACGATCAGGGTGGCGAGGGCAGCGCTCCGGCCGGCGCGAGAGAAGAACGCACGCATGACGACTCCCGGTTGTGGACGCGTTGCAGCATAGCGCACGCGTCCGGCTCTGCCCGCCGAGAAATCGTGCCCCTTTCTCGGTTTGCGGTCCGTCCGGCTCCGCGATACCGGGCTCCCCATGACGGACGTCGATCTCTCGCAAGTCAAGGTCTTCGGCGTGCTCGGCGCCGGTCAAATGGGCGCCGGCATCGCGCAGGTCGCGGCGCAGTGCGGCCTCGAGGTGCTCCTGAGCGACGCGTCGCTCGAGCTCGCGCAAAAGGGTCGCGACAAGATCGCGAAGGGCCTCGACCGCCTCGTCGAGAAGGGCAAGCTCGACGCCGCGGAGCGCAACAAGATCGTGGAGCGCATCCGCCCGATCGCGTCGCCGGCCGACTTCTCCCCGGCCGACATCGTGGTCGAGGCGGCGACCGAGAACTACGAGCTGAAGCTGAAGCTGCTCGTCGCGGCCGACACGGCGATGAAGCCCGGCGCGATCCTCGCCACCAACACCTCGTCGATCTCGATCACCAAGCTCGCTGCCGCCACCAAGCGCCCCGAGCTCGTGGCCGGAATGCACTTCATGAACCCGGTGCCGGTGATGAAGCTCTGCGAGATCGTCCGCGGCATCCAGTCGAGCGACGCGACGGTGCAGACGGTGACCGCGCTCGCGCGGAAGATGGGCAAGACCACCATCCTCTCGAAGGACGCCCCCGGCTTCCTCGTCAACCGCATCCTCATCCCGCTGATCAACGAGGCGTGCTTCGCGCTCCAAGAGGGGGTCGGCTCCCCCGAGGACCTCGACACCGGCGCCAAGCTCGGGCTCAACCACCCGATGGGCCCGCTCGAGCTGGCCGATCTCATCGGCCTCGACACCTGCCTCGCGATCGCCGAGGTGCTGCACCGCGAGATCGGCGACGACAAGTACCGGCCCGCGACGATCCTCCGAAACCACGTCGCCGCCGGCTGGCTCGGCCGCAAGACCGGCAAGGGCTTCTACAGCTACGACAAGTAGCGCCCGAACCGCTCTCTGACTCGGACTAACGTCGTGACGACGGCGGGGCGTCCTTGGCGTGCTTGAGCATGCGCCGGAGCGGCTCGTAGTGCGCGGCGGACGCGGCACGGAAGGTCTCGGCGCGCAGCACCGCGTCGAGCGCCTCGCGGAGCTTTGCCTCGGGGGCGAGCAGCACGTCGATGAGCTTGTGCTGCAGCTCGGTGGGCACGTTCGTCGCGGCGAACACGCCGTCGTTGGGGATCGGTCCGGCGAGCGCGACCACCTCGACCGGCTTCTGCGCGGTGCCATCCGCCGCCGTGAAGCCGGCCTGCACCACGCGCTGGGTGCGCGGATCGACGGTGCAGAACGTCGCGCCGATGTCGGCACGACCCGAGAGCACCGCGTCGATGACCGCGTCGTGGGTGTGGACGAACGTCTCGCTGGCGAACAGCGCGTTCACGTCGAAGCCCGCGCCGACGAGGTGCAGCCGCGGCACGACGTAGCCGGCGGCGCTCGACCGGTCGACCCACGCTGCGCGCTTGCCGCGCAGCTCGTCGAGCGATTTGGGGCCGCCGCGCCGGGTGATGAACGCGGAGTAATACGCGGTGGTGCCGCGCCGCACGGGCAGCGCGATCGGCGCCACGTGACGGCGGTCCTCGAGATCGATCGCGAGCAGCGGCGGCAGCCACGCGAACCCGAGCTGCCCCTTGTCGAGCACGTCGGACAGCTCGCGATAGCTCAACGACACCTGCGGGAAGATCACCACGCCGAGCGCTTCGGAGAGCCGCTCGCACAGCTCGACGAGCTTCTGGCGCGCGTGCCCCGACTCGAACGTTCGGACGATGCCGAACCCGTAAGAGCCTCGCGAGCTGCGCACCCCTTAGATCTAGCACCGCCTACGAGGCGGTGACCGTGACCTCGAGGGGCTTCTTCTCGATGAGGCACTGATCCTTGTTGCAGACGCTGACGTCGACGATGCCGCCGACGCGCACGGATCCGGCGGCCTCGGGCGTGAGCTTCACCGTGATGGTGAGCACGCACGCGTCCTTGCCCGCCGCACAGGGCTCGGTCGCGAACGCGTCGGCGTGCTTCGTACGGTCGAGCTTGGGCTCGACGAATTTGACGCCGGCGACCTCGGTTGCCTTGAACTTCGCCGGATACTCGTCGTTCACGTGGAACGGCGCCTTGGCCTCGACCCGCACGACGACCGACGCGGGCTCGCCCTTCTTGAACGGGCCGGGCGCCTTGAGCTCGATGCGAAACGCGTCGGTCTCCGCCACCGGACCGGCCGCCGCCGAAGAGGACGGCGACGGCGCGGGCGACGGCGCAGACGACGGCTTGCTACAGCCGACGAGCACCGAGAGCGCGAGCAGCGCGAGGGCGCGCATGATCAGAACGGGATGTCGTCGTCGCCGCCGCCGCCGCCGGCGCCGCCGTCGAATCCGGGGCCGCCGAAGTCGTCCTCGTTGGCCGGAGCCGGCGCACGGCCACCGCCGCCACCGCCGCCGCCACCGCCGCCACCGCGGTTCTCGAACTGCGGGCGCTCATTGCGGAAGCCGCCGCCGCCACCACCACCACCACCGCGCGGCGCGGACCCGCCCTCTTCGCGGTTCGCGCCGGCGCCGCGGCCGGCGAGGATGACGTTCGTCGCGACGATGTCGGTGCGGTAGTGCTTCTGGCCCTCTTTCTCGTAGCTCGAGGTCTGCAAGCGACCCTCGATGAAGATCGTGGAGCCCTTCTGGAGGATCTTCTGCAACGCTTCGCCACGCTTGCCGAACACGACGACGTTGTGCCAGTCGGTGCGCTCTTTGCGCTCGTTGGAGCGCTTGTCGAAGTAGCTCTCGGTCGTCGCGAGACGCAGACGAAGCACGGCCGTGTCGGGCCCCTGCCCGAAGCGGAGATCGGGGTCGGCCCCGAGGTTTCCCAAGAGCATCACGCGGTTCAGACCTTCAGCCATCGTCTACCCCTCCGGCGGGCACCGAAACGAACGTTCAGCGGTAGAACGCGGCGCAAACCCCGTCAAGGCTCAGATCGGAAGAGC
>JALHOE010000275.1 GCA_022843175.1 Deltaproteobacteria bacterium
CGGCAGCCCACCGCGCGGCCGCCGCGATCGCGCTCACCGGCGCGGGGGGCGAAGCGCGCGCGCGGGTGCGGATCGCCTCCAACACGACCGCAGCGCCGAAGCTCCGCGTCGCGTTGGAGGCCGCGCTCGACGAACACGACGACGAGGCGCTGGTCGCTGCGCTCCGTCGTCTCGAGTGAACCCACAGGCGCGCGCGTAAGCGAGCGCCTGTGTGACTCGCGGCGGACCCACAGGCGCGCGTAAGCGAGCGCCTATGCGATTCGCGGCCGAATAGGCGCTCGCTTACGCGCGCGCCTGTAAGAGCGCTCTAGGAGAAGTCTGCCGACAGCTCCGCGGCCGCGCGCAGCCCGGAGAGCGCGCCGCCCTCCATGAAGCCCTGCCAGCTGTAGAACGAGTCGGTGGTCTCGCCGGCGAAGTAGAGGTTACCGACCGGCGTGGCCTCGTTGCCGGCGATGGTCGTGAAGTAGCCGGGCTGATTGGCCGTGTAGCCGCCGCGGGCGAGCGGGTTCTCGTCCCACTGCTCGAGGTGGCAGACGTACTTGCCGTTGCCGTCGCGGCGCGCGCGCGCCTTGGCGCCGGGGACGAGCAGGTTGAAGTCGGTGAGGAACCCGTCGGCGTGCGCTTGAGCGTTCGTCGAGGAGAGGGACGCCGAGAGCGCGCCGCCCGTGTAGTCCGTGAGGATGGAGCGCTCGCTGTTTCCGAGCGAGGGGTTGGTCTCCCAGGTGGCCTGCAAGCGCGGGAGATCGCTGTAGGTGGCGCCGCTGCACCCCTGCTCGACCCACGGCTGACCGCGGAAGCCGATCATCAGCTTGGCGTTGGAGCCGTAGCGCACGTTGGCGATCGCGTGGGCCTTCTCGGGCGGGAGCGCGTCGAAGGAGACCTCGCGGAGCAGGTGGAACGGGAGCGCGAGGACGACGGCGTCGTGACGCGCGGTCACGGTCCTGCTGCCCTCCTTGAACGTGAGCTCGATGCGGCCGTCGGCGAGCTTCTTGACGGCGACGAGCTTGCGACCGAAGTGCAGCTGACCGGGGAGCTTCGCGGCGAGGCCGACCGGGACCTGCTGGTTGCCGCCGACGATGTGGAAGCGCTCGTCGCTCCAGTTGCCGAAGAGGCGCATCTTCGCCTGACGGGACGCCTTGGCGAAGAAGAGGAACGCGAGGCTGCTCTGCTCCTCGGGCTCGAGGCCGTACTCGATGGTGTAGGCGATGCGCAGGAGCTTCTTGATCCGCGGCGCGGCGCCCTTGCGATCGAGCCACTCCGCGAGCGAGACGCGATCGAGCGCGCGCTCGGCCTCGGTGTTGACCGCCGCCGTCGGCGAGCCGACCGAGCGCAGGTCGTCGCGCATGGCGTCCACGAGCACGCGGTACTCCTCGACCAGCGCGGCCTCGGAGACCATCTCGCCGCCGAAGCGGAAGAAGGCGGGGCGGACGGGCTTGAGCACGTCCTCGAGGGTGAGGCCGAGCTCGCGCGCATACGCGATCATCGTCTTGTGCGGGGTGTCGATCAGCTCGCCGCCGCGCTCGAAGGTCTGACCGAGCCACTCGGCGCCGGTGCCGCTGAAGATGCGGCCGCCCACGCGGTCGCTCGCCTCGTGGACGGTGGCGCTCACGCCGACGCGGCGCAGCTCGTAGGCGCACGCGATGCCGGCGATGCCGGCGCCGACGACGCCGATGTCTGCGTTCACCCTCCGGAGCGCGCGACGCGTCCGCGAGAGGGGATCCTCGGCGCCGCAGCCCACCAGGGTGGCGGCCGCCGCGAGGCCCGAGAGCTTGAGGATCGCGCGCCGATCGACGCGGGCGAGCTCGGCGGCCTCACCCGCAGGGAGCGGAGCGGCAGCGGTCGTGATCGTGTCGAGAAGCCTACGAAACAGCGGCGAACGGCTCATGAGGCTTGTTGTACCACAATGTAGGTGCCAGGCTCAACCGGGGGCTCCCCGCTAGCATGTCCGGGCCATGAAGACGGTCGCCGTGACCCACTACTCGGACGTGCTCTGCGTCTGGGCGTACATCGGGCAGATTCGGGTCGACGAGCTCCGGCACCGCTTCGACGAGAAGGTCTCGGTCGCGTCGCGGCTCATCCCGGTGTTCGGCAACACCGCGGAGAAGATCGGCGAGGGCTGGCGCGCGCGCGGCGGCTACGACGCGTACGCCGACCACGCTCGCTCGATCGTCGCACGGTTCGAGCACGTCACCATGAGCGCCGACGCGTGGTCGCGGATCCGTCCGCGGAGCTCGCTCGTGCCGCACGCGTGGATCCGCGCGGTCGGCCTGGTCGGCGGCTCGTGCGAGGCCTTCGCGTGGCGGCTCCGGCTCGCGTTCTTCCGCGACGGGCGCGACATCGGGCGCGCCTCGGTCCTCGCGGAGCTCACCTCGGAGCTGGGGCTCGACGTCGACGCGGTGCGGGAGTCGCTCGAGAGCGGTGCGGCGTGGGCCGCGCTGCAGGCCGATCACGACGCGGTGAAAGAGGAGGGCGTGCGGGGCAGCCCCACGTTCGTGCTCAACGAGCGCCGCCAGATCCTCTATGGCAACGTGGGCTACAAGATCCTCGAAGCCAACGTCCTCGAGCTGTTGCGCGACGGGGGCGAGCAGGCGAGCTGGTGCTGAACCCTCAGAATTGACTACGGAAGCACCGCCGGGAAGTCGGTCGCGTCCGGGCACGCCTGCACGAGCAGCGACGCGTTGGTGTCGCAGATGAACGTCGATGAGTGGTCCTCGTACCCATAGGTGTAGACGTACGGGCACGCGGCCTTGAGCGTGGCGGTGTAATCGGTCCCGCGCTGCACGCCGAGCGCGGTGCATCCCGCGCTGTCGTAGCGGTAGTCCGAGCCGCCGTAGCTCTTGGTGAGGTCGGGGCAGCAGTACTTGATGCAGTCGGGGTGGTCGGGCGCCACCCCCTTGGTCACCGTGCAGAGATCGCAGCCTCCGAGGCACGTGTTCGCCGCCGCGCCGCCGCTCGCGGGCGCGCACGTGTTGTTGGTACAGACGAACCTCCGCATCGCGTGCACGCCCTGGCCGGCGCCGAACGTGGTGGCGAACGCCGGGCTGCCCTTCCACGTCCACTCCGGGCCGCCGATGCCGCCCGCGTTGAAGACCGTGTTGGTGGGGATCTTGTTGGACGACGCGCCGTCGGGGCAGGGACCGCACGAACCGTCGAGCACCTGCTTGCCGCCGACGATTTTGACCGGACAGGTGATGCACCCCGCCGGGGCGCCGGCCAGCGCCGCGCTGCCGTTCGGGCACTGCGTCGCGACGTCGAAGCGGCAGCCCGCGCCGTTGCAGCGGAACTTGTCCTTCGGATCGAGCGCGCCGCCGCAGCTCTTCATGCCGACCGCGCTCACCGTCGTCCACGCGTTGACCGCGCTGATGTCGTAATACAGCGCGCCCTTGCCCGGCGCGTCGTAGGTCCACTCGAAGGTGCTGTTCTTCGCGGCGTCCTCGCCGACGGCGCACTTGCTGCCGTTGGGGTTGCAGCCGGTCGCGAGCCAGCCGGTGCCGCTCGGAAACCCAGCGCCCGCCGGCAGCGCGATCTCGTGCGACTTGCCCGGTGCGAGCTCGAAGTACGGATTGCACGCGCACGTGCCCGACTTGCAGTAGACGTTGCCGGGGTCGGACGAGCTCTTCGCCTTCGCCTTGGCCGTGCACTGGGTGACACCCTCGTTGTCTGTGCACGACTCGGAGGCCCACGGGCAGGTGGTGGGGCGCGCCCACGTCGGCGTGGTCCGACCATCGAGCTTGAACCAGCGCGTCTCCTTGCAGTTGTTGACGAGCTTGATGCGGCGGCCGCCCGCGGGACATCCCGCGGTGCCTGCTTCGTACGCGGGGCCGCGCGACGCCGGCGGCGCGTCGACCTCGGGGGACGCGCTGTCGATCGGGTCGGCGGAGTCCGCTGTCGCGGTGTCGGATGGCCCGGAGTCGGCTTCGGTGTCGGAGGGGGAGCCGGATTCGGATTCGGAGTCGGATTCGGCGTCGGACGAGGGCTCGAGACTCGTGGACTCGGCGGACGAACAACCAAGCGCGAAGATGAGGACCAGCAGGGCTCGCATGGGACCCTCGCCCAGAGCACGGAACGAACCACGCGCGAATTCAAGCGCCCCCGGCCGCCGCGCTCCCGCCCGGGCCGTGCGGCGGATGTGACACGCGGGTGATGAACCCCCCTGCTATGAGTCCGCGACGAAGCCCTTCCACTTGCGCATGTACTCCGCGAACACCGGGTTGAGCCCGCGCTCGTGCAGCTCGTGGAGCGTGAGCGGGGGCATGCGGGGCGTGTCCGGGTGCTCCGGCCAGTCGGGGTTGGCGATCGCCGAGCGGCCGAGGGCCACGGCGTCGGCGCCCATCGCGAACAGGCGCTCCGCGTCCCTTCGCGTCCACACCTTGCCGGCGACGACGATCGGCACCTCGCGCGGGACCACCTCGCGGAACAGCGGCAGCGCGTGCTGCTCGGGGCGCTTGGTGGTGTTGCGCGTGGTGTCCCACAACGAAAGGTGGAGGAAGTCGATGCCGTCGCTCACCAACATGCGCGCGAGCGCGAGGTTCTCGTCGAGGTCGAGGCCCTTCGCGTTGCCGAAGTCCTCGGGGCTGATCCGCACGCCGACCACGAACGACGCGGGCACCGCGGCGCGCACGGCGCGCAGCGTCTCGCGGAGGAGGAGCGGGCGGTCGCCCCAACGATCGGTGCGGCGGTTCATCGTGGCGCTGAGGAACTGGCT
This sequence comes from Deltaproteobacteria bacterium, assembly GCA_022843175.1. Classification (GTDB taxonomy): domain Bacteria; phylum Myxococcota_A; class Polyangia; order Polyangiales; family JADJMO01; genus JALHOE01. The sequence continues at coordinate 4,706 of JALHOE010000275.1, forward strand.
CAGCAGATACCCGTGCGCTCCGTGCAGCTCGACGCCGTCGAAGCCGGCGCGGTGCGCGCGCACGGCCGCGGCGCGGAACCCCTCGATCGCGCCGAGGATGTCGGCCTCGGTGCCCTCCCGCGCCTCCTCGAACGCGGAGGCGCTCCACGGCTGCCGACCGGTGACCGACGACGGCGCGCGCACGCCGCCATGGAACAGCTGCACGAGCGCCAGGGCGCCGCGCGACTTCACCGCGCTCGCGAGCCGCGAGAGCCCCGGCAACAACTTGTCGTCGTAGCTGCCGAGCTCGCCCGGCCAGCCCTGACCGTCGAGCGCGATGTGCGACGCGCAGGTCTCGATCACGCCGAACCCGCCCTCGGCCCGCATGGTGAGGAACCGCAGCTCGTCGTCGGACAGCGTGCCGTCGGCGTGGCTCTGCATGTTCGTGAGCGGCGCCAGCCACGCGCGGTTCTTGGCGGTGACGCCGTTGCGGAAGGTGAGGGGCGACGACAGGTCGTGCATGAGGGGGATTGGCACAGTGGCACAGGGAGGTTGCGCGGAAAATCCCGAGCGTGCGCGCCGGCGTGTGCCTTGCACTGGCGAGCGCCCATGCGATGCACCGCTCTCCTCCTCGGGTTCACGCTCGTCGCCTGCGGCGGCAAGACGTTCGAAGACGTGCAGTCCACCACCGACGGTGGGACCGACAGCGGAACGGTGAGCGACACCGCGCCCGCCGACACCGCGCCCGATCTCCGGTCGTGCACCGGCCCCGGCACCTGCTCGCTCGCCGCGACGACGTGCTGCGGCACGTGCAGCCAGCCGACGACCGAGAACATGACCGCTGTCACGAAGGGTCGTGAGAGCGAGTGGACCAAGCGCCTGTGCGGCCCCGAGCCCGTGGGGTGTCCGGCGTGCGCGCCCGCGATCTTCGACGGCAGTGTGCAGGCATGGTGCGTCGCGAGCCGCTGCAATGCGATCGACGTCCGCAAGGAGTCGGTCTCGACGTGCGAGACCAACGACGACTGCGCGCTCCGTTACAAGGACTGCTGCGAGCCCTGCGAGGAGAGGCCGTTTGACCTCGTCGCGCTCAACCCGGCGAAGGTCTCCGAGTATCGCGCGAAGGTGTGCGTCGGCGACGAGACCTGCTCGCGATGCGCGGCGCGCTACCCGGCCGACGCCTCCGCGGTCTGCGATCCCGTCACCAAGCATTGCCGGGTGAAGTCGCCGATGCTGCCCTGATTGCCGCGGATCGCGGCAAATCGCCGCGGAAGGGGGGCTCGACGGGGCGCGGGAGGCACCCCAGAAGGTCCTGCGATTTCGGGCCTTCCGGCGTGATCCGTTGGCCGGCCCGCGAACCCCTGCTAGACGACGCCCCCCGAGCCGTGGCCAACCTCGCCCGCATCGCCGAAGACCGCCCCGTGGCGCAGCGCTCCGTCGCCTCCGTCGCGCGCGACCTCGTGTCGCTCACCAAGCCGCGCATCACGCTGATCGTGCTCGTCACGGCCGCGGCCGGCATGAAGCTCGCGGCCAGGGCGCCGATCGCCGGCATGGTGTGGCTGTGGACGCTGCTCGGCACCGCGCTCGTCGTCGGCTCCGCCAACGCGCTCAACATGTGGTGGGAGCGCGAGACCGACGGCAAGATGGCCCGCACCAAGGACCGCCCGCTCCCCGCGGGTCGCTTGTCCGCCAACGCGGCGCTCGTCTTCGGGTTGCTGCTCGGCGCCGTCTCGCTGCCGATCCTGTTTCTCGGGGTCAACCCGCTCACCGGCCTGCTCGGCGCGGTCGCGCTCGTGAGCTACGTGCTCCTCTACACGCCGATGAAGCGCCACTCGGTGCGCGCGCTGTGGGTGGGGGCGATCCCCGGCGCCATCCCGCCCCTCCTCGGGTGGACGGCGATCACCGGCCGGCTCGACGCGGCGGGCATCGCGCTCTTCTCGATCCTCTTCCTCTGGCAGATCCCGCACTTTCTCGCGATCTCGATCTTCCGCGCCGACGACTACGCCGGCGCCGGCCTCAAGGTCGTGCCGGTCGAGCTCGGAGACCGCGCCACCAACGGCATGATGGTCCGCTACACGGTCGCGCTCCTCGCGGTCACCGTCTGGCCGTACCTCGTCGGTGTCGGCGGCAAGGTCTACCTCGCGGTCGCCCTCGCGCTCGGCGGCGTGTTCCTCGTGCTCGCCTCCCGCGCGTTCCGCACCACGGGCGACAAGCGCATCGGCTGGGCTCGCGGCGTCTTCGGCTACTCCATCCTCTATTTGGTGGTCCTGTTCGCGGTTCTGGTCGCGACAGCCTAGGGTTCACTCCGTGGAGTCTCTGCAGGCGGTCGACCTCACCCGTCGATTCGGCGATCGCATCGCCGTCGACAAGCTCTCGTTTCGCGTCGCGCGGGGCGAGGTGCTCGGCCTGCTCGGCCCCAACGGCGCGGGGAAGACCACCACCTTCTCGCTGCTCGCCGGTCTGCTCTCGGCCGATGGCGGCACCATGATGCTCGACGGCGCGCCGATCGCGCCGGGCGCCCGCGAGCTGCGCGCTCGCATGGGCGTGGTCTTCCAACACCCGAGCGTCGACCCCAAGCTCACCGCGCGTGAGAACCTGGTGATGGGCGCCGAGCTCTACGGCATGCGCGGGGCCGAGGTGCGCGAGCGCGTCGCGTGGGGGCTCGATCTGGTGGGCCTCACCGATCGCGCGGGCGACACGGTCGACAAGTTCAGCGGCGGCATGCGTCGCCGGCTCGAGCTCGCGCGCGTGCTCCTCCACCGGCCGTCGATCCTCTTGCTCGACGAGCCCACCCAGGGCCTCGACGTCGCGGCCACCCGCCGCATCTGGGCGCAGCTCCTCGAGCTCCGCAAGCGCGAGCGCATCACCATCCTCCTCACCACCCACTCCCCCGAGGAGGCCGAGCACTGCGACCGCATCCTCGTCCTCGACAAGGGCCGCACCATCGCCGAGGGCACGCCCGACGAGCTCCGTGCCCGCGTCGGCGGCGACATGGTCGCGCTCACGGGAGACGACGCGCAGGCGCTCGCGCGCGAGGTCTCCGCCGCGCTCGGCGTCGAGACGCGCGTGGTCGACGAGACGGTCTACTTCGAGCAGGTCCGCGCCCACGAGCTCGTGCCCCGGCTGGTCGAGTCGCTCCCCAAGGGCCGCCTCCGCACGGTGTCGGTCCGCGCCGCGTCGATCGGCGACGTCTTCCTCAAGCTCACGGGCAAAACGCTCGATGGCGCCGACGAGGTGCACTGATGGAACAAGCCCTCGTCACCAAGGAAGCCACGAAGTTGCCGCCGCAGAACCTCGACCTCGCCACCGTGCGCGTGCTGTGGAAGCGCGACCTCGTGCGCTTCTTCCGCCAGCGGTCGCGCGTGCTCGGCGCCTTCGTCCAGCCGCTGCTGTTCTGGGCGATCATGGGCTCGGGCTTCTCGTCGAGCTTCCGCATCCAGGGCGCCGAGGGCGTCGACTACAAGCAGTACTTCTTCCCCGGCATCCTGCTGATGATCATCCTGTTCACGTCGATCTTCTCGACGATGAGCCTCATCGAGGACCGCCGCGAGGGCTTCATGCAGGCGGTGCTCGCCGCGCCGTCGTCGCGGGTCTCGGTGGTGCTCGGCAAGGTGCTCGGCGGCGCCACGCTGGCGATGCTCCAGGCGGTCGCGGTCCTCGCGCTCGCGCCGCTCGGCGGCTTCCACTTCGCCGACGTGCACTGGGTGCTGCTCCTCGCGCACCTCACGCTCACGTCGGTCGGCCTGTGCGCGATCGGCTTCGCCATCGCGTGGTGGCTCAACTCCACCCAGGGGTATCACGCGGTCATGAGCGTGCTCCTCCTGCCCGCATGGATCGTGTCGGGCGCCATGTTCCCGGTGACGAACGCGCCCGGCTGGATGCGCGTCGTCGTCGCGGCCAACCCGCTCAGCTACGCCGCGTCGGGCGTGCGCCGCGGCATGGGCGCGATGCCGCGCGCCATGGAGAGCGGCACGCCGATCGTCGTCGAGCTCTTGGTGGTCGCCTCGCTCGCGGTCGTCGCGGTGGCGCTGGCCACGTTCGTTTGCCGGAGGTCGCGCGCGTGAAGCAGGGGATGCCGCGCGTCGTGTACATCCTCGCGGCCGTCGCGGCGCTGTTCGCTGCGGGCGCGGTGTTCGCCGCGTTCAAGCGCGCGCGGCGCATCGAGCTGCCGGTGCTCGCCGAGGTCCCCGCGTTCGCGATGCGCGACCAGCTCAATCGGCCGGTCACCACCGCCGACCTCCGCGGTCACGTGTGGATCGCCGACTTCATCTTCCTCAGCTGCAAGGCCTCGTGCCCCAAGCTCACCGAGCGGATGAAGGGGCTCCAGGCGCGCATCCTCCAGAAGCACCTCACCACCAAGCTGGTGAGCATCACCGTCGACCCGGAGAACGACGACCCGCCCGCGCTCGCCGCGTACGCCAACACCTACGGGGCCGACGCGAACGTGTGGCGCTTCCTCACCGGACCGATCGAGCAGCTCGACCCGGTCGTGGTGAAGGGCTTCAAGATTCAATATGAGAAGATCAAGCCGATCGACCCCGACGCGACGCTCGTGAACATCATGCACGGCGACTGGTTCGTGCTCGTCGACCAGCAGTCGCGGATCCGCGGCTACTACGACTCGACCGACGCGAGCAAGATGGACGCGCTCCTCTCGCACGCCGAGTTCCTCGGCCGCTACCCCGGCAAATGACCACCGCCACGAGCGACCGGCCGTTCTGGTTGTTCAACGCGGTGCTGTCGGCCGCGGCGCTCTCGTTCCTCGCCTACATCCTCATGCTGCGCGGCGCGCACACCGCGAGCGTCGACCTGCGCTTCATGCCGGCGGTGAACGCCTCGTTCAACGCGCTCTCGGCCACGCTGCTCACCGCGGGGTGGCTCTCGATCCGCCGCGGCGCGCGTACGGTCCATAAGTATCTTATGGTGAGCGCGTTCGTGTCGTCGTCGCTCTTCCTCGTGGGATACCTCACGTATCACTGGGTGCACGGCGACACGAAGTTCGGCGGCCACGGCCCGATCAAGCTGGTCTACCTGCTCATCCTCGCGTCCCACGTGCTGCTCTCGATGGCCGTCGTGCCGATGTGCCTCGGCTCGTTCTACTTCGCGTGGCGGCAGCGCTTCGCCATCCACCGCCGCATCGGGCGGGTGCTCTTGCCGATCTGGCTCTACGTGTCGGTCACCGGCGTCGTGATCTTCTTCCTCTTGCGGGCGTACACTCCCGGTTGATGCACGCGCTCCGCACGCCCGACAGCCGCTTCGCCGCGCTCCCCGACTTCCCCTGGGCTCCCCACTACGTAGAAGTGGGCGGCCTGCGCATGGCCTACCTCGACGAGGGACCGCGCGACGCGCCGCTGGTGCTCATGCTCCACGGCGAGCCCTCGTGGAGCTTCCTCTATCGCAAGGTGATCCCGGTGGTGCTGGCCGCGGGGATGCGGGCGGTCGCGCCGGATCTGATCGGCTTCGGCCGCTCGGACAAACCGACGGAGCGGAGCGCGTACACCTATCAGTCGCATATGGACTGGCTGAAGGCCTTCGTCGCGGCGACGTCGCTCTCGGAGATCAACCTCCTCTGTCAGGACTGGGGCGGGCTCCTCGGGCTCCGCCTCGTCGGCGAGGATCCCGACCGCTTCGCCCGGGTGATCGCCGCCAACACCTTCCTCCCCACCGGCGAGCGCACGCCGCCGCCGGCGTTCTTCGCCTGGCGCGACTTCTCGCAGAACGTGCCCGAGCTGCCGGTCGCGAAGATCATCCAGACCGGCTGCACCACCCCGCTCAGCGAGGCCGTGCTCGCCGCGTACGACGCGCCCTTCCCCGACGAGACCTACAAAGCGGGCGCGCGGCAGTTCCCGCTGCTCGTCCCCGCCGCGCCCGACGATCCCGCCGCGCCGGCGAACCTCCGCGCGTGGGAGACGCTCGAGAAGTTCGACAAGCCCTTTCTCTGTGCGTTCAGCGACAAGGATCCGATCACCAAGGGCGGCGACCGCGTGCTCTCCGCGCGCATCCCCGGCGCCCGCGACCGCGCGCACGCGACGATCGAGGGCGGCGGACACTTTCTCCAGGAGGATCGCGGCGAGGAGCTCGGGCGGGTCGTCGTGGAGTTCGTGAAGAGCGCACGCTAAACTCGCGCGCCATGCGAAGCGCAGCGTTCTTCTCGATCGTCCTTCTCGCTTCGTGCGGCGGCGCCAAGCAGCCCGAGCCCTCGTCGGGCGCCGGGCCCGCCGCCACCGCCACCACCACCACGGCGGCCGATTCGCCCGCCGCGTCGAGCGACAAACCGGGCGA
>JALHOE010000276.1 GCA_022843175.1 Deltaproteobacteria bacterium
GAAGGAGCCGCGCGAGCCGGACGCGCCGTTGGGCGGCGCCGACACGAACTCGCTCTGCCCCTCGATACGCTCCGAAGGGGACTCGCCCTTCGACCCGCACGCGACGAGCATGGAGGGGCCGACGCAGAGCGCCGACAGGGTGACGACCGAGATGAGGGTGCGGAGTGCCATGGTGAGTTCCTCGGGTGGGTGTCGAGGGACCCTTGAGCAGCCGCTATGCCACCCGCGCGCACGCTAATTTCCAGTGGTTTTGCGGTCATGACTGTGCCGATGGCACAAGTCTGTTGTGCCAGGCCTATCGCCGGAGCTCGGCCACCGCGGCCCAGAACCCGGCGTCCTGCACCGCCGCGTGCCTCGTCTCGAACTCGGCGATCGCCGTCGCGAAGAAGCCGGGGTCGATCGCCTTCGCGGCGCGGAGCTCTCGCAGCGCCACGTCCCGATCGGTGCCGACCGACGCCGACGCGAGGCGGAACCGCGCCACCGCTGCCATGCGACGCGGGCGAGGGTTGTTGGGCTCGACGGCGGCCGCGCGCGTGAACGCGTCTGCTGCTTCCCCGGCACGCCCGACCGACTCGAGCGTGACGCCGAGCTCGAGCCATGGCCGCAGGTCGTTCGGATCGAGCTCGGTCGCGCGGCGGAACGCCTCGAGCGCACGCGGCGCATCGCCCTGGTTTCGGTACGCGAGCGCGCGGAAGAAGTCGTGCTCGGCGGCGAACACCATCTTGGTCTCGCGCGCCGGCAGCGCGCAGAGCACGGCGAGCGCCACCGTCGCGCCCGCGAGCAGCGCGCGGGTCCTCGGCGCGCTCTTCACGATCGCGAGCGCGCCGACCACCGCGAACAGGGCGAGGATCGGCAGGGCGGGGACGCGATAGCGCGCGCTCACGAAGAACATCGCGATCGCGAGCACCTGCGCGGCGACGAACGTCAGCGGCCACACGAGCCGGCCGCGATCGCGGAGGCTCGTGGCGATGCCGACGAGCGCGAGGGGCATCAGCGCGCCGTCCGGCAGGTAGAACGGCCGCGGCCCGACGAGCGCGCGGAGCACCCGCGAGCCGGAGCGCACGGAGTAGAGATCGCCGTCCCGCGGGATCTCGGCGGCGTGGAAGAACAGCCAGATCTTGCGCAGGTAGAGGCCGAGCGCGCTGAGCGGGTGCGCGGTCCAATAGGCGAGCCCCTGATCGCGGAACCACGCCGACTGCGCGACGGGATCCCTGATCCCCGCGACGCGGAGCGGGCGGTTCGCGAGCTCGTCCCACGCGTAGCCGGGGCGAATCGCGAGCGTCTCGAAGTAGTGCTCGTTGTTGCCGATGAAGAAGTTGAGGCCGCCGTTGGTCGAGACGAGCGCCAGCTGACCGGAGTGGTCGAAGTTGCGAAGCGCGACCGGCAGGATGGGGAGCGCGACGCCGACCGCGAAGGCGCCGAACGGCTTGCGGTCGTCGTTTCCGTAGAGGAGGAGCGCCGCGGCGACCGCCGCGAACGGGAGGATCACCGGGGTGAACACCGCGGAGATGCCGAGCGCGAGGCCGGCGGCGGCGGCGTGACGAGGGCTCCTCCGCGCGTCGAGCAGAAAGAGGATCGCGAGCAGATCGAACATGCCGGCCCAGGTCGCGGGCAGCAGCTCGGCAGCGCTGAAGATGAGCAACCCGTGGAGCGCGACGACGGCCGCGGCGGCGATGCCCACGCGCGCATCGAACAGCCGCCGACCGATCGCGAAGACCAGCGCGCAGGTGACGGTGGAGGCGAGCGCGGTGACCACGCGCGGCGCGGTGAGGCTGTGGCCCGCGACGCGGATCACCAGCGCGATCGCGTACATCACGCCCGGCGGCTGCCAGAACGCGCGCGGCTCGAACGCTCCGCCGGTCGCGAGCAGCCGAGCCTGGCCGACGTAGCGCGCCTCGTCGAGCTGGGGGTGCTGGAACAGGACGTCGCGCGACTGCTCGGCGAGGTGCAACAGTCTGAGCGACAAGCCCGCGAAGAGCACCCCGAAGAGCGCGATGCGTTCGCGGCGATCCAGCGGCATGGTTGCGACGGCGCCGAGTATACTCACGCGCAATGAGTCATCGGTATCTGGTTGCGGTCGTCCTGCTCACCGCCGCCAACGCCGGCTGCCGCTGCGACAAGGACAAACACGGGGGCGAGGAGAAGCACGGCGAGTCCTCCGAGATCGCCCCGCTGCGCGCCGCCCTCAACGCGCCCGAGGGCGCGACGCCGTGCGAGACGGCGTGGAACGCGTTCGCCGCGCTCGATCAGGCGTGCATCAACGCCAACATGCCGGCGCCGTGGCCGGTGATGCCGAAGCGCACCGAGTTCTTCGACATCTGCCAGCGCATGCCGGGCGAGATGCAGCGCTGCCTGGCGCCGAAGTACAACAGCCTCAACCACGCCAAGTGCCTCGCGCAGACCGAAGCGATGAAGACCGACGAGTGGGGCAAGCTCATGCGGAAGATGCTGAACTCGGACGGCTCGGCGACGGCGCCTCCGTCGAGCCCCTCCGGCAAGCCGACCGTCCTGCCGTAGTCGAGCGACAAAAAGCGGCGAGGGCCGCCCCCCCCGGTGCGACCCTCGTCTCGTAAACGTCGACGCGCGATTACCAGCTGGTGGTCGTGCAGTCCGGCGAGTGCCAGTGCGTCGCGGTGTTGTTGCAGACGCCCGTGCCCTGGGCGCCCCAGCGGAGGCCCCACACCGCGCGGATCGTGTCGTCGTGGCAGTTGTGGTTGCCGTTCGAGCTCCAGTTGTAGCTCGTGGAGCAGTTCGAGCCGTAATAGGTCGTCGCGGTGCCGCTGATCTGGCAGCGCTCGCCCATCGAGGACGCGCAGCTGCCGTGGTTGCACGCGTTGACGACGGTGCCGCTGTTGTTGCTGTAGTGGGCGCTGTGATGGCCGATGCAGGCGAAGATGCACTCCTCGTGAATCTCGATCTGGTCGGTGACCGGCACGTAGCCGACCTCCTTCATCACCTTCTCGACGGCCGGCTTGAGCATGTTGTCGCGGACGGCGAGCTTGGTCTTCACGATGGTCAGCTTCTCGAGCGCGAGCTCCGAGGGGAGCTCGAACTTCTCGAACTCGGTCGACCACTCCTTGACGAGCTCGAAGTCCTCGGCGCGGCGGATCGGGTCGACCTTCGGCAGCGTCGCCTCGCGCTCGAGCGACTTCACCCACACCGGCGGGAGGCTGTCGCCGCCCTGCTGCACGTACACGACGCGGCCGTTGTCATCGAGGATGCGGACGTCCATCTCGAACTCGCCGAGGTCCGGGAACGCCGCCTTGTACACGTCGTTGATCGGCGCGCCGCGGTGGGTCTCGAAGTAGATCGCGTGCTCGCCCTTGCGATACGCGCCGCTGACCATCCCGACCGTCTTGTCGGTCTTGAAGACGGTGAGACCCTGCGAGAGCTCCTTCACTGCGACCGGCGGGGCGGTGGACTCGTCCTGCCCGCTGCTGCCGCACGCGGCGAGGGTGAGGGCTGCTCCGAGGACGAGGGCGCGGTGAAGGTTCTTCATGGTGTTTCGGGAGCTCCTGGTTTGCGACCGGCGGTCGACTGCGTTGTGTGCCCGGTCACTAAGCACTCTTCGTGCCGCGCCGGATGTGCGAGAAAACGAGCCCATTCCCGGGACGGGTTCGGAAAGCGAACAGGTCAGTTTCTGAACTCGGTTCAGTTTCCGAACCTGCACCTACGCACAAACTCCAGTACCGTTTCTTTGAGGTGACACATCGAGCCGCGTGGCTGCTGCCCGTCCTCGCGCTCGCGGGGTGCGGTGACGCCGCGCCGCAGACAGGCCGCAGCGCGGCTGCGATCGCGGGCGCGAGCACGCCCGCCGACGCGCCGCTCGACCGCGCAGTCGTCGCCATCGTCCGCAAGTCGGGCCCGCTCCTCTGCACCGGCACGCTGATCACCCCGCGTGTCGTCCTCACCGCGGCGCACTGCCCGATCGGACCGAAGAACTACTCGCAGTTCGACGTCTTCTTCGGCGCCGACGTCAAAGGCGCGGGAGCTCGGATCGAGGTCGTCGACGCGCGCCCCCATCCGCAGTTCGAGGCGGCGACGTTCGCCAACGACATCGCGGTCCTCTTCCTTCGCGACGAAGCGCCGATCGCCCCGCGCGGGTGGCGCACCACGCCCTTCGACGCCACGGAGATCGGGGCCGACGTTCGCGTCGTCGGGTATGGCCGAACCCGGTTCGACCTCGACGACGCGGGCGTTCGACGCCAGGGAAACACCAAGCTCGCGGAGCTCGCGCAGAAGGAGCTCAAGCTCGCGGGCGGCGCCGCGCAGCCGTGCGGCTACGACTCGGGCGGTCCCGCGTTCATGACCCTCGGCGGCGTAGAGCTCCTCGTCGGCGTCACGAGCCGCGGCGACAACGAGTGCGCGACCTATGCGCGCATGACCCGCGTCGACGCGCACCTCGACTTCGTCAACGGCTACCTCGCAGAGACACGCGCCGGCTCCCGCGCGCTCGGCGCCCCCTGTCTGTACGACGGCCATTGTCAGAGCGGCTCCTGTCTCGCTGCCGCCGACGAGCCGCGAATCCGCTACTGCTCGGCGAAGTGCAGCACGAACGCCGAGTGCGGAGCGCTCGAGTGCCTCGCGGGGGCGTGCCAGAAGCCGCGGCCGACGCCGGGCGCGCCGGGCGGCGCGTGCGCGACCGACGACGACTGCGTCGAGGCCGAGTGCCTCCCCGACAGCGCGGGCAAGAAGTACTGCGCGCGCGCGTGCTCGCCGGTGAACGCGAGCTGCCCCAACGGCCTCGCGTGCACCGCGGTCGACACGATCAGGTACGCGTGCCTTCGCGTGCCACCGGCCGAGGAGCCGGAGTCGAGCTGCGCGATCGGGCGTCCGAGCGAGCACCGCGACGGCTTCGCCGGCGTGGCGCTGGTGTTGGGCGTCGCCGCGCTCGTCCGGCGCGTGCGACGTAGCTGACCCGGGCTACGCCATGCCGCGCTTCGACGTCATCATCGCCGCGGGAGCGACGCCCGCGCGCTCGAACGCCGACTGCCAGCGCTTGTCGATCGGCACGTCGAACACGATCGAGGTGTCGAGCGCCGTCGGGAGCCACGCGCCCTGTCGGATCTCTTCTTCGAGCTGCCCGGGCGCCCAGCCGGTGTAACCGAGCAGCGTCTGGAACCCGTCGGGGCCGGCGCCGCGGCCGATCGACGCGAGGACCTCGCGCGACTGGGTGACCGCGCACGACTCGCAGAGCTTGATCTCGCCCTCGCGCGGCTCCTCGGCGCGCGGGCGGTACACGATCCACCCGAGCTCGGGCTGCACCGGGCCGCCGAGGCGCACCGGGTTCGGATACTTGCTGCCGTCCTCGCACAGGTCGAGTTGCTCGAGCAGATCGCCGACCCGCGCCACGGTGCGCTCGCCGTTCACCACCAAGCCGAGCGCGCCCTCGTCGCCGTGAGCGACGAGGAGGATCAGCGCCTTGATGAAATTGGGATCGTTCAGCGGAGGCGTCGCGATCAGCAGTCCCGGTGCGAGAGATTTGGGAGCCACGTCACTCATGGATCGCCCTCCTTGGAGAGGACGTCAAATCCCACGCGCGGCGCCCGCTAATGGACCCCGTGCATCAGCTTCTTCATGGACGGTGCGAGCAGCATCTGCAGCGCCATGCCGGCCGCCGACGAGATCACGAAGATCATGAAGAATTTGGTGGGGGCGATGATGCCCCACGACTCGCCGATCAGGCCGCCCGCGTACTGCGCGAGCGAGCTCGAGAGCAGGAACACGCCCATGAACAGCGACGCGAAGCGGATCGGGGCGAGCTTGGTGGTGAGCGAGAGACCGACCGGTGAACAGCAAAGCTCGCCGAGGGTCGCGAAGAAGTAGCTGAGCAGCAGCCAAATCCCGCTCACGCGCGCCACGTTGCTCTTCTTCTCGAGGGCCCACAGCGCGTCGCGCAGCGCCGGATCGGCGCCGGCGGCCTTGAGCTCGCGGCGGATCGGAGTGTTGGCATAGGTGAAGAACGAGAGCTGCCGCGAGGCTCCGTCCCACGAGACGCCGAGCTGGTCGCTCTCCTCTTTGCTGAACGGGAACACCCAGGTCGAGGGAAGCTCGGCCAGCACCAGCTTGACCGGCGCATCCTTGGTGGCCTTGCGCGTCGCCGACTCGAGGTTGTCGACGGCCTTGTAGAAGGCGTCGAGCTTCTGCTTGCTCTCGACCTTCTCCTTCGGCGCACCCGGCGCCTCGGCCGCCTTCTTCGCGGCCGCCTCGGTGCGCTCGATGAGGAGGTCGTTGGTGACGTAGCGCGGAAGGACGCCGCGGACGGTGAGCGCCTTCTTCGCCGGGTCGAAGGTGAGACGGCCGGCGTGCACCTTCTGGTCGAAGACGACGCCCTCGGGGAGCGCTGTGAGCTCCTGCGTGTTGACGAACTTGTCCTCGGCCTTCGCGCCGATGACCATCGGCACGAACGAAAGGGCGACGAACCCGAGCGCGATCGACACCTTGGTGGGCGTGCGCGGCTCCCAACCACGCTTGCCGAGCCACACCCAGCCCGCGGCGAACAGCGGGGCGAGCATGACGATCAGCACCGCGTTGACCGCCTGCCACCACTCGGCCGGGTACTTGTAGCCAAAGACGTGGAGGTCGGTGTTCGCCGACGCCCACAGGTTCAGCGCGTTGCCCGCCTGCTCGAAGGCCATCCAGAAGATGACCTGGAAGAAGAACGTGATGAAGACGACGACGCTGCGATCGCGGGCCACGCCGCGGATGCCGGTCAGCGTGAGGTTCATCCAGATGAACACGCCGACGAACGCGATCGGCATGATCAGCGAGGTGGGCTTCTCCTCGCCCTTCATCACGCCGTGCCCGTAGTAGGCGGCGATGAGGATGCCGAGGACGATGAGCATCGGCGGGAAGAACGTGCGCACGAGGCCGGCGACGCCCGTGGCCCAGGGTTTGTCCTCGTTGGGGTCGGGGGCGTGCTCCTCGGCCTGCTTCTCTTTGCCCGCCTTGAGCGAGTTGCCCGCCTGCTCGACCGCGTGGATGACCGAGCGCTGGGTGACGAGGAAGATCGTGAGACCGACCATCATGCCCACGCCAGCGAGCGTGAAGGCGTGGTGGAAGCCGTAGTGCTCGCGCAGGTAGCCGCACGCGATCGGCGACACGAAGGCGCCGAGGTTGATGCCCATGTAGAAGATGGTGAACGCGCCGTCGCGGCGCTTGTCCCCCTCCTTGTACATCTTGCCGACGAGCGTCGAGATGTTCGGCTTGAAGAAGCCGTTGCCGAGGATGAGGAAGAAGAGCGCCGTGTAGAAGATCGGCAGCTGCTCGAAGGCCATCAAGAAGTGGCCGATCGCCATCAGCACGCCGCCGGTGAGGATCGAGTTGCGCAGACCGAGGTAGCGGTCGGCGAGCAACCCACCGAACAGCGGCGTGAGGTAGACGAGGCTCGTGTACCACTTGTAAACGCCCGATGCCTGCGCGGGCTGCCACCCATGATAGAGCACCATGTAGTTCACGAGCAGCGCTCGCATGCCGTAGTAGCTGAAGCGCTCCCACGCCTCGGTGCCGAACAGCCCGTACAAGCCGAGCGGGTGGCCCTTCTCGGAAGTGGTGGTCTCGGTCGCTGCGGGCTCGGTGGCGGTGGCCATGGGGGCCCGCATCCGAAGCGGAAACGGCCAGTCCCGTCAAGGCCGCTGCGCCCCGTTCGGAGATCCGCCCTGGTGATTTTTGGCCCCCGGGTCGCGAGTGTGGCATGCCCGAGCCGCCGTGAAGTACGCATGGATCCTCGCCGCGCTGCTCTCGATTGGCTGCAAGCGTTCGCAGCCGAATGATTCGGCGACGCCGGACGGCGTCACCACCGAGGCCGGCGCCGAGGGCGATCTCGAGCCCGCGGTCGCGCCCACCGCCGAGAAGTCGAAGATCGCCGCGCGCGCGATGGAGGCGTTCGTCTACGAGCAGCCCTCGCTCACCTCGAAGAAGCTCGGCTACCTCCGCGCCGGCGCGATCGTCGAGACCCGCGGCGCGGTCGCCGGCAAGAACGGCTGCCCGGGCGGCTGGGTCCCCATCGAGCCCGCGGGCTTCGTGTGCATGGGGCGCGAGGCGACCGCCAAGCTCGACGATCCGATCGTCAAGGCGTCGTGGCGCAGGCCCGATCTCACCGCCGGCCTGCCGTACGGCTACGCCGTCGTGCGCAACCAGGGCTCGCCGTTCTACACGCGCCTGCCCACCAAGGACGAGGCCAAGCAGTTCGAGCCCGACTGGGACCACCACTTCCGGACGATCGACGGCGCCGAGGCCGACGAGGCCAAGGAGGGAGGCTACCCGCAGCTCTCGTCGATGCCCGGCGGCAAGTTCCCGATCGAGCCCGCGCCCGGCGTGCTCGCCGGTTGGGCGACCGACAACAAGGACGACGAGCTCCCCTCGCTGCTCGCCGCGAACAACTACGTCCCGAACCTCTCCGGCTTGGTGTGGTCACAGCGCACGCCCTACGACGGCGGAACGATGTGCGATCCCAAGTCGAAGGGGTGCATCCCGCTCGACGCCGCGCGTCCGCGCAAGCGGCTCGGCGTGTCGTTCATCGCGACCTACAAGGTCGGCGAGCGTCGCTGGCTGCAGACCACCGATCTCCTGCTCATGCCCGCCGATCGCGTGCGGCTCGTTCGGGGCACGAATTTCCACGGCGTCGAGCTCGGGAAGGGGAAGCTCGAGCTCCCGATCGTCTTCATCAAGAAAGAGGGCGCCAAGCGCTACGAGTTCGATGGCCACCGCATGGAGGTCAAGGACGACGCGGTATGGCGGAGCGCCCTGGCCGCCAGCAAGAAGCAGCGCATCGTCGCCGGCACCAAGTACCACGAGCTCGCCGACGGCTCGTACGTCAAAGAGGACGAGATCGCCCGCCTCGACCCGATCAAGAAGCTGCCCAAGTGGGGCAAGGAGGGCGAGCGCTGGATCGAGATCAACATCGCGAAGCAGACCCTGCTCGCGGTCGACGGGGACACGCCCATCTACGCCACGCTGGTCTCCACCGGCGCCGGCGGCCTCGCCTCGCCGAAGGACAATCCCTACGTCACGCCGCGCGGGATCTTCCGCATCCACACCAAGCACGCGGCCTCGACGATGGACTCGAACCAGCCCGAGGCCGAGTTCGAGCTCCGCGACGTCCCCTACATCCAATACTTCAAAGATGGCTACGCCCTGCACGCGGCCTACTGGCACGACCAATTCGGGATGCCGCGCTCCCATGGGTGCATCAACCTCGCGCCGCTCGACGCTCGGTATCTCTTCGGGTTCAGCAAGCCCGAGCTGCCGAACGGCTGGCACGGCGTGATGAAGGCCCTCACCGGCACCGTCGTGTGGATCCACGCCTAGGCGCTCGCTGACGCGCGCGCCTGGCTCTTCGCGGTAGGCGCTCGCTGACGCGCGCGCCTGACGTCGCCCAACCCCCCGAAACCGCGTAGTCTTGCGCCGTGTTCGAGCCGCAGCAGGGCCAACGCGTGGCGCCGCACCTCGTGCTCGACCGCCCGCTCGTTCAGGGCGGCATGGGCAGTGTGTGGGTCGCGCAGCACGAGACGCTGAAGTCCGACGTCGCGGTGAAGCTGCTCGCGCCGGACGTCGTCGACGACGAGACGGCGCGCGCGCGGTTCGAGCGCGAGGCCGCGGCCGCCATGAAGGTCCACAGCCCGCACGTGGTGCAGATCCTCGATTTCGGCGTTAACGAGTTCAACATCCCGTACCTCGTGATGGAGCTCCTCGACGGCATCGACCTCGAGGGCCTGATCGCCGAGCGCGGCGCGCTGCCCCCGACCGACGTGGTCTCGATCGTCACGCAGATCGCCAAGGGACTGCAGCGCGCGCACGAGGTGTCCGTCCTCCACCGCGACGTCAAAGCGTCGAACGTCTTTCTCTCGCGCAGCGACGGGTGGGGAGACGCGCCGTACCTCGCGAAGCTCGTCGACTTCGGCATGGCCAAGCACGTCGACAAGGTCACCAAGCAGATCACCGAGCAGGGCACCGTCATCGGCACCCCGCAGTACATGAGCCCGGAGCAGATGATGGGGCTCGAGATCGACGCGCGCAGCGATCTCTGGTCGCTCGCGGTCGTCGCGTTCGAGGCGCTCACCGGCGAGCGACCGTTCAAGGGCGAGACGCTGCAGGAGTTCGGCGACGCCATCCACAAGGCGCCGCTGCCGAAGCCGCGCGACATCAACCCCACGCTGCCTCCGGCCGTCGACGCGTGGTTCCTCAAGGCGTGCGCGCGCGATCCCGCGGCCCGCTTCCAGACCGCGCGCGACCTCGCCGAGGCGTTCGAGCTCGCGATCGTCGGGCCGCCGCAGCGACAGAAGACGCTCGCCCCGCCGCCTCCGGCCGCGCTCGCCAAACCCAAGGTCTCGATCGCGATCGCGATCGCTGCCGTGGTGCTCGTCGCCCTGCTCGTCCTCTACGTTCGCACGCGTTAGTGCTTGCACTTCATCGCGGGCGGCGCGCTCAGATCGGAGCAGCCGGCGACGAGCTCGACCGAGACGCCGTCGCCCACCGCGAACGGCGGCATCCCGACGCACGAGTCGAAGGCCACGCGGCCGGCGACGCCCGCGGCGGCGAACTTCCCCTGGATCGCCTGCTTGTGCAGATCGGCCGAGGCGGGATCGAAGCCCGGCATCAGCACGGTGCAGTAGACGCTGACGTGGGCCTGCACGCCGGGGCGCTTCTTGAGGAACGCGATCACGCCGTCGAGCGCCATGCTCTCGGCCGGGTCGACGCCGGGTAGGCACGCGAAGTTGATCTTCGCGGAGGCGTTCATCTTCGCGAGCTGCGGCTTCTCGATGAGGAACACGCGACCGTCGAACGCGAAGCCCGTGCTCTGGTTCGCCATCACGGACTGGTCGCCGCACGCGCTCGCGGTCGCGGCCGCCGGCGCGGGCGCGGCGCCCGGCGCGGCCG
>JALHOE010000277.1 GCA_022843175.1 Deltaproteobacteria bacterium
GGCGCGGTGGAGACCGGCGGCGCGGTGGTGGTCGGCGCGGCGGTCGCGGTGGCGGTGGGCGCCGGGGTGGCCGCGTCGCCCTTGATGTCGACCGTCTGCCCCGCGGTCAGCTCGACCTTCCGGACGATCTCCTTGCCGCTCGCCTTCACCACGACGGTGTGCGAGCCGGGCATCAGCTCG
The DNA here is from genome assembly GCA_022843175.1 of Deltaproteobacteria bacterium. Lineage (GTDB taxonomy): Bacteria > Myxococcota_A > Polyangia > Polyangiales > JADJMO01 > JALHOE01. The sequence continues at coordinate 181 of JALHOE010000277.1, forward strand.
ATCGCGCCGTCGACCGGCACGGTGCGCGACTCGCCGTCGATCACAACGAGGGTGCCGGTGGGCGCGTCGATGTTGACGACGCCGACCTGCTTGCGGGCCTCGGCGAGGCCGGCCTTGGCCTCGTCCTTGTCGTCCTGCTTGGCGTCGGGCATCGCGAGCACCTCTTTGAAGTGCCCGATCGCGTCCATGGTGCGCTTCGTCTGCATCTCGGCGTTGGCGAGGTTGAGCACGATGCTCGGGCGCTTCTTGAGGCCGTAGGCGGCCTTGAACTTCACGCGGGCCTCTTCGTACTTGCCGGCCTTGTAGAACTTTACGCCGTCCTCGAAGAGGGCTTTCGCTTCTTTCGTATCGGCATCCATGCCCTGAGCGACCGCCGCGGGCAGCGGGAACACGAGCGGCGCGGTCGCCAGACCGAGCGCGATCACCAACGGGAGGGCGCGGGAACGCATGGCCCGTCTTCTATCACGTCCCGGGCACCCGACCGAAGCGGGCTACCGACGTTTTTAGAACTCGTCCTTGATCTTCGGCGTCTTCTTGGCGGGTGGCGGTGCGGCCTTCGCGGTGGCCGGGGGCGGGGGCGGTGCGGCCTTGGCTGCGGGCGGAGGCGGGGGCGCCGCCTTCACGACCGGCGGGGGCGGAGGCGGAGGCGGTGCGGCCTTCGCAGTCTCCTTGGGCGCGGCCGTCTCCTTGGGCGCGGCGGCCGTCTCCTTGGGCGCGGCCGTCTCCTTGGGCGCGGCCGTCTCCTTGGGTGCGGCGGCCGTCTCCTTGGGTGCGGCGGCGGTCTCCTTGGGCGCGACGGCGGCGGTCTCGATCGGCGGCAGCTCGAGCTTCTTGTCGGTCGTGGCTGCGGGGGCTTCCTTGGTCTCGGCCTTCTCGCCGCCGCGGGTCGCGAAGAACGCGATCGCGCCGATGACCGCGACGCCGCCGATCGCTGCGAACACGAGACCGCTCTTCTTCTTGGGGCGCAGCTCGAGATCGTCGTCGTCGAGAGAGGTCGTGGGTTGGAAGGCCTTCGGCGGCGCGAGCGGCGCGGCGGGCGCGGCGACGACCGGCGCGGGCGCGGGCACCTTGGGCGCCATCGCGATCATCGTGTTCTGCACCGGCTTGGGCGCCGCCTCCTTGGCGGGCTCCTTCGGCGGCTCGGCCACCGCGATCATCGTGCTCTTGAGCGGGTTCGGCTTGGCCGGCTCGGGCGCGAGCGCGGCGACGAGCGCGGGCTCGATCGCGGCGACCTTGAACCCCGGGTCGGGGCCGGCGGCGACGTCGGCCGGGAGCTCCCACGTGGGGATGAACAGGGCCGCGAATCGCTCGAGCTCCTCGGGCGAGTGGGACGTCGTACGCAGGCCGGGGGTGTTCGAGTTCGCCATGGGTTTGCTCAGGTACGTTCGAGGGGCGGTAACGGTCTAGCACGCGCGACGCGGGCGGCCCGTGCTAGCCGAACTCCTGCTTGAGCTCGTCGTCCCACTCGTCGGCGATGCGGCTCACGGTCTCGAGCAGATCCTCGAATTCCTCGTAATCGAGGGCCGACAGCCGCCGGAGGGCGCGCACATAGACGAGGTCCTTTTTGCCATCGATCCCGAAGGCGGCGTCGCTCGTCGCGAGGAACGAGAGCTCGAGGAGCTTGCGGTAGAAGCGCTCCCGCCCATCTCCCGGGAGCGCCGGCACCTCCATGATCGGGGCGAGGAGCATGAGCACCCCGTTGTCCTCGAGCACGTTGATGCCGATGTATGCGCTGCCGCGCTTGACCTGAGTGTAGCCGGTGCCGTCGAGCGGCTCGATCTCCTTGCCGGCATGCTCGGAATGGCGCGCGAGGTACGCGTTCACCATCTCGAACGCGTTCGCGAACGTGATCCCGGTGTTGCGATCGGAGAACACGGGTGTGTCGGCCGGAGGCGGGGTCGGGGTGGGAGCTTCGCGAGGCACGACGTGATGGTATCTCGACGAAAGCGCCGGTCCGATCGAAAGTGAGGGGGATGCGCCGCTCCCTCCTCCTCGCACTGTGGGCCGCGGCCTGCAGCGGCCGGACGGGAGCACCGCCGCCCGAGACCACCCCCTCCCACCAGGCGAGCCTCGAGGAGGGCCGCCGGGTGCTCGACGATCGAGGCGCCACGCGGGAGGTGCTCACGCGCGAGGCCGAACGCCTGGGTGCGCTCGCGGTCGCCGAGGGAGGGACCGCGCGCGGCGTCCTCCTCGCCACGCTCGCGGGCGAGCTGCGCGCGCGCGCCTTTCGCGTCGCCGGCGGCGCGTCGGAGGAAGACGCTCGCCGCGCCCTCGAGTGGTGGACGGTCGCGACCGGCCGCGCCGATCTGCCCGAGGTCTGCCGCCCGGCGCGCCTGCGCGCGCTCCTCGCCGGCGAGATCGCGCACGACCCGCGGATCACGTATCGCGAGCTCTACATCGCGCGTCGTCGCTTCGGCGCAGCCGCGTGCGTCGGCGAGCTCGACGAGGCGCTCGATCGCATCTCCACGTTCAAGCCCCCGCCGCTCGTCCTCGAGGGGCTCGATCACGCCCTCGCCGCCGAGGGCGTGGCCGCCCTGCCCGATGCGAGCGTCGCCGAGCCGCAGAAGACCCGCGCGCGGGTCATCCGCCTCGCCCGCTGGACCACGGCCGACTCCGCGCGCGTCGTGATCGAGCTCGATCGCGCGGCGACCTATCTCCTCGAGCCGGCCTCGGCGGGGAGCGTGCGCGTGCGCCTCGAGGGCGTGGACATCGCCGGGGCCGACACCACCATCGAACCCTCCACCAAGGGGTTGCTGACGGCCGGCTCGCTCGCGCCGATCCCGGAATCGAAGAGCGGGGCCGGCACGGTGCAGGAGGGCGGCACCGCCGTCGTGCTGTCGCTGTCGCGTCCGGCGTATCGCCGCGTGTTCTTCCTGCCCGATCCGTTCCGCGTCGTGGTCGACCTCACGACCACCCCGCCGCAGACCGACGTCGCGTCCGGACCGCGACCGCTCCGTCGCGTGGTGATCGACTCCGGCCACGGCGGCGCCGATCCGGGCGCGATCGGCCCGACCGGCCTCCGCGAGAAGGACGTGACGCTGGCGATCGGCAAAGCCGTGGCGCCGCTCGTCGCCAAGGAGCTCGGGGCCGAGGTGCGCCTCACCCGCGGCGGCGACACGTTCGTGTCGCTCGAGGAGCGCGCCGCGGCGGCCAACGCGTTCGAGGCCGACGTGTTCCTCTCGATCCACTGCAACGCGGCCGAGACGAAGCACAAACGCGGCGTCGAGATGTACGTGCTCGACACCGCGCGCGACGAGCTCGCGACGAGGGTCGCCGCGCGCGAGAACGGCGGCGGCTCGGCCGCGCCGGGCGAGCTCCGCGCGATCCTCGACGACCTCAAGCTCGCCGAGCTCGGCGCGCGATCCAAGCACCTCGCGTCGCTCCTGCAGAAGGCGACGATGGCCTCGCTCCACGGCTCGAGCGAGTTCGCCGACGTGGTCGACGGCGGCGTCCACGGCGCCGGCTTCTTCGTGCTCGTCGGCGCGCGCATGCCCGCGGTGTTGATGGAGGTGTCGTTCATCTCCAACCCGGTCGAAGAGGGCTACCTCGCCAAGAACGACTACCGCAGCAGGGTCGTCGACGCGATCGTCAACGCGCTCCGAGCGTATCGGGACGGCAAGTAGTGTTTGCGTTCATCCTGCGGCGGCTCCTGACCGCGATCCCCTCGCTGCTGATCTTCGCGATCGGCCTGTTCGTCGCGATCTCGCTCGCGCCACCGACCGAGCACCCGAGCGGCGAGAACTACGCGCGGCGGTTCTGGCACCTCCCCGTGCTGTTCAACCTCCAGCCCGACGATCGCCCGCGGGTCATCGAGCGCATCCTCGCGCGGATTCCGACCGAGGAGGGCGAGGCGCGGACGCGCGATCTCAACCGGCTGTTTCGCATCGGCGCCGCCGGGCTCCCCGAGCTCGTGGCGGGGCTGCAGCGGATCCCCGAGGGGCCGCGCGCGCGCCTGTCGCGCGAGCTCGCGCCGCTGGCGTTTCGCATGGGCATCGACGACGTGTCCGCCCTCGAGGATCCGAGCCGCGCCGCGACCTTCTGGGCGCGCGCGCTCGACGACCGCGGCGCCGAGCTCCGCGCGACGAGCGTGCGTCGCGCGCTGCGCCGGCACCTGAGCGATCGCGCGGAGCCGCTCTACGCGCGGCAGCTCCGCAACGCCGACACCGCGATCCTCGTGCCCATCTTCGAGGAGCTGCGCACCGCGGAGGCCGCCGAACGCGACGCGCTGGAGGGCCTGGCGATCGCCGCGCTGCACCGCGCCGGCGCCGAGTCGGTCACCGACGCCGCTTCGCTGCGCGCGTACTGGGTCGTCCACCGCGTCGAATACGTCGAGTACGGCGCCGTCGAGCGGGTGGCGGCGCGGATCACCGAGACGCGCTTCGGCCGGTGGGTCATCCAGGCGGTGACGCAGCGCTTCGGCACCTCGTGGCGCACCGGCGAGCCCGTGCTCGACGACGTGCTCCGGCGCGCACCGATCACCTTCGCGCGCGCAGCGTTCGGGCTGCTCATCGCGTACGCGGTCGCGGTCCCCCTCGGCATCCTCACCGCCGCGCGGCGCACCGGTCTGCTCGATCGCTTCACCAACCTGTTCCTCCTGCTCGTGCATGCGTTCCCCGCGTTCGTGCTCGCCCTGGTCGCGCGCGCCCTGTCGCCGCGGCTCGCCCGCACCGACGCGTTCGTCGCCGTCGCCCTCGCGCTCGTGGCGCTCGGCCCGATCGCGCGCCACATTCGCTCGCGGCTGCTCGAAGAGGCCGAGCAGGACTACGTGCGGACCGCGCGCGCGATGGGCTCGCCGCCGTGGTCGGTGTGGGGCGGCTCCATCGCGCGCAACGCCCTCGGCTCGATCGTGGGCTTCGGCGCCATCCAGGTTCCGTTGATCCTCGGCGCGACGATCCTCGCCGAGGAGATCCTCTCCCTCGAGGGCCTCGGGCCGGCCGCGATCGCGGCGGTGCGCGCGCGCGATGTCCCGTGGATGATGGCCTTCGGGATGTTGATGGCGCTCGCCGCGGCGGTCGCGCTGCTCTTGGCCGACGTCATCCAGGCCGCAGCCGATCCGCGCGTTCGCTCCTCGATGCTCGCGCAACGTCCGGAGGACGCGTGAAGCCCGAGTCGCGGCGCTCGCGCCCATCGCTCATCGAATGGATCGTCACGAGCTCGCAGCGGATGCGCGGGCAGGTCGATCCGGCGCTCGCGGCGTTCCGCGATCCGGCGCGGCTCGCGTACAGCTCCTGGCGCCTCGCGCTCCGCAACGACACCCGCGCGCGGGTCGGCACCGCGCTCACGCTGCTCCTCACGATCATGGCGGTGTACGGCGCGCTCGCGGGCCCGCTCGTCGGCCGGTCCGACCGCGCGCTCCACGGCCCCTCGGGGGCGCACTGGATGGGCACCGACGGGAGCGGCCGCGACGTGTTCCTCGCGCTGGTCCACGGCGCCTACCCCACCCTCGGCGCCGCGCTCCTCGCGACGCTCGGCGCCGGCGCGCTCGGGGTCGCCCTCGGAGCCCTCGGCGGGTTCCTGCGCGGCGCCCCCGATCTGCTCCTGCAGCGGACCATCGAAGCGCTGAGCTCGGTGCCCCTTTTGCTCCTGGTGCTCATCGCGCAGGCGCTCCTCCCGGTGCCGAGCTCGACGTCGCTGCTGTTCATCGTGGTGTTCACGCGCTGGGCCGACATCGCGCAGGTCGTCCGCGCCGACGTGTTGCGGGTGCTGCAGCTCGACCATGTGACCGCGGCGCGGGCGCTCGGCGCAGGGCCGGGCCGCCTCCTCGCCCGGCACGTGCTCCCGTCGGTCCTCGCCTCGGCCGTCGTGCTCAGCGCGTTCAGCGTCGGCGCCGTCATCGCCGTCGAGACGGCGATCGCCGTGATCGGGATCGGGATCGTCCACCCCCTCGCGTGGGGCGCCCTCCTCGGCCAGGCGCGCGCCCACCCCGAGGCGTGGTGGCTGGTCGCCTTTCCGGCGGGGTTCGTAGCGCTGTCCCTGGGCGCGACCGTCCTCCTCGGCGAGGCGATTCGCGACGCCTTCGACCCACGGCTGCGCTGGAATCGCGTGACCGGCTAGCCGCTTCTTGCCGGCGACCGGCGGCATCATTACTCGGAGTCCATGGCGCTCGCGAACAACACCGCTGCCTCACCCCTGCAGTACGTCACCGAGCAGAACTTCGAGCGGGAGGTCATCCAGACCGACCTGCCCGTGCTCATCGAGTTCTCCGCCGTGTGGTGCGCGCCCTGCAAGCAGGTCGAGCCGGACGTGATCGCCATCGCCCACGAGCTCGAGGGCAAGGCCAAGGTCTTCAAGATCGACGTCGACAAGTCACCGATGCTCGCGCAGGAGATGCAGATCAAGAGCGTCCCCACCTTCATGGTGATCAAGGGCGGACGCGTGGTCGCGTCGCAGCCGGGCGCGATGCGAAGGCAGCAGATGCGCGCGCTGATCGAGCCGCACCTCCCGCGCTCGGAGTCGTCGGTCCGCGTCGAAGAGTTCCTCAAGCTCGCGCAGTCCGGCCGCGTGGTCGCGGTCGACACGCGCGACGCCGGCTCGTTCGCGCGCGCGCACATCCCCGGCGCGGTGAACCTGCCGCTCGCCGAGGTCGAGCAGAAGATCGACAGCATCTCCGCGACGGGCCACGTCCCGGTCCTCTACGACCGCGCCGGCACCGACACGAAACCGATCGCCGAGAAGCTCGCCGAGCAGGGCATCCCGGTCGCGTTCCTCGAGGGCGGCTTCCTCTCGTGGGAGGTCGCGGGGCAGCCGGTCGAGCGCGACTGATCCCGCACTGGGGCCGCGAGCATCAGCGAGCGGGTTGTTCTGGACAACCCGCTCCCTCACGGTCGCGGCTCTGTAGCCGGGGATCAGAACGCGATGCAGATTCCGAAGAACTCGACGCCGCACTTGCCGGACGTGGTGTCGCAGCAGCCGCCGGGGCAGTCCGCCGCGCTCATGCACGTGCCGCCGCCGCCACCGCCGTCGAGCGAGCCGCCGCCGTCGGCGCTGCCGCCGCCGTCGTCGCCGCCGCCGAAGTCGGGGAACTCGCCCGAGTCGTCCATCGTGCCGGTGTCGTCCGTCGAGCCGGTGTCGTCCGTCGAGCCGGTGTCCGTCGACGAACCCGTGTCGGCCGGCGCGCTGTCCTTGCCGCTCGAGGTGTCGGAGCCGCCGGAGTCGGCAGGGACCTCGCCCCCCGGAACCTCTTCGACGGATTCCGCGCAGCCAGCGAAAAGTAACGCGGAGCTGAGGAGAGCGACGTGCAGCTTCATGACTGGTCCCGGAGCATACGGAATTCGCCGGATATCGCTACTCCACATCTAAAGGATTTGCTCCGAGCCGTCCGAGACGCTCGCCGTTCACCACCAGCGGAAGTGCCTTTTTGGGAACCCAACGGGCGAATCACCGAGAAATCGCGCGGGGAACCGCCGCCCGCTAACCTGCTGCCGATGATTCGTCGCGCGGCCCTCGTCGTAGCGCTCCTCTCTCTGGCGCATCGCGTCGAGGCAGGCGCGAAGGACGGCTGGGCCGCCGAGACCGCCTCGCCGAAGAAGGGGACGGTCAACGATCCCGGCGACGCCCCGCTGATCGCGGCGTGCGGCGCGGTCGAGAGCTCGTTGGTCACCGTCGCGTCCGAGCTCGCCCAGGTGCTCGCGACGCGCGGCGAGCTGCCCGACGCCCAGGAGATCGAGTGGCGTCAGCGCCGCGCGGGCAACCCGCACGTGTGGCCGCGCACGTGGGGCGCGCACGTCGTCGGCTCCCTCGATCGCAAGCAGCTCGCCGCCGACGTGACCAAGTGGCTCGGCAAGAACGGCAAGAAGATGCGCTGCGGGATCGCGACGGTGCGCACGGGCACCGGAGCCGCGATGAAGGAGGCGGTCGCGGTCGTGGCGGTCGAGCCGGTCGCCGACCTCGCCGCGCTGCCCACGGCCGTGAAGACCGGCACGTGGATCGACGTCGACGCCACGCTGCTCTCGGGGAGCGAGGGGCGGGTGGTGCTCCTGCCGCCGACCGGCGCGCCGAAGACGGTGCTCGCGACCACGACGCTCGGCCCGCCGTCGCATGTCAAAGCCCGGATCCTCCTCGGCAAGCCCGGCCGTCACGTCGTGCAGATCCTGGCGGAGGACGGGATGGGACCGCGCCCGGTGCTCGAGGCCGAGGTCTACGCCGGGGTCGACCCGCCGGCAGCGCCCCCGTCGAGCGCAGTCCCCGGTGAGGAAGCGGGCGATGGCGTCGACGATCCGGTCGAGGCGTTGATCAAGCGGATCAACGGCGCGCGCGCCGCCGAGGCGATCGGCGCGGTGGTCGCGGATGCCGGCCTCCACAAGATCGCGCGCGCGCACGCCGAGGCGATGATGAAGGCGAAGCTGCTCGGACACGACGTCGGCGACGGCGATCCCGCGAGCCGCGTCACCGGCGCCGGCCTCAAGTACAAGCTCGTCGGCGAGAACGTCGCCAAGGCCAAGACCGAGCGCGCCGCGCACCGCGCGATCTACGCCTCGCCGTCGCACCGCTCCAACGTGCTCGACGCGCGCTTCAAGAAGGTCGGCCTCGGCGTCGCGAGCGATCCGAAGACCGGCTACCTGTGGATCGCCGAGCTCTACGGCGGATGAGAGCCCGAGCGGTCATCATCGCGTCGATCGCGACGCTCACGTTGGAGATCGCGCAGGTCCGCATCTTCTCCTACGCGCTCGATCCGCTGCTGGTGTTCGGCGCGATCAGCGTGGCGATGCTGGGGATGGGCGCGGGCGGGATCGCGATCGCGATGCGACCGGTGCCCGAGGAGGACATCCCCCGCCGGCTCTCCAACGCGCTCGCGGCGTTCGGGCTCGCGATCATCGTCGCCCACGTGCTGTTCGCCCGGACGTCCGATTGGATCGGGTTCGGCGCGCGGGCGGGCGTGGTGCTCACCGCGCTGCCGCTGCTCGGGCTCCTCGTGGTCCCCTACTACTTCGCCGGCGAGATCGTCGCGATCGCCATGAGCCGCAACGCCGCGCGGATCGGCGATCTGTACCTCGCCAACATGCTCGGCTCCGCCGCCGGCGCGCTGCTCGTGCACCCGCTGCTCGGGCCCCTCGGCGCGGAGGGCATCGTCGCGCTCGCGGCGGTGATGGTCGCGTGCGGTGCGGTGTGGATCTCGCGACGGCGAGCGATCGTCGCGATCGCCGTCGCCTGCGCGCTCGCCGCGCCGTTCGCCAAGACCCTGTACGCCTTCCGGCCCGACCCGGGCGATCTGTACGGGGTCGCGCGCGCCGCCCTCGCCAAGCTCCACCCCGATAGGGATCCGTCCGCCTACACGCCGACGCGCGAGTACGAGCGTTGGGATCCGGTCGGGCGGGTCGAGGTGTGGGCGTTCCCCGGCGAGTTCGGCACCGCGCGCGCCGGCAACGACGTCGCGCCGATGCGGCTGTTCGCGCAGGACGGTGGCGCGGGCTCGATGCTCCTCGATCTGCGCGGCCACGACACGCTGGCAAGCGCGCTGTTCGAGGGCACCGTGTACGGCGGCGCGTATTTCCTCCGCGCGCCGCGGCGCGCGCTCATCGTCGGGCTCGGCGGCAGCCCCGACATCACCGCCGCCGCCCACTACCGCGTGCCGGACGTGACCGGCGTCGAAATCAACGGCACCGCGATCGCGCTCGTCCGCGACGTCTACGCGGAGTTCCTCGGCCGCCCCTACCAGCGGCCCGGCGTGCGGATCGAGCACCACGACGGTCGCGGCTTCGTCGAGCGCGTCACCGCGAAGTACGACCTCGTCCAGATCACCGGCGCCGACACCTACGCCGCGGGCTCGGCCGGCGCGTTCATGTTCTCCGAGAGCTACCTCTACACCGTCGAGGCGTTTCGTCGGTGGATCTCGGCGCTCTCGGACGACGGCGTGCTCTCGGTGATCCGGTTCGGGCTCGAGCCGCTCCGCGTGGTCACGAGCGAGCTCGAGGCCCTCCGCTCGCTCGGCGTCGCGAACCCCGAGCAGCACCTGTTGATCCTGCGCCAGGGGATCTGGGTCAACGTGCTGTGCACCAAGCGCCCGCTCGCGCGCGAGGATCTCGAGCGGGCCGCGCGCGCGCTCGACGTCGCCCGCAAGCACCCCCGCGTGGCGATCCCGGTGTACGACGCGCTCGGCTTCGGGCTCGGCGATCCCATCGAGGTGCTCTACGCCCCCGGCAGCCCCGGCAAGCCGCCCTACAGCGACCTGCTCGCCAACGAGAAGGCGTGGCTCGCCGCGGCGCCGCTCGACTTCTCGCCGGTCCCCGACGACCGGCCGTTCTTCTTCCAGTTCCTCGGCAGCAAGCACCTCGGTCGGGTGCTCAACGCGCCGGCCGACGACTGGTACGCGCGCGGCCTTCGCGCGCACGCGATGTTCGTCGTCGCGATCGTCATCCTCTCGATCGGTCTGATCCTGCTCCCGGTGCGCCGCCAACGCGGCGCGCTCGGTCCGCTCGTGTACTTCGCCGTGGTGGGCCTCGGGTACCTGGTCGTGGAGATGGGCTTCATCCAGCGCAGCGGGTTGTTCCTCGGGCACCCCACGCACGCGGTCGTCGTCACGTTGGTCACCCTGCTCCTCGCCTCCGGGCTCGGCAGCGCGTGGGCGGCCCGGCGGTCGTGGCCGCCCGAGCAGCTCGCGCGCGGCGCCGCGATCGCGGTCGTGGCGCTGCTCGCGCTCGCCGAGCTCGGGCTGCCGCGGCTCTTCTCCGCGATGTTGCCGCAGCCGCTGCCCTTGCGC
>JALHOE010000278.1 GCA_022843175.1 Deltaproteobacteria bacterium
GACGGGATCGCGACCGGCGAGGGCTCGGGCGCGGGCGTGGACACCGCCGTCGACGCTGCGGCGCGGGGCGGCGGGTCCTGCTGCGAGACGACGAGCGCGGTGCCGCCGAGCGCGAGGAGCACGGCTGCGCCCGCGAGGTAGGGCCATCGCGTCGTCGTCACCGGGGCGGGGAACGCGGAGCCCTGGCCGCTCCTCGCGAGCGCCGCGCCGGTGTCGGCGAGCGTCGGCGCCAACGCCTCGGCGAAGTCGTCGCGGCTCGAGCCTGCGGGGAGCGTGGGCGCGGAGAACACCAGCGCGTCGACGTCGGTGTACCGGCGCACGATCTCGAAGACGACGCGTAGGTCGGAGATGCGCTTGTCGCGCTCGACCTCGAGCATTCGCGCGCACACATCGATGAGATCGCGGGGGAGGCGCGACGCGATGACGGAGAGCGGCGTGAGCTCGCCGCGGGTGATCGCCTTGAAGACCTGCCCGAAGTTGTCGCCGGCGAACGGCCGCCGCCCGGACAGACACTCGTACATGATCACGCCGAGCGCCCAGACGTCGGCGCGATGATCGAGATCGCGCTCGCCGAAGACCTGCTCGGGCGCCATGTAGAACGGCGTGCCGAGCATCGCGCCGGTGCCGGTCAGCGCGGTCGTCGCGCCCTCGCCCTCGGGGGCGCGGAACTTGGCGATTCCGAAGTCGAGCACGCGCACGTCGTGCTCCGAGCCCTCGCTCAGGAGAAAGACGTTGTCCGGCTTGAGGTCGCGATGAACGACCCCGGCCGCGTGCGCCGAGCCGACCGCGGAGAGGATCTGGAGGAAGATGCGCGCGAACTCCGGGACCGTGAGCGCGCCCTCGTGCGCCAGCCGCGCGGCGAGCGACTGACCCTCGAGGAGATCCATCAGCATCGCCGGTGTGCCGTCCTCGAGGTCGACCACCTCGCGCACTCGGATGATGTTGGGGTGCGAGAGGCGGAGCGCCGTCTTGGCCTCGCGCTGGAAGCGGCGGATCGCGTCGGACTCGGCGAGCGCCTCACCGCGAAGGAATTTGAGCGCGACCGCGTCGGTGGTGCGCTCGTCGATCGCGCTCCACACGACGCCCATTCCACCCTCACCGAGCTTGCGTACGAGTCGAAACCGACCCGCGACGACGGTGTTGGCGATCAGCTCCACGCGCCGATCCTAGCGCGGCCCGAGGGGCGGGGTGCGCGCGGCGGTGCGACGCCCGTGCGGGGCGGGGCGATCAGGCGCCGCTGAGGCGACGGCCCTCGAGGTAGAAGCGCTTCTCGTACGCCTCGCCCATGGAGAACGTCTTGCGGGGCAGCGCGCCGTCGAGCACCACGGTGCGGAAGAGATCTTCCTTCCGCATGCCCGGAAGGTAGATCCCGATGTTGCCGTGCTTGCTGCCGAGGGTCCTCACCGCCTCGTCGCCGTGGACGTAGTCGAGCTCGCTCGCCCCACCGGTCCTCATGTGCTCGTCGAGGAAGGCCTGCAGCGTGCCGACCGCCAGCGTCGCGGTGGGCGCGGCGATCTCGACGACCGCGCACCCGCTCGCGCTCACCACGCCGAACGTGTGCGACTCCCGGGACTGGGCGTCGACGCGCCCACGCATCGCGGCGAAGTCGGCGGCCGGCGTGACCGTGCAGCGCTCGCCGAAGCCCTCGCGGAGCGCGGCGACGAGGGGCCGCTTCTCCTCGAACAGCACGCGGTGGATCGGCTCGAAGACCAGCGCCTCGTCGTGGAGGTTCACGAGCTCCACGAGCGCCCAGCGGAGCCGCGAGTCCATCGACGCGCCGTTCTTCTTGGCGGTCTCCCAGATGGTCTTCGCGGTCGCCAGCGAGTGGTTGCCGTCGCCCATCGCGTGGAGCAACACCGGCGTGCCCTCGGGCACCGCGCACTTGCGCGCGAACTCGGCCGGCGAGGCGAGCGCCTCGATGGCGCGCACCACCCCCGCTTCGAGCGCCGGGTCGTCGACGAGGTGCCCGCGCACGTGCCCCGAGCCGAGCATCAGCTCGACGTCGTAGAGCGGCGCGCTCCGCTCACGAAGCGCGCGGAGCGGACCGATCACCGTGTCGCCCGGATCGTCGAGCAGCACCATGATGTGCGGGAGCTCGATCGACGCGCCCTCGCGGATCTTCACCCGCGGGGGGATGCGATCGAGGATGGTGCCCTCCGTCGCGCGGATCGGGCTCGTCGAGCCCTTCGAGAAGTCGTACTGCTCGAGATCGAGGCACGCCATCAGCCCGCGGCGCACGTGCTTCCCAACCGCGCGCTCGAGGTAGACGAAGCCCGTGCGCTCCACGAACAAGCCAGCGTCGAGGTAGCTCCGCATCGTCTCGCGGATGCGCGCGATGCGTACCTCGGGGTTCGGCTCGGCCAGGAAGACCTCGGGGTAGGTGACGTGAAGCGTCGACGGCGCGTCGCCCACGATCGCGGCGACCCGCTCCCAGTACTCGGGCTCGGAGGTGTACTGATCGCAAGCGATCACCGCCCACCGGTGGAGGTCCACGGACGGCTTGGGGAGCAGGACCTCGGGGACGCCGAGGGCAATCGACGGGTGGGTGCGCATGCCGGTGCTCATAGCGCCGCGGTGCGCCGGCCACGAGTGCATGTGCGCTCGGCCTCGGCGACCGCTTGGGCGTCGTCAGCCCGCGGCGTCGCGCTCGAGGCGCGCGATGGCGTCTCGCGCCTCCGGCGACTCGGCGCGCGTGGCCGCGATCGCCACTGCGACGCGATTCAGCCGCAGCTCTGCCACGTCGGCGCGCACGAGCGCTTCGCGGACGACCTCGCGCTGACTGCGGCGGACCGACGCGGAGGCTGCGGTCGCGACCAGCGCGCCGAGCGCGAGGACGCCCGCCGAGACGCCGAGCATCAGCGCGCGGGGGCCTGTCGCCGCGAACCACGACTGGAACGCTCCGATCGCCGCGAGGGCGAGCACCCCGACCATCGTGAGCGTGGAGGCGAGGTGCGCGATGCGGTTCGCCCAGGCGATGTGCGCGAGCTCGCGGATCGCCAGGTTGCGCCAGAGGTCGGCCTCGCGGTCGAGTCGGCGCGCGAGGCTACCGAGCGCGTCGTCGCCCATGATCTCCGGGAGGTTCGACTCGGAGATGAGGGCCGCTACGTCCGCGTTCGCCGGCGCATCGAGCTCGCGGCCTGCGCGACGCAGCCCGCGACCGACCGTCTCTGCGGCCTTGTTCGCGCGCTCGCTCGCGGTGGTGAGAGCGCGTTCGGCGAGCTTCTTCGCGGAGCGCGCCGCGTCCTCGGAGTCGGTGTCGGGGAGCTTCGCGTAACCGGACATCGTGCGGAGCCTAGAGCCAATGCCGTTCCGTTAGCGAGACGAGAATCGGCCTCTACGGACCAGCGACGGAGGAGCGATATGCTTCGCCCATGCTCCGCCCCTGCACCGCCTGTCTACGTCACGTCCGCGTCTCCGAGACGACCTGTCCCTTCTGCGCCGCCGAGCTGCCCGCGCCCGCGGTCTCGCTCACCGCGACGTCGGCGCGACTCGGTCGAGCCGCCGCCTTCGTCGCCGGAGCGGCGCTCGTCGCGTCGGCGGTGACGGCCACGAGCGGCTGCGGCGACCGGCCCAAGCCGAAGGATCCGAACACGCAGAAGCCCTACGGCGCACCACCCGCCGACGGCCTGCTGGTGTGAGCGAGGGCAGCGCCCGCGTCGATGATCGAAGGCGGAGAGTGCTCTGCTCTAGAAGCCGAGGTCGACCGCGTGGGGCGCGCTCGCCACGTCGAGCGCGTGGGTGAGCCCGGCCTCCGTCGAGGCCACCGCGCTGCGGATGCCCCAGTCGCCACCCGCCTTCGACGGATCGTCGTAGGCCCCGTTGGCGTTGACGTCGATGTACACCTCGACGAGGTAGTCGACGCCCACGTCGACGATGCCGGGGAGCTTCAGCTCGAGGGTTGCGCTGGCGACGCTGGGGACGCGCACGAGACCGACCACGTGCTTGGTGTCCTTCTCGGAGACGCGCACCTCGAGGAGCTTGCCGGTCGCGGGCTGGAGCGACGAGAGCTTCACGACGGCGCCGAGGCCGGTGTCCTTTGCCTTGTTCGGCGTGCCGCTCGGGTAGTCGTCGAGGTTGGTGAACGACGTACTGTGGGTGAACGTCACCTGCACCTTGCCCTCGACCGGCGGGACCGAGCCCGCCGGGTAGTCCACCAGCGGATCGATGCGCCAGGCGTGGTCGTTGGAGATGACGCTGCCGATCCCGTCGAAGCCGCCGCTCCCGTTCACGTCTGCGAAGAAGTCGAGCCGGTAGGGACCGTTGCTCCGCGGGATCGCGCGCGGCACCACGATCGCGACGTCGGCCGCGCCGAGCGGCAGGATCAGACCGCGCGACTGCACGAGGTTGTTCGCGTCGATCACCCGGTACTCGTAGGTGTGGGCGAGGTGTGGCTTCATCCCGACGAGGTTGAGCTCCAGATCGAGGAACTGCCCCGCGACGCCGGCGGCCGCCTTTGCGGGCGCCTTCTCCTGAAAGCGATCGACGTCCAGAATCTGCGTGCAGCCGAGGACCGCCGCGCAGGCGAGGAGGGGGAGGGCGCGCATCAGAACGACCCCGTGAGGAGGACCGTGCACCCGGCGCTCGAGCACGCGACATCGGGCCGCGCGCGCGCGTCCTTCCCGGTCGCCTCGTGATCGGGGCGGCTGCCCGAGGCGAGCAACCACACCACGCCGGTCGCCGCGACCACGCCGCCGCCGATGAGGAGCCAGTCGGTGGCGCGTGAATAGCGCCGGATGGAGTCGCGCTCGCCCGCGAGGCCGGTGCCGGCGGGGCACACGTCTCCCGGGCAACGCGACTCGAGGCGCGACACCTTGTTCATCGCGATCGCGCCGGTCACCGCCCCGCCGATGAGCGCGGCGCCTCCGAGGGTGGTGAGGAGCCACGGCACCGTGCGCGAGCCCTCGCGCTCGGCGGCGAACGTCGCCTCCGGCCTGGCCGCTGTCTTGGCCGGCGGAGGCGTGCTCACGATCACGAACGCGTGCTCGACCTGCGTACCGGGGAGCGCGTCGAGCTCCCACGCGAGGGACTCCTCTCCGTTGGGCGCGCGGGCGCGGAGCGCGTGGCGGCCGGGGTGGAGCCCGAGCGTCAGCTTCGCCCCCACCGGGCCGTACGCGTTCACCACCGGCGCGCCGCTGGTCGGCGTGCGCGTGTCGATGATCCCGATCGGTCCGCTCCCACCTTTCACGGTGACCGTGACGCGGATCACGCCGCTCTTCATCGACTGGAGGTCCTTCACGATCTGGTCGCGCTCCTCGGCGTCGATGTCGGAGACCTCTGCCAGATAACGGGTGTATGCATCGATCGCCTCGCCATCGCGCTCGAGCTTCATCGCGCAGAAGCCGATGTTTCCGAGGATCTTCGGGCTGGGCGTCGCTGCGTACGCGGCGCGGAACTCTCGATAGGCGTCCTCGTAGCGAGCGCCGTCGGGATCCTGGAGGTGGCGCACGCCCGCCTTGAAGTGCTCGCGTGCGACATCCGAGGCGTCGGCGAACGTGCCGGTGGGCGTGAGCAGCGCGAGCGCCGCGATCAGGAGACTTGCGTGACGCTTGGTGGAGATCATGCGCGCGTTCATTTCCGCCGACGTGAGCAAGCGACGTGCTACGCGGCGGCGCGTGATTGCGCGCACGACGACGACGCGCGATGCGTTCGCGAGGTCGCAGTTCGTAGCGTCTTGAATCGCGCAGATGATGCCTCGCTCGCTCACCGACGATGCACGCTTCCGAAAACTCCACGCGCCGTTGTCGTCGACGAGCGGACGACGAGTCGGTGGCACGAACGCTGCGAAGTCGCGCGCGCATGACGAACCGAGTGGGCCGTCCGCGCAAGGCCGAGTCCTTCCGGCGGCTGGTGGTGGCGGCGCTGGCCGAACAGCCCGAAATCCCGACGCGCGAGCTGCTCGCCAGGGCGACGGCCGAGGGCTACGGGGGGCAGAAGAGCGCGTTCTACGCGTTGGTCGCGAGCGCGCGTGATCCGGCGCACACCACGCAGCGACGGCCGCCGCTCCCCGCCGAGTTATCGCGTCACGACGTGATCGACCTCGCGTTGCGGGGCGCTCTCGGGCGGGCGCGCTTGTTCGTGAGCAGGCTCGAGTACTCGCGCTTCGTCGCGGCGAGCGTGATCGAGGGCGAGGGCATCGAGCCGATCGCGCGCGCGCTCCTGGCGCACTTCGCGGCGTTCGGCGGCGTTCCGTTGCTCGCGACCTTCGACTCGCCGCGCGTCGGCGTCGCCGGCAGCGAAGCGGTCGCGCCGCTCGCATACCTCGGTCTCGATCTCGGTGTCGGGATCGAGTTGCCCGAGGCCGTGCGGAGCCGCTCCCGCGCGTCGTCACGTTTGTCGCGCATGATCCGCCTCGAGCTCTTGCCGCCGCTGACGGAGATCAACTGCCGGGCGGAGCTGATGCGGCAGGTCGCTGGCTTCGTCGACGAGCGCAACGCGCGCGTCGCCGAGGAGACCGGCGAGGCCCCGATCGCGCTGCGCGAGGAGGAGCGTCGCCGGCTGCGACCGCCGCGGGTGTCGCCCGCCGAGCTCACGGTTCGGGTGCCGGTGGTGGTCCAACCGGGCGGCGTCGTCCACCACGAGGGGCGGCGATGGTTCGTGCGGGCGGCACCGGGAACGAGTGGGGTGCTCTACCTCGCGCCGGACCGCGTGCGCATCGTCGCCGGGTGCGCGAGCGCAGTGTTTCCGCGCGACGTCACCTCGTGAGTTTTCGGAACGCGCGCGTCATTCGGCTGGCGCGGTCGGTGCTCTCGCGAGCGGCAACAGACTCCGGAGGGAACCGATGCTTCGTCGCACCAGGTACGTCTTCTCGCTCTCGCTCGTCATGCTCTCTTGTGGAGGAGGCAACGGCACGACGCCGGACCCCTCCAACGGGAACCCGGATGGGGGAGGCGGCGCCGACAACGGCGTCGATGCCTCGAACGGTTGGAGCGTGCTCGGACACCCGAGCCACGGCTCGACCATCGCCATCTCGGAGGACGACTCGCGCCTCGTCGCGGTCAACCCCGGCAGCGGCACCGCTACGGTGGTGGGCATCGAGCACTCGACGAGCGGAGGCCCGCCCGTCCTCAAGAAGCTCGCGGAGATACCGGTGGTGAGCCGGTGCAGGCGCTCATCGATCCGAGCTGCAGCTCGGCGTTCGTGCTGTCGCGCAAGGACCAGAAGCTCGTGCGCATCGACGGCCTGAAGACCAACCCGGTCAAGGGACCCGAGGTCGCGGTCGGGTCGGAGCCGACCGGCATGGCGATGACGCCGATGGGGCACACGATCTGGATCGCGAGCTGGATGAACGGCACGGTCGCTGAGTACGACACCGGCTCGATGAAGATCCGACGGACGGTCGATCTCTCCGGCGCGCTCGCTGCGTCCGGCTACCCCGGCAAGCCGCTCTCGGCGCGACCGTCGCTCTCCCATCCGCGGAGCGTCGCGATCACCAACAACGGCGACGAGATCGAGGACGACGAGACCATGCTCGTCACGGAGTTCTACGCGCAGCAGAAGGCGCCGCTCGCGCCCGACGGGAGCAACGCCGACGAGAACAAGGTCGGCCTCGTATACCGCATCAAGCTCAAGGATCTGAAGACGACGGTGATCGAGCTGCCCGCGGTCGACATGGGCTTCCTCGATCACAAGGGCGGCAAGGCCAACTGCTACCCGAACCAGCTCTCCGCGCTCACCATCCAGGGCGGCTTCGGGTACGTGGTGTCGGTCTGCGCGTCGCCCGAGCTCCCGAGCGGCCTCTCCACCGGTCCGGCGTTCGCGGCCTGCATGGGCAGCGGCGACACCTGCCCCGGAGGCGGCCCCGGCACGTGCATCGCGAGCAAGTGCACCACCAACTGCGTGGCCGACGCCGACTGTGGCGTCGTCGAGGGCAAGTGCACGGCCAACGTGTGCGAGCCCAACGCGGCGAGCATCCGCACGTCCAGCGCGCCGGTGGTGTCGATCGTCGACGTCGGCGGCGGGAAGACCATCGCCGCCGCGAACCTCGCCTTCGAGATGCACAAGCTCTACGAGAAGCGCGCGACGCCGGACAACGCGCGCCGCTACCCGCTCCACGCCGGGGACGTCGGGTTCGTCCCCGGCACGGTGACCGCCTACTTCCCGGCCAACGGTGCCGACGCGGTGTTCCGGGTGGACTTCAACGCGTCGTACGACGCGAGCACCATCGACGGGATCGGCGACGCGAAGAAGGAGTTCATCAACCTCATCCCCCCCGGCGTCGACCCGTCGCACCTCGGCCAGCTCCCGACCGGCATCGCGATCGCCAACAAGGTGCACGGAACATCACCTCGTTATGCATTTGTCGCCAACGAGGCGACCCGCAACGTGTCGGTGCTCGATCTCGGGGCCGCCGAGCTCGCCGGCGTCGCGGCCGGTACGCCGAAGACGCTCGCCACCACGGCGAGGGCAGAGGGCGCTGCCGCCGACGTGCTCGAGGGCAAGCGGCTCTTCAACACCGGCCTCGGACGTTGGTCGTACAAGGGCCAGGCGTTGATGGCGTGCCAGACCTGTCACCTCGATGGCCTCACCGACAACGTCGTGTACTTCGGCGCGCGCGGCATGCGTCAGCCGGGGAGCCTCGACGGCCTCGTCGCCTCGAAGGATCCGACCGATATCCGCATCGCGCTCCACGGCGCCGCCGACGAGATCAGCGATCACGAGGGGGCTGCTCGGTCGATCGCCGGCGGCGTGGGGATCATCGTGAAGGATCAGGCGCTGAAGTACGAGAGCCGCATCCCGTTCGACACGCTCGGGCACAGCGGTCTCAACGGCTCCTCGTGGGCCGCGGCCGATCCGAAGAACCCGGCCGGCCTGCCGACCGCTTGCTCCAACGACGAGTGGCACAAGCTCGGCGCGTACATCCGCGAGATCCGCTCGCCGCGCAGGCCGACCAACCTCGACCCGGCGAAGGTCACCGCGGGGAAGGCGCTCTTCCTCGAGGCCAAGTGCCAGGGTTGCCACAGCGGACCGAAGTGGACGATCTCGAAGGTCTTCTACGAGCCCGATGTCACCGGTGCACGGAACAAGGCGCTGATGACCAAGTCGTGGGGTCCGGCGGCGGTCGCCGCGGGGTTCCCCGAGTCGCTCATGCCCGCGAAGACGCCGGCGATGCAGATGATGCGTTACAACGGGACCAAGCCCGCGGACTTCGACACGCTCCTCTGTGTCCTTCGCCCCGTCGGCACCTACGGCGTGGCGGAGCCGGAGGTGGGCATCCTCGAGGTGCGCAGCCGCGACATGGTCACGCCGGCGATGGGGAACGATCCCGACGCCAACGGCTTCAACATTCCCTCCCTCCTTAACGTGGGCGCCAACGCGCCGTACTTCCACGCGGGGCAGGCGCGCACGCTCGAGGCGGTCTTCGGAGACATCTTCAAGGGCCACCACCAGGCGCTCAAGCCGGGGTTCCTCGACGCCGCCGACCCGAAGCGGGCGGAGAAGGTGCAGCAGCTCATCCAGTTCCTGCTCTCGATCGACGAGGACCAGGAGCCGATCGCGATCCCGCCGCTCGGGCCCGAGGGAGGAGTGCTGTGCGCGCCGTGAAACTGACGACGCCGCACGAGGGGGACGAGGACGTCGAGCAGCTACCGGTCGTCTCGCACAAGTACCGGTGCGTGCTGCGGCTCGACTCGGGAGGCATGGCGGAGGTGTTCCTCGCCGTCTCCCGGGGAGTGGCCGGGTTCAACAAGCTCGTCGTGCTCAAGCGGCTGCGCGAGTCGCTCGCCGACAACGCGGATCATCGCGAGATGTTCCTTCACGAGGCGCGGCTCGCCGCCCGCCTCAACCACCCCAACGTCGTGCAGACCCACGAGGTCGGCGAGGACGACGAAGGGATCTTCATCGCGATGGAGTACCTCGAGGGGCAGCCCCTGAGCAGGCTCCGCCGCGAGCTGATCAAGCAGGAGCGGGAGCTCTCGCTGGGCATCCTCGTGCGCATCGCCTCCGAGGTCCTCGCGGGCCTGCACTACGCGCACGAGCTCGCCGACTACGACGGCACGCCGCTCCGGATCGTGCACCGTGACGTGAGCCCGCAGAACGTGTTCGTCACCTACGACGGGCAGGTGAAGCTCGTCGATTTCGGTATCGCCAAGACGCACGACTCGGGCACGCAGGCGGGGATCTTCAAGGGCAAGTTCGCCTACACCTCGCCGGAGCAGATTCGCGGCGAGGGGATCGATCGCCGGGCGGACATCTTCACCGCCGGGATCCTCCTGTGGGAGCTGCTCACCGGTCACAAGCTGCTCGACGGCAACAACCCGGCCCAGACCTTCGCGCGTCTCCTCAATCACGCCATGCCCACCGTGCGTTCGATCGCGCCCGCGGTGGACGAGCGCCTCGACGCGATCGTCATGCGGGCGCTGGAGCGGAACCCGGCGCTTCGCTACCAAACCGCCCAAGCGATGCGCGACGCGCTCGAGGAGTACCTCGTCGCCTCCGGGCACGCGGTGCGTCACGATCAGCTCGCGCAGATCGTCGGCGAGCTGTTCCGCGCCGAGCGCACCCGCGTGCAGAACGCGATCAAGGACGAGCTCGCGGGGCTCGCGCGAGCGGTCGGGAGGGATCCGGCGTCGAGCAGCCGCGTGATCGCGGCGAAGCGCCTCTCGCTCGGCGACGAGAGCGTGTCGGTGCACGCTTCGACGCCGGCGATGACCCGCTCAGCGGTCACCCGCAGCGAGCCGCCCGAGCTCGAGCTCGCGGGTGAGACGAACAAGCGCGCGCACCTGCGCCGCGGCGCGTGGGCGCTCTCGGGCGTCGCGCTCGCGGCGGTGCTCTACGTCGTTGCGAGGCCACGCCCGGCTGCAGCGCCGCCCGCGCCCACGCCACCCGCGGCGGCCTCGCCGCTCACCCCGCCC
>JALHOE010000279.1 GCA_022843175.1 Deltaproteobacteria bacterium
CGGCGCTGTTCCGGCGCGAGGCCTCGCGCGCCATCGCCCTCGTGCGACCGCCGGGCCACCACGCGATGCCCGGCCAGGCGATGGGCTTCTGCCTGATCAACAACGTCGCGGTCGCCGCCGAGGCGGCGCGCCTCGCCGGCGCGAAGCGGGTCGCGATCGTCGACATCGACGTGCACCACGGCAACGGCACGCAGGCGATCTACTGGCGCGATCCGTCGGTGCTCTACGTCTCGACGCACCAATTCCCGTTTTACCCGGGCACCGGAGATGTGCGCGAGCGCGGCGAGGGAGAGGGCCTCGGGACCACCGTCAACGTGCCGCTGAGCGACGGCGCCGACGACGTGGTCTACGCCGAGGCCATCGACGAGGTGGTCGTGCCCGCGCTCCGCGCGTTCGCGCCGGAGGTGGTGCTCGTGTCGGCCGGGTTCGACGCGTTCATCGGCGACCCGCTCGCATCGATGGCGGTGACGCCCGAGGGCTTCGGCTACATGGTTTCGACCATCGCCCGCGCGTGCGACGTACCGGTCGGCATGATCCTCGAGGGCGGCTACGACCTCGCCGGCCTCGAGGCGTGCGTCCACGCGGCCACGCGCGCGCTCGTCGGCGACTCGGTCCGCGATCCGCGCGACCACCCGATGTCCGGTCGACACCGTGTGGAGATCGAGCGCGCATCGGCGGCGCTGGAGGAGCCGTGACCCGGGCGTCGAGTCGCGGACGAACGGCGCTCGCGCGTCCGCCCGCCGCCTCGGCGCGCGCAGCCCTCGTTCTCGAGGCATCCGCCGACGCCGCGCTCGGCGGGATGCTCGCGGGCACCGCGCAGCGCATCGGCATCGAGCTTCGGCTGCGCCCCGCGGCGGCGCCGCTCCCCATCGTCGCCGACGACACCCTCGCCCACGCGCTCCGCAGCGAGGTCCTCGCGCGGATCGAGGGCACCGTCGACCTCGAGAGCGGCGCGGGTGCGCGCGCGCGGCGCGCCCTCGAGGGGATCGTCGGCGCGGCCACGAGCAAGAGCGCCGCGATCCTCCGCGAGGAGTCCGACGGTCGCCTGACGCTTCACCTCCGCGATCGGCTGCCCGTCGATCTCGGCGAGCCCGTCGAGGCCGCTGCGGCGATCCGGGCGGCGCACGCTCGTCGCGCGGCGACCCGCGTCGCCGCGGAGGTCCAGCTGCCGCCGGGCGCCGAGGAGCGCGCGCGCGCGATCACGTTCGGTCCTGCCCGCACGCTCAGCGATCCGTCTTCGCGGCGCGTGCTCGAGGCGTTCGGCATCTCCGCTTCGCCGTGGCGCCTCGCCGAGAACGCCGCGCGCGCGGCCGCGCACGCGCGCGTGCTCGGGTATCCGATCGATCTGCGCGTCGCGAGCCCGGACGTGTCCGCCATCGACGAGGCGCGCTTCTCGGCGATCGAGCTCCGCACGCCGGGCGAGGTGCGCGAGGGCTTCCGCGCGATCGCCCGCGAGGTGCGGCGGCTCGCGCCCAACGCGCGCACGCTCGGCGTCACCGTCAGCCGGCACGTTCCCGGCACGCCGCGCCTGCGCCTCGCGCTCGAGGCGAATCGCCTGCGGATCGAGCTCGACGACGCGATCGGTCGCAAGCTCTCGCGGCCCGTGCTCGCCAGCGCCCCCGCGGACACGGCGGCGGTCGCCTCGATACTCGCGTCGTTCGAGGGCCGCGACGCCCTGCCCGATCTCGCGAGCGCATCGGGCCGCGCCCTGCTCGAAGCGATCGCGCGCTTCGCGCGTCTGTCGTTGGTCCTCGCGGACACGCTCACCGCCGCGGAGATCGCGCCGCTCGCACCGCGGGGCGACGGCTGGCTCGTGCTCGGGACGCGCCTCACCGTGCGCGGCGTCGACGTGACTACAGGCTCTTGAGCAGGAACTGCGCGAGGAGATTCTCCTCGCCGGCCTCGGCGTTGGGCGCGGTCTCGGCGGCCGCGCCGACCGGCGTGCCGACGAAGCCGGGGATGACGTCGTAGGCGTCGTCGTCGAGGATCATCGAGCCCTCGAACACCTCGGCGCCGAGCTCGGTGAGCTGCTCGCGCGTCTTGACCTTGCCGAGCAGCTTGCGCGCGTCGCCGCCGCCCGCGGCGTCGCGCAGGACATGGACCGCCTCGGCGATCTCGTAGCGGCGACCCTCGTCGCGGAGGAGGAGGTTCTGTCCGGTGAGGTCCACCCGCTCGTCGGCGATCCACGCGTCGAGCAGCTGCTGCGGGAAGAACACGCGGTTGGGGCGCATACGACTTCTCATCCTACTTCTGGCCCGGCGCGAACGCGAGCGTCGAACCGTCCGCGAGCCGCCGGATGGGGACCGAGAAGGCCGCGCTGAGGTGGGCCTCGTCGAGGATGTCTCGCGGTGGCCCCGCAGCTCGGACACGACCGTCCGCGAGCAGCACGACGCGATCGGCGTAGCGCGCGGCGAGCCCGAAATCGTGAACGATCGCGCCCACCGCGACGCCGCGTGCCGCCTCCTCGCGCGCGAGCTCGAACGTGGCGACGGCGTGACCGAGATCGAGGAACGCCGACGGCTCGTCGAGCAGGAGGACCCGCGGGGCCTGCGCGAGGGCCTGGGCGATGAGCACCCGCTTGCGCTCGCCGCCCGAGAGCGCGTCGAACGGACGTTCGGCGAAGCCGTCGAGCGCGCAGCGGCCGAGCGCCTCGCGGACCGCGGCGACGTCCTCCTTCCGCTCGCGCAGCCACGCGCTCTGATGCGGTGCGCGGCCCATCGCGATGACGTCGCGCACGGTGAAGCCGGGTGCGCTCGGGACGTCCTGCGGAACCACCGCGATCTCTCGCGCGAGCTCGCGCCGGCCGAGCGCGGACAGCGGTCGACCGTCGAGCGCGACCTCGCCGGAGACGGGCGGAAGCGTGCCCGCGAGCGCGCGGAGCAAAGTGGTCTTGCCTGCGCCGTTCGGACCGACGATGGCGACGATCTCGCCGCTCCGCACCTCGAGGTCGATCGCGTGCAGCACCGCGCGCTCGCCGTACGAGACCGAGACGGCGCGCGCGGCCAGGACGGTCACGAGAGCTCGGTCGTGCTCTCGTGGCCGCGGCCGACCGCCTCGAGCAGCGCGCGCGCTTCGTCGGCGTCGCGCACGACCACGCCGAGCACCCGCTCGACGTCGGCGAGGAGTTGCGCGCGATCGAGTCCGGGCGGCGGGACCGCGCGGAGCACGGCGCCACACAGCATCGCCGCCAGCACGCGCGGCGGCGCCCTGCCCGTGTCGAGCGCGAACACCCGCGCCGAGCGCGCTCGGATCGCGGATTTGAGCGCGGCGGGCGCCTCTTTGCCGGCGACGATCGCGACGCCACCCTCGCGAAGCTGGTCGACCGCGTCGGCGTCGGCCGGCATCACGACCACATCGAGCTCGTGCGGACCGTGATGGGTGCGCACCGCGGAGTGCGCGAACGTGACGTCGTACGCCTCGGTGCCGACCGGCGTCGCGCGCACGTGGCCGCCGTAGAGGTCGACCAACAGGTCGAGGAGGAGCGAGGGATCGCCGGAGATCTGCAGCGACACCGACTGCGCCGGAGTGACCGGCCGCTGCGGCGACGGAGCGACCGAGTCGGCGCCCTCGCTGCTCACGCGGATCGTGCGCCGGCCCTGCTCGCCCTGCAGCGCGTTCTCGACGACCGCGAACAAGTCGCCGGGCGAGGCCTCGCGCTCGCCGGGGTCGACGCACGCGGCGAAGATGGTGGGGATGCGCCCGATGCCGGGGTAGCCGGGCGCCCAGGTGAGCGCGTCGGCGAACGCCGCCTTGATCTCGGTCGCGAGCGGATTGGACTGCGCGAGCGGCGTATCGGACCGCTCGATCACCGCGACGCCGCGGGCTCGGCCCACCGCCTTCACGAGCTCGGCGCTCGGGAACGGACGGAGCGTGAGGAGCTGCACGACGCCGACCCGCGGCTCGTCGCCGTTGTGACGAAGGTGCTCGACGGTCGCGCGCGCGGTCTCGCTGATCGCCCCGGTCGCGATGAGGACGACGTCCGCGCCCTCGACCCCCGCGGCTTCGACGGCGTGCAACCGCCGACCGGCGTGGCGCTCGAAGGCGCGCATCGCCGACGCGAGCGCGAAGGGGATCCGCTCGGCGGCGCGCCGGTGCGGCGCGAGGTTGTCCGACGAGGGGCCGTGCGGCGCGGGCGTGGCCTCGAGAGCCGCGCGAACCATCGGCGCGTCGGGCAGGATGACGCGGTCACGCGCGTAGCTCGCGGGGAAGCCGTCGTGGACGATGACGACCGGCGTCTCGGCGTCCTCGGCGGCGCGGTGTCCGATGACGGTGAGGTCGGCGGCGTCCTGCGCGTCGCGCGCATAGAGGATCGCCACGCCGAGGTCGCCGATGGCGTGCAGATCGGCGTAGGCCGAGACGGTGGCGGTGTCACCGCGCGGCGCGATGACCGCGTGCAGCACGACGGGCAACCGACGCGCCACCAGCTCGGCGAGCTTCCGACGCGCGTCGACGAGCGAGGCGAGGCTCACGATGGCGGCGCTGCGGCCCTCGGTGGCCGCGCACGCATCGAGCGCCGCGGCCGCGTTGCGGAGGTCGTCGCCGAGCTTCTTCGGGGCCTCGTCGAAGGCGTTCTTGCCCTCGATCTCGCCGGGCGCCCACAGCCCACGGACGCACAGCGCCTCGGTGCGGGCCGCGGCCTCGAGCGCGTCGGACACCGCGACCGTGCCCCTGCGAGGGCCGCGTGCTTCGGTCGAGCCGCGCGCAAACGTGTGCGGGGGGACGTCGGAGCGGGAGTTCGCCATTATCTCTGCTGTACGAGGGTGCGGCAGGGTGCGTCAATCCTGACAAACAGTTGTCCCGCGGAACCCTCGCCGCGCGCGGGTGGGAGAGGCATAACCCGGCCGTGTCCGACGCCTTCAAGCTCCGGAGCAACTTCACCCCGACCGGCGATCAGCCCAAGGCGATCGATCAGCTCACCCGCGGGCTCGCGCGAGAGGAGCAGTACCAGACCCTGGTCGGCATCACCGGCAGCGGCAAGACGTTCACCATCGCCAACGTCATCCAGGCGATCAACGCGCCCACGCTGATCATGGCGCCGAACAAGACGCTCGCGGCGCAGCTCTACAGCGAGATGCGCGAGCTCTTCCCGGAGAACGCCGTCGAGTACTTCGTGAGCTACTTCGACTACTACCAGCCCGAGGCCTACGTCCCCACGACGGACACGTACATCGAGAAGGACTCGATCATCAACGACGCGATCGACCGCATGCGGCACTCCGCCACGCGCTCGCTCCTGTCGCGGCGCGACGTGATCATCGTCGCGTCGGTGAGCTGCATCTACGGCATCGGCGCCGCCGAGACGTACTACGGCATGCGCATCGACATCGAGCGGGGCGCGGAGATGCGCCGCGACGAGTTCCTCCGCCAGCTCGTCGAGATCCAGTACTCCCGCAACGACGTCGACTTCCACCGCGGCACCTTCCGCGTCCGCGGGGACGTCGTCGAGATCTTCCCCGCCAACGAGCAGGACACGGCGATCCGAGTCGAGTTCTTCGGCGACGAGGTGGAGGCCATCCGCGAGGTCGACCCGATGCGCGGCGCCGTGCGGAAGACGATCGATAAGTACGCTATCTATCCGGGCTCCCACTACGTCACGCCCGAGGAGCATCGGGCCCGCGCGATGCAGTCGATCCGCGCAGAGCTCCAGGTCCGCCTCGCCGAGCTGCAGGAGCAGGGCAAGCTGCTCGAGCACCAGCGGCTCGAGCAACGCACCAACTACGACCTCGAGATGCTCGAGCAGGTCGGGTTCTGCACCGGCATCGAGAACTACTCGCGCCATCTGTCGGACCGCAAAGCCGGCGAGCCACCGCCCACGCTCATCGACTACTTCCCCAAGGACTTTCTCATGGTGCTCGATGAGTCGCACCAGACGGTCCCGCAGATCGGCGCGATGTACGTCGGCGACCACAATCGCAAGCAGGTGCTCGTCGACTACGGCTTCCGCCTCCCGAGCGCGCTCGACAACCGCCCGCTCAAGTGGGAGGAGTTCCAGAAGTACATGCGTCGCACGATCTACGTATCGGCGACGCCCGGGGACTACGAGCTCGAGTGCACCGAGGGCGTGGTGGTCGAGCAGGTCATCCGCCCGACCGGCCTCCTCGATCCGATCGTGCACGTGAAGCCGGTCACCGGGCAGGTCGACGACCTCCTCGCCGAGATCCGCATCCGCGCCGCGCGCAACGAGCGGGTCCTGGTCACGACGCTCACCAAGCGCATGGCCGAGGACCTCACCGAGTACTACCGAGAGCTCGGCGTCCGCGTCCGGTACCTCCACTCCGACGTCGACACGCTCGAGCGCATCGATCTGCTCCGCGATCTGCGCCGCGGCGAGTACGACGTGCTGGTCGGCATCAACCTCCTCCGCGAGGGCCTCGACCTCCCCGAGGTGTCGTTGGTGGCGATCCTCGACGCCGACAAAGAGGGCTTCCTCCGCTCGCCGCGCTCGCTCATCCAGACCATCGGCCGCGCCGCGCGCAACGTGAACGGCGAGGTCATCATGTACGCAGACCGCGAGACCAACGCGATGAAGCACGCGTTGAGCGAGACGGCGCGCCGACGCAAGCTGCAGACCGAGTACAACGAGGCGCACGGCATCACCCCGCAGACGATCATCAAGGCGATTCACGACATCGGCCCCGGCGGCGCCGACCGCGACTACGTCGCCGTCCCGCGCATCAAGCCGGGCGACGCGGTGGCCGCCGCCAACCTCGAGGACCGCATCGAGCTCCTGCGCGAGCAGATGATGGAGGCGGCCGAGGCGCTCGATTTCGAGCGGGCCGCCGCCCTCCGCGACGAGCTCCGCAACGTGCAGAAGCAGGCCGGGGTCGAGGAAGCCGCGGGCGCTCGCGGCGCGTACGCGGGCGGTGTGGGCAGCGCGACCTACGGCGGCGCGGCCCCCCGCAAGAACGCCAAGCCATCGTCGCGGCGCCGCCGATCTGGTTGAATGAGGGCGTGCGATACTGGGCGGTGCTACTCGCGGCGTGGGCGGTCGGCTGTCAGGCCGTCGCCGGCATCGACGACCGCAGCATCGCACCCGAGCTCGACACCGGCGCGGCCGACACCGGCGCGACCGACACCTCGCTCCCGAGCGACAGCGGGTCGCCGATGCCGGACAGCGGCGGAGACCTCGCCGCGCCCGTCGACACCACCGTGGCCGTCGACAGCGCGATGGCAGACACCGCGAAGACCGACAGCGCGCCCCTCGACGCCGACGCGGGCGAATCCAAGGTCGTGATCAACGAGGTGCGCGCTTCGGGAGGCGGCGACTACCTCGAGCTGTTCAACGCCGGCACCGCCGAGGCCGACCTCGGCGGCTTCGGCGTCACGGGCACCGAGGACAGCGGCGCCTTCTCGACGCCGATCCGCTTCTCCGCCGGCGAGAAGCTCGCGCCCGGGGGCCACTTGCTGATCCTCGCCGGCATGACCGTCGCGCCCTCGGGTCCGCAGACCGCGTGCGGAGGCCCGCCGCGCTGCTACTTCGCGCCGTGGGGGATCAGCCAGTCACGCGGCGAGACGCTCCGCCTGGTGCGGATCGACGACAGCGTCGTGAACGAGGTCGCGTATCCGATAGACGGCCACGCCGACGGGCAGTCGTGGGGACGCCTGCCGGACGGCTCGTCGACGTTCAGCGTGATGAAGCCGACTCCGAGCGCGGCGAACGCGGGGCTCTGAGCGCTGGCTAGAACGTGACGGCGAGCGTCGCGCCGGCGACGGTGGGGCCGAGCGTTGGCGTGACGCTCACCGCGCGCTTCTCGGGCTTCGGGGCGAAGAGGATCAGGCCGCCGCCGACGATCGCCGCGACGAGGCCGACGCCGAGCGCGACGTTGGAGACGTTGGCCGCGGACTTCGCCGAGTCGTTCAGCTCCACGCCGAGCGCGGTGCAGCGGTCGGCCGGGCAGTTCTCGTCGCTCTGCTTGCGCTTGTCGATCGCGCGGAGACCGAAGAAGCCGCCGACTCCGAGCGCGACGGCGCCGGTCGCGACCAGCACCCAGCCGACCGTGCGCCGAGACCTGCCCTCGTCGACCAGCACGGTGGCGGGCGTGGACACCGCAGTTGGCTCGGGCGTGGCCACCAGCGGATCGATGGTGACGCGTTCGCTGACCGGAGCTCCGCCGACGGTGAGCTTCTTCTCGGACGCGACGTGCCCCGGAGCCGTCGCGCGGACGACGTGCACGCCGGGATCGATCGGGAGGTCGGTGCCCCACGCCGCGCGCGGGAGGTCGACGCCGTCGAGCGTGACCACGAGCCCGGAGACCTCGGCGGCCGGCGCGACGACGACGGACAGGTGCGAGAGCTTCGGCTCGATGATCGCGAGCCGCTCCTTGCATCGCGCGATGCGGTCTGCGCGGTTGTCGCGGATCGCCGCGGCGAGCGCGTCGCGGTAGTCGGCCCACGCGCTCGCGAGCTTGCCCTCGGACTCGTGACACTGGGCGAGCAACAACAGCGTGCCGCCGCCGGGATCGAGCTTGTGACTCTCGGCCAGCTTGGGGCAGGCCTCGGCGTATTTCCCCTCGGCCATCAGCTTCTTGGCGGAGACGAAGAGCGCCTCGGCGAGGCTCGCCCTGCCCGCCGCGTCGTCGGCCGCGGGGATCGAGCGCGCGAGCAGCGATGCCGTGAGCAGGAGCGCGATCGCGCTACTTGCGGGTCTCGGTCGGATCACTCGGCGCTCCCCCCATACCCGTGGGCACAGCGCCCTCCTTTGGAGGGGCCGGCGGGACGGCGGTCGGTTTCGACGGCGACTTCGCGAACGACGTCGGGGCAACGGACGGCTTGGTGGGCGCGATCGCGGCGGAGGTCACCGGCGGCGCCGCCGACTCGACCGGCGGTGACACCACGACCGGCGGCCAGGGGACCACGACCGACTCCACGGGCGGAGGCTGCGCGGCCGGTGCCGGCGGCAACGGCGGAGACCTGCGCAACAGCAGCACGGCTGTCGCCAGCGCGATCAGCGAAACCGGCACGAGCAGCGGCCACGCCCGACGACGACGAACCGACGCCGGCGGCGGCTCACCGGCCGTGGGCGGCGACGAGGTCT
The DNA here is from genome assembly GCA_022843175.1 of Deltaproteobacteria bacterium. Classification (GTDB taxonomy): domain Bacteria; phylum Myxococcota_A; class Polyangia; order Polyangiales; family JADJMO01; genus JALHOE01. The sequence goes on from JALHOE010000279.1 coordinate 9,035, forward strand.
GATGGACGACGAAGTTGCCGGAGGGCTGCGTGGCGGCGCCGGGCGACGCCGTGCTCTCCGGCTCCTGCCGAATCACCGCGGGGAGCGCGATCGCCGGGATCGGTCCCGACGGGCGGGTGGCGACCGCGCTCGCGGTGACGCGGAGAATCCGATCGACGAGCAGCTCCGAGCGGTTGTGACTGAACTTGGACAACGCGACCGCGAGCTCACCCACGTTCACGAAGCGCTGCTCGCGGTCCTTGTGCAGACACTTGAGCAGGATCGCCTCGAGCTCCTCGGGCGCGTCGGGACGGTGCCGGCGCAGCGGCGCCGGCGGATCGGCGGCGATCATCACGCACATGCCACCGGGGCTCGTGGCGTCGAACGGATGTCGGCCGGTGAGGATCTCGTGGAGGATGATCCCGAGCGACCAGATGTCGGTGCGGTGGTCGACGGTGGCGGTGTTGCGCAGATGCTCGGGCGACATGTACATCGGCGAACCGATCGCGCCGTCGGTGCCGGTGAGCGCGCCCTCGCTCCACGCCTCGGCGCTCGGCGCCTTGGCGATGCCGAAATCGAGGAGCTTCACCGACGGCGTGCCGTCGGGGTGGCGCGCGACGAACAGGTTCGACGGCTTGAGGTCGCGGTGCACGATCCCCATGCTGTGCGCCTCGGCGAGCGCCTCGCACGCCTGCAGCACGTAATCGCACGCGTCGTCGATCGCGAGCGCGCCGAAGCTCTTGATGAGCTGGCTGAGATCGGTGCCGACGAGGTGCTCCATGACGATGTACGGCGAACCGTCCTCGAAGGAGCCCACGTCGATCACGCGCGCGACGTGCTCGCTCCGCAGCTTCGCGCACGCGCGCGCCTCGCGTACGAACCGCGCGACGGCGCCGGCGTGCTGCGCGGCGACCTGCGGGAGGAGGAACTTGATGGCGACGCGTTGATCGAGCTGTTGATGGTAGGCCGCGTAGACCACGCCCATCCCGCCCTGACCGAGCACGCGCTCGAGTTTGTATTTGCCGGCGACGATCGAGCCCACGCCGGGGGCGGACACCATCATGGCGCCCTCGGCTCTGTCGATCGCCGGCTCCCCCAAAGCCTCTCGAGTCTAACGTCTCGTTGGGCGAAGGCCATGCGGCTGGGCGATGCAGACATCCTCCCACCCGAGCGCATGACGAATGCGCGAGCCGAGCCGCGGCTCGCGTAACGCGGCGCTCGGACCGTCGACGCTCACAAGTTCGCGGCGAGCGAGACGACCTCTGCTTCGCCGAGATCGCTCGAGACCGCGTAGCCGATGCCGTCGTGCTCTGCGACGCCGAGCGAGTAGCCCTTGGCGCGACCGATGAGGACCGTGCGCTGCTCGCCGCGGACCACAACCGTGCGCGGCGCGAGGCAGCACGACGACCGAACGGAGATGCGGTTCGGGTCGTACACGAAGACGGTGATGCGCCCGCCGGCGACGTTGTTGTTCTCGTAGTAGAGCGTCGCCGTGGGCTCGTCGCGAAGCGCCATCAAGCGCGCACCGGCGAAGGACCACGACGTCTTGAGCGGCGCATCGGCGAAGTGCACGGGGCGCACCGGCACGCCGACGATCGGCGAGAACACCTTGGTGACGCGCACCGGATCGCGCTCCTCGGGCGGGAGCGGACGCGCGTGCTGCACGGCAAACTCCTCGAGGATCTGCGCGCGTGCCGTGCTGAGCGAGGTGGCGACGTCGGGGCTCGCGGCGGCGAGGTTGCCGCGCACCGAGCGCACACCGACCGAAGCGAACAGCGCGACGCCGGCGGCGGCGGCCCACGGCGCGGCGCTGCGCCAGGACGGCTGCACGCGCGGC
>JALHOE010000280.1 GCA_022843175.1 Deltaproteobacteria bacterium
GCGCGCTCGGCGGCGGCGGCGAGATCGTCGGGCGGCTTGAACCCCGCGACGCGCGTCGGGCGGTCGAGGCAGCGCATGGCGCGCGCGAGCGCCGGATCGAGGACCGGCCGCGCGGCGTACGCTTCGACCGCGCGACGGAGCGCCGGCATGACCGGATCGTCCTTGCCGATCGGGGTCTGCAGCGCCGCGTCGAGCTGCTTGCTCACCGGCCCGCCGAGCTGCGGCACGAGCGCGCGGACCCTGGCGAGGCGATCGCCGGTGGTGATCTCGACGCCGGTGAACGCCGCGGCCTCGAGGCGCGCGCCGAGGGCCGCGCCGAGCAGCGCGAGCTCGAAGCCGTCGGCGCCGGAGATCTCGAGCGCGATCGCGGCCGAGGGATCGCCGTCGCGGCGCACGACGATCAGCCGCGGGCGGCCGGAGGCGGCGTGCACCTCCATGCCCGGCTTCGTGACCGCCTTCGATGTCGTCCCGTCACGCGCGCCCTTCGCCGTCGGCCCGCAGCCGATGGCGAGGAGGGCAGCGACTAGAGCTCGATGTCGGCGCGCGATCGCGGGCACAGCTTGAAGTTGTAGAAGTAGTCGAGCACTCCGGTGACCGACTTGAGTTTGAGGGTGGCCTTCGGCACGTCGCCGCCGCCGACCGTCTTGTCGAGGTGCACGGGGTAGAGCTTCGCGCCGAGCACGAAGTCGCCCGAGGTGTCGAAGATGGTGGCCTCGGGGCGTGCGCCCTTGAAGTCGGCCGTGAGCACGACGTCGCGGAAGCGCACGAGGCGCGACGCGTACTGCATGCCCGTCTTCGGGTCCTTGAGGTCTGCCGGCGTGAGGTCGATCGGCTCGGGCGCGCGGCCCTCGTAGGTGAGCGAGAGCGCGGCGCCGGAGGCCTGCGGCACGAGGATCCCGTCGCCGAAGGGCGTGGCGCCGGGCGGGCCGGGAAACGCAACGAACTTGCCGACGAGATCGACCCCCTGCCCCGGCACGAGCTCGAGGTCCGGCGGGTTCTTGGTGGGCCGGTAGAGACGCAGGCCCGACCACGGCGTGCCCTTGGGGCCGTTCTGCACCGGGTCCTGCACGTAGATGTCGCCGACGGCGCCCTGACCGCTGTCGTCGTAGTTGTCGATCGCGACCACGACGACGCCGCGCGCGGTGATCGTCTGGTTGTCCTGCAGGCGCTTGCCGGGGGCCGCCTGGTCGGCGATCGGGGTGCCGAGGAGCTTCGGGTTCTCTCGCAGCGTGTTGAGGTCGCCGCCGCCGGAGGAGCACCCGACGAGCAGGGCAACGGGGAGAGCCCACTTCGACATGGCCTCCGGGGTAGCACATTCGTGCTGTGGCTTCGATACAGCCAGGACCGGCCAGGCGCTCGCTGACGCGCGCGCCTATCAACGTGCGCGTCAGCGGGCGCCCAAACGCAGGCGCGCGCGTCAGCGGGCGCCCAACGCAGGCGCGCGCGTCAGCGAGCGCCTATGGCCACCGCCCCATCACGGATCGACGCGCATCAGGCGGTCGCCCTTCATGTCCACGAAGTACAGCTTGTTGTCCGGGCCAAACGCCATCCCCGCGAGCGCGCCCGGCCCGAGGCCGGTGTCGAGGGAGTTGAGCTCCTTGCCCTCGAGATCGAACGCGACGATCCGGCCGGTGCCGTGGTCGCTCACGTAGAGGATGTCGTTACGGAGCTCGAGGCCCGACGGCGTGGTGAGCACGCCCTTGGGGATCACCTCGGTGAGCACCGCGTCGACCATCTTGTAGTGGCCGCCCTTCTGCGGCTCCTTGGTGGCGAGCTTGGTGCTGCGGGTGCCGCTCTTGGTGTCGAGCTTCACGACGCGCCCGTTGCCGGGATCGGCCACGAAGAGCATCGCGTCGGCCGCGCGGAACGCCATGTGTCCGGGGATGCCGGGCGCATATTTGAGCTCCCCCGCGACGTACTCGAGCGACGAGCCGTCGGAGTGGTCGTCCATGCCGATGTCGTGGTCGACGGCGAAGTCGTACTTCACGATCGAGTTCTTCACGCCGTTGGTCGTCCAATAGATGTTGGCCGACTCGTGCGCGATGCCCGTGCACAGCGGGCTGTTGTGCAGCATGTCGAGGTGCGAGCCGAGGCCGGCCGGGTTCTTCTTGGCGAAGACCGCGAGGTCCGAGCTCCACAGCGTGGGGCCCATGAAGTCCTTCCCGCCCTCGAGGCCGTTCTCGTTGCGTGACTCGCCGCACGTGCCGAAGGTGCCCTTCGAGCCGAACGACGTGGCCTCGGCGCCGAACGCGATCGCCGACGGCTTGTGGAGGAAGTGATCGGCCCCCGCATCGCGGCGACGCTCGAACTGCTGCTCGCCCGTGGCGTTGAACAGCAGCACTACGCTGTTGTCACGCTCGTTGAGGATCCACAGCTCGTCGGGCCGCATCGGGTTGAACGCGAGATCGCGTGGCCGCGCCAAGCGGTGCTCGGGGCCGAGCACCGTCGCGATGGTGGCGGGCGTCGCCTTCGTCTTCCCGAGCTCGGGGGCCGGAAGGACCTGCTGCTCGGGCGGCACGGTCGCCGGTCCCTCCGCGGCGGGGGAGCTACAGGCCGTGAAAATCAGAGCGGAGAGGAGGAAAGCGCGATGCACCTACAGGTGGTTGCACGCGCTCGCAGTTCCGTCCAGCACAGCCGAGTCGAATTACCAATTTATCTGGACGAGGAGCGCGCCGGTCCCATGAATCGTGTGGTGTTCGCGAGCGTCGGTTGCGCCCGACAGGTGCAGTGCGTACCGAAACGACTCCGCGATCATGAAGCGCATGACCTCGGTGTCGATGAAGACGTGGTCGTGGAGCGTGGCGACGCCGGACGTCGGCGAGGTGCTGTAGGCCACCAGCCGACCGTCGCTGAACTCGTCGCGCCACAGCTCCCCGCCGCGACGAAGCAGGCCCGCGGGGGTGGTGATGTCGAGGAGCAGCCGCCGCATGGCGGCGAAGCCGTGGTCCATCTTGCGGTCGGTCCACGCGCGCAGCTTGAGCGGGTCCTGCGCGAGCGGGCCCTTCCACGCGGCCTCGCAGAACCGCACCACCTGCTCGACCGGAATCCACGCGGTGTCGTCGACGTGGGCGCGGTCGGCCTCGGACAGCGACGCGAGCAGCGACGCGAGCGCGCCCTCTCCGAAGAGATCGACCGTGGCGCGCGCGAACGCGTTGCGCGTTCGACCACGCGCGCAACGCGCGACCGCAATTCGTTCCCCCGACACCGCGTCATGCGATGCCGCCCCGCTCGGCGCCCCCATCGCCAACGAGCTTACGCCCTACAGGCGCGTTCGACTTCCTCAATCGTCTTGGGGATGGCGGAGGTGAGGTTCTCGTGGCCGTTGTCGGTGACGAGGATGTCGTCCTCGATGCGCACGCCGATGCCGCGGAACCTCTCGGGCGCGCTCTCCGCGCCGATCCCGAAATACAGGCCCGGCTCGATGGTGATGACCATGCCCGGCTCGAGCGGGCGGTGCCCCATTTTGCCCTCGCCCCCGGGTCCGGGCACGAAGTAGGCGCCGACGTCGTGCACGTCCATCCCGAGCCAGTGCCCGGTCTTGTGCATGTAGAACGGCTTGTAGGCTTCCTTCTTGACCAGCTCCTCGGCGTCGCCGGTGAGGATGCCGAGGTCGAGCAGCTTCTTGGTGAGCACCTCGACGGCCTTGTTGTGGAGATCGCCCTGGGTGACGCCCGGCTTCACCATGTCGATGCACGCCATCTGCGCCTGGAGGACCGCCTCGTAGACCGCGCGCTGCGTGTCGGTGAACTTGCCGCTCGCGGGGAACGTGCGGGTGACGTCGCTCGCGTAGTAGCCGTACTCGCAGCCGGCATCGATCAGGACGAGATCGCCGTCCTCGAGCTTGCGGTCGTTGCGGCGGTAGTGGAGGACGGTGGCGTTGGGGCCGCTGCCGACGATCGAGCCGTAGGCCGGCCGTTCGCTGCCGTGCTTGCGGAACGTCTCGAGGAGCACGGCCTCGAGCTCGAACTCGTAGGTGCCCGGCTTGGCGATCTGCATCGCGCGCTTGTGCGCTTCGGCGGTGATCGCGCAGGCGCGGCGCATGGAGTCGAGCTCGTCGCGCGACTTGCGGAGGCGGTGCTCGTAGAGGACCTCGACCGGGTCGATGATCCGCGTGGGCGCGGCCATGCCGTTCCGGCCCGAGGTGCGGCGCGCCATGTTGATCGCGGCGAACAAGCGATCGTCGAACGCCTTGTTGCCCCAGCGATACACGACCGCATCGTGACCCGCGAGCAGCTCGGGCAGCCTTCGTGACAGCTCCTCGATGTTGAACGCGGCGTCGGCGCCGAAGTCCTTCTTGGCGCCGTCGACGCCGTGGCGGAAGCCGTCCCAGATCTCGCGCTCGGGATCCTTCGGGCGCACGAACATCGTGAACCTGGCCGACGACGACTTGCCCTCGGCGTCCTTGAGCGTGGCCTGCGGCGCGACGACCACCACGGTGTCCGGCTCGTCGAAGCCGGTGAGGTAGAAGACATCGGAGTCCTGACGAAAGTCATGCTCGACGTCGTTGTTGCGGATGGCGGTCGGCGTCGCGACGAAGACCGCGGCGGTCCGCGGTCCGATCGACGACAACAGGCGCTCCCGGCGTGCGGCGAAGGGGGTCGTCACCCCTTGTTTGTTGCGCGTATGCGGGTGGTCGACAAGCGAAGCGGGATCGCGGGCGAGTGGGGCACGTGAAGCGCTGGTTACAGGGTGCCGGGATGTGCCGCGGAATTGCAGCGGGATTTCCGCAGGATTGGCAACGGCTCGGGTTGGCGCGATCCTTGATGAGGTGCGAACCACCATGGCTTCCTTGGGTACTCGCCTGCTCACCCTCGCGGCTGGGGTCGCGGCCCTCACGCTGGGATCTTCGGTCTCCCTCGCGCAAACGGAGGAGAAGCCCGCCGAGTCGCCGGCCCCGTCCGGCGGGACGACCGTGAACGCGCCGGCGGGGAGCGGCGGGATCACCGTGGTTGCGCCGACCGCGGGCGGGGGGACGGTCACCGCCTCCGGCTGCTCCACCGTCGTGGTCAACGGCGCGCCCACGCTGATCGGCCCCGGCGGCGCGCCCTGCCCCGCCACGGCCTACCCGGCCTACGCGCCCTACGCCCCCGCGCCCCCGCCCCCGACGATGCCCTACTACGACGTGCGGCCGCGCTACGCCGCCGACCCCGACCGCAAGGCCGCGGTCATCGGCTCGGCGATCGGCTTCGGCGTCGGCGGCGGCATCGCCGGGATCATGTACCTCGTGCAGTACTCCGAGGAGCGCGACAACTGCCGCGGCTGGCGCACGGTGCGCTACTCCGACGGCACCACCCGCAGCGAGCCCGACAACTGCACCGGCGGCGCCGGGCGCGCGTCGCTCATCACCTACGGCGCGATCGTCACCTTCATGCCGAGCATCGCGCGGTTCGTGGTCGGCGACACGACGAGGGGCCTCATCTACACGGGCCTCCGCGGCGCCTCGTTCGCGACGGCGGCGCTCGTCAATTGGGGCGACAACAGCGACACCCGCTGGCAGGGGCCGTTCCTCCTCGGGTTCGTCGCCCCCATCACGCTCGGCATCATCGACCTCGCGACCACGCCCCACCGCGAGGACCTCGTCGAAAAAGAGAAGACTGGCGTCACCGGCATCGCGCCCGTCGCGGTCACCGATCGTCGCGGCAAAGCCCACGGCGCGTTGTTCGCGATCGAGGGTCGTTTCTAGGAGCAAGGGAGTCGAATGAACGTCACCAGCAGCACACCCGATCCCGAGTCGATCTCCCGCGCCTTCACCGAGCAGGTCGGTGACGCCATCCGCAGCGCCCGCCGCACCCGCGAGTGGACGCAGGCCGAGCTCGCCGCCCGCGCCGGCCTCTCGTCGAACTACGTCGCGCGCCTCGAGCGCGGCGAGCTCGGGCCGTCGCTGTGGGTCGCCCACCGCCTCGTCACGGCCCTCGGCACCACGATCGACGCGCTCCTCGGCGGCGTGCGCGAGGCCCCGCCGATCGCCCGCACCAAGTTCGCGAAGCGCTACGAGCTGTAATCGTCGACCCACGCGGAGCGCGAGCCCCTCGCCGCGCGCGGAAATAGCCGCCGCGCGCGATCGCGTGTAGCCGGAAGGGGCGATGTCGGCTCTGCGGACTGCCAGCGTTCGACGCCTCACCGAGGAGACCTTCGACGTCCTCGTGCTCGGCGGCGGGATCAACGGTGCGGTGTCGGCGGCGTGCCTCTCCGCGCGCGGCGCGCGGGTGGCCCTGATCGACAAGTCCGACTTCGCGTCGTTCACCAGCCAGAGCTCGTCGAACCTCGCCTGGGGCGGCATCAAGTACATGGAGACGCTCGAGTTCCCCCTGGTGCGGAAGCTCTGCGTCTCGCGCAATCACCTGATTCGCAGCTACCCCTCGACCGTCGAGGAGATCCGCTTCTTCGTCGTGCACGAGCGAGGGTTCCGCCACGGCCTGTGGAAGCTGGTGCTGGGCACCTGGCTGTACTGGCTCATCGGGAGCTTCTTCACCAAGCGGCCGCGGCGCCTGTCGGTCGCGCAGATCGAGCGCGAGGAGCCGATCGTCGCGGTCGACAAGAGCGACGGAGGCTTCGAGTACTCCGACGCCTACCTCTACGACAACGACGCGCGCTTCGTGTGGAACTTCGTGCGCTCCGCGCTCAACTACGGCTGCGTCGCCGCGAACTACGTGGAGTCACTCGGGAGCACCCGGGAGGGCGACGTGTGGGTCACGCGCGTGCGCGACGTGGTGACCGGCGAGGAGAAGACGGTGCGCTCGCGCGTCGTGGTCAACGCCTGCGGTCCCTTCGTCGACGCGATGAACGCGCGCGCGGGGGTCACCACCGGGACGCGGCACGTGTTCTCGAAGGGCATCCACCTGATCGTGCCGCGGATCACCGCGAACAAGCGGGTGCTCACGTTCTTCGCCGACGACGGGCGCCTCTTCTTCGTCATCCCCATGGGGCCGCGCACCTGCATCGGCACGACGGACACCAAGGTCGACGATCCGATCACGCACGTCACCGCGGAGGACCGCCGCTTCGTCCTCGACAACATCAACAAGCGCCTCCGCCTGACGAAGCCGCTCACCGAGGCGGACATCGTCGCCGAGCGCTGCGGCGTGCGGCCGCTCGCGGTGACCAAGGGGGCCACCGGGAACGAGGGTTGGGCGCAGCTCTCGCGCAAGCACGTCGTCGAGGTCGACGAGGCGAGGAAGCACGTCAGCATCTTCGGCGGCAAGCTCACCGACTGCCTCAACGTGGGCGAGGAGATCGCGGCGCTGGTGCGCGGCCTCGGCGTCGAGCTCCCCTACCCCGCGGCGCGCTGGTACGGCGAGCCGCCCGACGAGGTGCGAGAGGAGTTCTTCCACCAGGCGCGACTCCTCGGGCTCGACGAGCTGACGCCCAAGAGCTCGTCGGAGCCGCTGACCAAGCGCCTCTGGCGTCGCTACGGCGAACAGGCGTTGCAGCTGCTCGAGGAGATCCGCGCCGATCCGAGGAGCGCGGAGCTGCTCATCGAGGGGGCCGAGTACCTGCGGTGCGAGATCGCGAAGGCGGCGCGCCGCGAGATGATCGTGAAGCTCGAGGACTTCTTGCGAAGGCGCTCGAAGATCTCGCTGGTCATCGAGGACCGCGTGCTTCGTGACGCGCCCGGCCTGCGCGAGGCGTGTCGCATGCTCTTCGGCGCCGAAGCCGACGCGCGTTACGACGAGTACTTCGGGAGGTAGGCGTCACCCGCGCCGCGCTGAATAGACGCCGTCCCGGAGCGCGCCCCGGTCGGCCGCGGGCTCGGTGAGAAAGCGCGTCGACACGAGGTGCTCGCTCCAACGCGCGAGGCTCGTCTCGATCGGCGCGTGCTTCAGGCCGATCGCAGCCGCGTGCGCGTCTGCGGCCCGCGTGTCGTACCGCTCCTCGGAGAGGAACGAGAGGCTCTCGGGGTCGACGCCGCTGATCGCGCGGGGCAGCGCGCGAAGCAGCCCCACGGGCACGACGAGCCGCGGCGCCCGAACGTGCAGGTGCTGCGCGATGCGAGCGACGAGCGCGTGGAGGTTCGGCGTCGAGGGATCGAGCACGCAGAGATCCTGCCCCTCCGTCTCGGCCCGCTCGGGGACGCTCGCGAGAAAGCGCGCGAGGTAGTCGACCGTGACCACCGGGACGAACGTGCGGTCGCTGCCCGGCAGCGCCGCGAGCTTTCCCTCGAAGAGCTGCGCCACGAGCTCGCCCAACCCGGTCAGCTGCGTCGTCTCGCCCGTGCGAGCGTCGCCGATCACCCCGCTCGGGTGAACGCCGGTCATGGGAAGTCTGTGGGTCGCAGCGAGGTGCCGGAGCGCGAGGAAGGACTCGTGCTTCGAGGCCTCGTATCCGCCGCGTTCGCGGTACAGGCGCGCGCGCGCGGGCTCCGGCATCGGGTAGGCCGCGTGGTCCAACGCGACCGAGGGCGCGAGCATCCGGTAGCCACCGAGGTGGACGAAGCGACGGAGCCCGGGCCGCGCAAGCGCCCAGCGCGCCGCTTCGAGCGTGCCGCCGACGTTCGCGCGACGCGCGTCTTCGGCGGAGAGCCCGAAGGCAAAGCGGGCGGCGAGGTGAAACACGTCGCGAACTCCCTCGAGCTCCTCTTTCAGCCCGAGCCCCGGCGCCTCGACGTCGCCCTCGACGACCACGAGCCTGCGCGCGTCGCCGCCGTGGCGATCGACAAATGCGCGAAGCTCCGCGCCGCGCGCCGCGGCGTTGCGGACGATGGCCGCGACGGTCCGCGTGCGGGTGAGCTCCGCGAGCAGCCACCGTCCGATCAGCCCGGTCCCACCGGTCACCATCACCTCGACCTCGTTCGCCATCGTTGCCTCCTGCGGGCAATGTGACGCCGTCGACGCATGATGAAAACTGAAGTCTACTCAAGCATCACATGAGCAATATCGATGCGAGGTCCATCAACCTGAACCTCCTCCCCGGGCTCGAGGCGCTCCTCAGCGAGGGCAGCGTGGGGGGAGCGGCGCGTCGGATGCGCGTGAGTCAGTCCGCCATGAGTCACACGCTCGCGCGCCTGCGCGAGGTCTTCGGCGATCCGCTCTTCGTGCAACACGGCCGCGGCCTCGCGCCGACGCCGCGCGCCCGACACCTCGCGTCGACGCTGCCGCGTGGTCTTTCGGCGCTTCAAGACTCGCTCGCGGAGCCCGAGGCGTTCGATCCACGCTCGGCGACCCGCACGTTTCGCGTGGCCACCGTCGACTACTTCGAGCTGACGATGCTCCCCGCGCTCCTCGCCCACCTCGCCGCTGCGGCGCCGGGGATCCGGCTGGAGATCGAGCGCTTCACGCCGGCGAGCGTGGGCTCGCTCTCCGGGGGCGAGCTCGATCTCGCCCTCATCGGAGCGTCCGCGCCGATCCCCACGGCGGGGCTGCGCCGCGCGACGCTCTTCCGCGATCCGTTCGCGGTCATCGCGCGGGCCGATCATCCACGGATCGGGCGCCGGCTCGATCTCGAGACGTACCTCTCGCTCGGCCACGTGCTCGTCAGCGTGGAGGGCCGTCGCGACGGCGCCGTCGATCGCGCGCTCGAGAAGCTCGGCCGAGCCCGAACGATCGCGCTGCGCGTTCCGCACTTCGTGTCGGCGCCGCTGGCCGTGCAGCGGTCCGAGCTCGTCTCCACCCTGGCGAGCTCGGTCGCGGCACGGGCGCGCGAGCTCTTCGGGCTACGCGTGCTCGAGCCCCCGCTCGAGCTGCCGCCCGCAACCGTGGTCGCCGTCTGGCCCCGACGGCACGACGCCGATCCCGCGCGCCGCTGGTTCCGCGACCTGTTCCTCTCGGGAAAGGTCGCCCCCGCCCACATCCGGTCGCTGATGCGCCGCACGCGCCACGCCCGATAGTCTGCGCAGCAATCCGGAAGGCCGGTTCGCGCGGCGAGCTTCTTCGGTCCGACGCATAGGCGCGCGCGTCAGCGAGCGCCTCGGTGATTGCACCATTCGCACCGATAGGCGCTCGCTGACGCGCGCGCCTGTTCGACCGTGCTTCCGACGGAACGGTCGACGCAACCCGCGCGAGCGACGTCCGCGCGTCGACCACCGCGAGCAGAAAGTGCTCTAGAACGTCTGGCTCGCGAAACGGAAGAGCAGGAACTTGGACGGCGAGGTCTTCGGGTTCACCACGATCGCGCCGTCCATGTCCGTCTTGTAGCGGTGGATGTCGTGTGCGCCGTCGCCGCTGGCGTAGCCGAGCGCGTAGATCGACACGGGGTCGCCGACCACGAGCTCCTTCTTCATCAACGCGGTCAGCTCGGCGGGGGTAGCCGACGTGAACGAGGTCGAAGCCGCGGCGAACGTGGTGACGTAGTCCAGCTTCACGCCGGTGGTGTGCCAACCGTCCATCCACGCGGGGGGTGCCATCGGCGCGGTCACCGAGCGGGTCCAGACCTCGCCGGCGACGAGGCCGATGTTCACCCATAGCTTGTAGACGGCGCCGCCCATGCGCACCTGGACGATCACGTGATCGTTGTCGCGTGGGCAGGGGACGTCGTCGGGACCGACGACGGCGACGACCGTGCCGTCGATGCGACCGAACGCTGTGGTGAGCGCCTTTCCGAAGGTGCTCACACACGTCAACGAGCTGGCGTCGCTGCCGCTGTCGGCGGCCGCGCCCGTGTCGGCCGAGGCGGAGTCGGGGACACCGGTGTCGACGGGCGCTGCGCCCGTGTCTGCGGGCGTTGCGCCCGTGTCTGCGGGCGTTGCGCCCGTGTCCGCGGGCGCTGCGCCCGTGTCTGCGGGCGCTGCGCCCGTGTCTGCGG